>NZ_JAYKZZ010000021.1:0-52572 GCF_035818675.1 Parapedobacter flavus
TCGCCGTTGCACCAGCGCGCAGCCGGAACAACAAATGCGGCATAGCCGGAGCACTTTGGTTACTTGGGTGCGTCCAAGTAACATGCCCGGCCGGCATAGAGGCCGGAAAGCCCTGCGTGCAAAAGCATAAAGCATCTCGCGCCGTAGCCAACAGTAGTGTGTTTCCCTAAAAATGTATATATTGGGGACCTATTTTGAGATGCTGAAACAATATTAAATAACAATCATGACAGACAACACCTTGCGTGCGGACGGGGGCGCTTCCCGTCGTTCATTTCTAAAGACGGCCGGCACAATGGCCGCTATCCTGCCGCTCGCGCATCCGTTCAGTTTCGCGGGCGAGCTTTTTCCCGCCAAAAAAAAGATACTTAAGATCGGGTTAATCGGCTGCGGGGGGCGTGGAACAGGGGCTGCCGCGCAGGCATTACGTGCCGACCCAGATGTGGAGCTGGTGGCCATGGGCGATATTTTCGAGGACCAGATCGCCACGGCATACGACGCATTGATGAAAGTCGAGCCGTCTAAAATCAAGATAAAAAACAAGCATAAATACATTGGGTTCGATGCCTATCAAAAAGTGATCGACGCGGGTGTAGATGTGGTCTTGTTAGCCACGCCACCGGTGTTTCGGCCGTTGCACCTTGAGGCAGCGGTAAATGCCGATAAGCATGTTTTTTGCGAAAAACCTGTCGCCATCGACCCCCCCGGTGTCCGCCGAGTGCTGGAAGCCGTGCGCAAATCGAAAGATAAAAACCTAGCGCTGATGTCCGGTTTCTGCTTCCGCTACGCAAACCCCAACCGAGCGGTCTTCGGGCGTGTAGGCGATGGGGCCATCGGTGATGTGCTGTCGCTATCGTCGTTCCGGTATGGTGGCGATCTCAGTTTGAAGCCCCGTCAAGCGGGTTGGTCGGACCTCGAATTCCAGCTGCGCAATTGGTTTTATTACAATTGGATGTCGGGCGATCTTGTTATCGAGCAAGCTGTACATAGTTTGGATATGATGTCGTGGGTGATGGGTGATATTTCGCCAGAGAAAGCCATCGGTAGCGGCGGGCGGCAAGTACGGGTAGATAAGGAGAAAGGAAATGTGTTCGATCATTTTTCTGTGGAGTTGACCTACCCCGGTGACGTGAAGGGTTACCATTTTGCGCGGCAGCAAACCGGCGTTGCCAACCGGAATAGTGTCGATGTCGTCGGAACAAATGGGAAGATGGCGGTCAATATTGGTAGCCAATACGAAATTCTCGGTACGAACGCATGGAAATACAATGGCCCCAACAATAACATGTACCAAACGGAACACGATGAGCTGTTTGCTTCCATCCGTTCGGGTACGCCCATCAATGATGGCGACTGGATGACCAACAGTACCATGGTTGGTATACTGTCTACATTGGCGGCATACAGCGGCACGGAAGTGACGTGGGAGCGGGCGCTGAACTCGAACGTCAGGTTCGGGCCTAGTCCCGAAGAATTCCACATGGATATGGGGGCACAGGCCATTCCCGTAGCCAAGCCGGGCAGCGGCCTGACGATCTAATCGTGGAAAAGCCCTGCTGTAGTGGGGCTTTTTTTATGTAAAAAAATCAACGTACTTCCGAGAAAGCTGTTACCTTTGGGTAAACCATTTTATAAAATCATGGAAATTAAAACTTCAACGAAATTCGTAGCCGAGATGATTGGCACCTTTGGATTGGTGCTTTTTGGTTGCGGGGCAGCTGCGGTTGCAGGAGCGGACACCCTAGCCGGCCTTTCGGGCTTGGGCCTATTGGGCATCGCATTGGCGTTTGGTCTGTCGGTAGTGGTGTTTGCATACGCGATCGGCGGCATCACGGGTTGCCACATCAATCCGGCCATTACCATCGCGATGTTGGTCAACGGCAAGATTTCCGTAGGCGATGCCATTGCCTACATCGTTGCCCAATTCATCGGTGCATTACTGGGCGCATTTGTGCTGCAGCAGGTGCTAAGTGGCCAGCTGGACGGTTTCACACCGGGCGAGTGGGCCTACGGTGCCAACGGCTGGGGTGCAGGCTACCAGAATGAATACGGCACCACGTCGGCGTTCCTGGCAGAAGCCATACTGACCTTCCTCTTCCTTTTCGTCATCCTCGGTACCACCTCCAAATGGGGTAACGGCACGATGGCGGGATTAGCTATCGGTTTTACGCTGGTGCTCATCCATCTAGTCGCCATCCCGATTACCGGTACATCTGTCAACCCTGCACGGAGCTTTGGCCCTGCTATTTTAGCCGGTGGTGCTGCGTTAAGTCAGCTGTGGCTGTTTATCGTCGCCCCCATCGTTGGGGCTGTGGTGGCAGCCATCGTATGGCGGCTGCTGGAAACGAAAAATTAATATTTATCAGGTATCCCGGTTTATCGGGATACCTGTTCTTACTTTCAAATCCCGTATTTAACCCCCAAACTAAACCATCTTCCCGGCAGCGGTACGGCGGCCGCTTCGATATAGGTGGCGTCAAATAGGTTTTGCACGTCTACGTAGAGATCAATAGGGCTGAGGCGATAGCCGAGCCGTGCGTCGCCCAGAAAGTAGCTCTTATAGCTAATGCGTTCGTTGAGCCGCGCTGCGACGGTAGCGGAAAACCGGCCCGACGAGAAATGGATGTTGGCGGTTGCCTGATGGCGCAGGCTTTCAATGACGTACTTAGAGAGGAAGCCTGCATTGTGGCTGTCGTCGAATTGGGGCGCTAACCATGTATAGCCGAGTCCCACCATCCACGTGGCCTCGGTCTGCCCACGGAATAGCCGGTAATTTCCGGAAAAGGTGAGCCCCTGCGTGCGGTTCCGCTGAAAGTTGTGGGGTTGCCAGGGCTCATCCAACGATAGCCGTACCCAATCGATGAAATTGTCCATGTTTCGGTAGAAGTAACCCACATGGGCGACCGTGCGGTTGTCGGCATACTTGATGCCACCCTCCGCATGCCAAGCGCTTTCCGATTGCAGCAGCGGATTGCCGATGTTGCCCGGTCGTTGGTCGAGATAAAGGTCGGTAAACGAGGGGATACGCTGGCCAGTGCCCGTGTGGGCCACCAGTTTCCATCGCTCGCTGAGCTGGTACCCCAGGTCGATTCCGGGAAATACTTGCCAGCCATAGTCCGAATTGTAATTCACATAGGCACCGGCGCTGAGCAGTAGCCGGTTTATTTTCTCAGTTTTGAATTCAGCATACAGTCCGTAATTATCACGGTTATGGTCGCCGATATTGCTGCTTCGGATGATTTCGTTGCGCATCTCTAGTCCAACGCCAATATCACCCACTGCCGTTTGCAGCGTGCTGTTGATTTCGGTGTTGATGGCGTGACCATGGTGCTGGCTCCGTGCGCGGCCCAGGTCGTGGCGGAAATAGCGATAATCATCGTATGCATAACGGTAGCTGACCCGTGGCGATATCGTCAGCTTGTCGGTCACGTGGCTCTGGTACCCCACAGCTGCCAGTACGGTTTGTACCACCTCGCGCGATTCTTTATCGCCCGGCGCGGCATAGAATCCGTTGGCACCGAAGCCATTGGATACATAGCCGCCCATCAGTGACAAGGCGTCCATGCCGTTTGTGGGTATTTCGCCCTGATAAAACACCTTGTTGTTACGGAAGGCGGTGTTATACCGGTAACCATTCCCTGATTCGTGGTTACCATAAAGCGAATGGCGGCCGGCATTGCCGACTACGGTGGCTCCGAGCTGTATGCCCCTTCCGTAGAAAAGCGCGTCGTTGTTTGCGGTATCGCGCTTAAACCCCGACCCGGTGTAAGCATGGGCCGACAACCCTGAATCGTCAGGTGTTTTCGTCACGATGTTGATGGCGCCCGTTAGGCTGTTGATGCCATAAATACGCGCGGCGGGCCCACGGATGATTTCAATACGTTCAATGGCGTCTGTCGGGATGGGCAGGTTGAGGCTGTTATGCGCCGTCTGTGCGTCCAATACCTTCACGCCGTTGACCAAGATGAGCGTCTGCTCAAAGCTGCCCCCATCGATACTTACATCGGCCTGCGTGCCAAAAGGCCCCCGTTGGCGAAGGTCTACGCCACTGATGTAGCCAAGGAGTTCGTTGATCGACCGGGCGGGCATAGCATCGATCTGTTTCCTGTCGATGATCTGGATGTTGCGGTTTTGTTTCGCGAAGGGCAATTGCATCCGGTTTTCCGTAATGATGACTTCCCCGAGTGGTATGGCGCTGGTATCCTCTTGGGCAATGGCCGAACCGGAACATACTACTGCTAAAATGGTGTAGGCTTCTTTAAAATATCGTGTCATTCGATTGATTTTTTGCAAAAGTCGTAACTTGCCGGCACATCAAAAGGTGCCAGTTTTTATTTTATGGCTAGTCCGGTTTCAGTACCTTATCAAAGTTTCATCCAGGTAGCCCGCGGTGCGAGCCATCCGGTTTACCTGCAGGTGGCCCACCAGCTGATCAATGCCATCCAGCGCGGCTATCTGCTGGACGGCCACAAGCTGCCGGGTAGCCGCCAGCTCGCCAAGTTGCTCGGGCTGCACCGAAATACCGTGGTAGCCACCTATACGGAGTTGGAGGCACAGGGATGGATAACCATCTATCCTAGCCGGGGGGCATTCGTGAGAAACGCGAAGCGGGATAGACCCCAAAGGCTTTCTACGGCGGAAAGCCCTGCGCTCATGGGCTACCCTGTGCGGACAGGCTTCTCCTTTAAACGGTGGTCCGTATTAGACGACCCGTTCGATCATGCGCCGGCCCGGTTCATGCTGGATGACGGGCTTCCCGACCCGAGGCTGTCGCACGTGGGCTACCTGTCGCGCTTGCTGCATACCAACATGAAGCGGAAGGGTAACCAGCGAAAGCTGGGTTATCACCCCTCAATGAGCCGCACGTACTATAAGGAACAACTAGTCAATTTCCTCAATCTCACACGGGGGCTGCATATTTCCGACAACAACATCTTGGTCACCCGGAGCCTCGAACTGAGTGTCTACATCGTGGCGGAGACATTGCTGTCGGCCGGCGACACCGTAGTGGTGGGCGAGCTCAGCTATTTCGCCACCAACATGATCTTCCAGAAAGCGGGTGCCACGGTGCTCACGATGCCGGTGGATGACGAAGGAATCGATGTCGAAGCGGTCCGTCGACTCTGCGAGCGTCGGGCCATCCGTATGCTGTACATCACGCCGCACCACCATTACCCCACCACCGCTGCGCTGAGCGCCCAGCGACGGGTGGAGTTGCTGGAACTGTCAGCCGCCTACGGGTTTATCATTTTGGAAGATGACTACGACTACGACTACCACTACGATGGGAGCCCCCTGCTGCCGATGGCAAGTGCCGATACAGCTGGTATGGTAGTGTATGTCGGTACCTTTGGCAAGTCGATGGCTCCTGGATTTCGCTCGGGCTTTATCGTAGCGCCCGGGGAGCTGATTGCGGAGATGGACAAACTGCTGGGCATCATGGATCGGTATGGCGACACGCTTACCGAAGCCGCACTCGGCGAGATGATTGCCGACGGTGAAATCCATCGTTATCTCAAGAAGACCGTGCGGGAGTACAGGGTGCGCCGCAATCATATGGTCGGCCTGCTAGCTAGTCATTTGGGCGACCGGGTTGATGCGGCGGTGCCCTCGGGCGGTCTGGCCGTGTGGACCAAATGGCCGGCCGATTATAATTTAATGCGTTTACGCGATGCCTGTGCCCGGCGCGACCTCTACCTGCCCCGTTACTTACTCTATCAATCGGAACGTTACTGCGGCATACGCCTCGGGTTTGGAAGCCTGTCGATGGAGGAGGCCACGGAGGTGATTGAAATTATCGGGAGTATTAATCCTTGATAACCAGCTGTTAAAATACACCAAATTAGGTATTGCCCGTCGCATCGATAGTTTATTCCTTTGTTATATCGATTACTTAATAAAACTTAATGGATTATGAAGACATTCAAATTATTGATGCTGGTTCTTGGAATGATTGCGCTTACGCAAACAGCTTGCGAGAAGGGTGATGCAGGGCCTGTTGGACCTGAAGGAGAACAAGGCGTGCAGGGTGAAAAGGGTGATAAAGGCGACAAGGGCGACAAAGGGGATGATGGGAATGCGAATGTAGTGCTTTATGAGCTCGGTTCGCACACCTTCACGGGTACGTTGAACCTCGAACTATCCGTTTCCAGAGCGATTGTAGACAACAGTATGGTCCTGGTATATTACAACCCTTCCAATGAGGCGGAAACGGCATGGTTTGCCTCCCCCGGATTGGGATCATCCGGCAATTACCAAACGCGGAATTTTCTTTATCAGTTTAACGCGTCGCCAAGTGTTTACCGACTCGGGATCCGGGCGCTGCAGCCCGATGGTAGCACACCTTACGGGTTACCGCTCACGTTTAGGAAGATCAAGGTGGTATTCGCCGAAGCGTCATCTGTCCTTTCCGCACAGGCTAGGGGGGAGCTGGATTTGCAAGATTACGGTGCGGTGAAAGCGGCATTTAATATTGCCGATTGATCTCGTCAGGAAGAAGGTCAATGCCACTCCTCCCTGCCGAGCAGTTTATCACCGGCTGCGGGCGGTGGTATCGAATCCGTGGCCGGTGATTCCTGTGGTAAGTGCCGGATGTCTGGCTGCCCGGCATCCACCCAAGCCGAAAACCAGAAACTGCCGATGCTTTTTATGGCGCCGCGCATCCGCCGCTCCACCATACCGTCCAGCGCTTTGTGGTAGGCGGCCGAATAGGCATCCGAGTAGGTGCGGATCAGTAGGTTATTCCGGGACACGTAGCCGTATTTCCGGTCGGCTGGGAATGTGTCGTTCAGCTGTGCCTCGACAGCCAGTACCGAGTCGACGAGGGCATAGCTCCCCTGCACAATGCGCCACGCTTCATCGACCGGCGACTGGATATATTCCGCACGGCCCACGAAAAAGTCGTATCCCTCCGAAAACAGCTCCGGCAACCGGCTCTCCCAAAACGCATGGATACCCACCTGGTTGGTCTGCTGACCATTGTAGTTGCTCGTGGTGTGCAGTGGCACATGGGCATCGGCAAGGTAATGGCCAATGTCTGACGAGTGGCGCAGTATCCGCCGGAAATCCTTTTCGCTGAACGCCCTGACCAGGGCGTAATAACTCCGGTTGATTTGCCAGGGGAGTACGCCGCGTAACAATAGCCTACGCTCGCTGAATTTCTCCACGGCGGCTGTCCAATGGACAGGGATGCTATCGAACGGTTGGGGGCCATATTCATCGGCATCGATGAAATGGCGGGGCGACTCGGCGCTGTCTGCGTAACACCGTTTGTCCGGATCCACGGCATGCTCCGTCATGTAGTCCACATGGTGCTTATAAAACCCGGCCATGTCTGTGGGCAGCGTAAATACCGCCATCCGGTTGATCAGCTTATGCGCGTGGAACCCCCACGAAGAAAAGAATATCACCGTAATGAGCGCTATGGGTAACAGGTAGATGCGGTTCATGCATTAAAGGTAAGCCATATGGCGAAAAATCACAAATCGTTCATCTCTTTTTAACGCTTGCATCATATCAAATCCCGTCCTTCGGTACCGAGGAAGTATACTATCATAGTTATGAAGCACATGTTATATTGGTTATCGGGTTTGAAAATCCGTATTTTTTGCCGTTTTTTGGTGTCGGCGTTCAGGCATTAATAAATGGCAGTCGATAATTGATCACTGAACGTGAGTCTAATGTCTGTTGTCTAGTGTCTAACGTCTAATAGCTCAACATGAAAATTCTCTATGCAGTTCAGGGTACGGGCAACGGCCACTTAAGCCGGGCAATGGATGTGGTGCCCTGTTTGCAGCGGCGGGCGGTTGTCGACGTACTGGTGAGCGGTATCCAGGCCGATCTGGAATTGCCGTTCCCCGTAAAATACCGCATGCATGGCCTCAGCTTCATCTTTGGGAAAAACGGTGGGGTAGACCTATGGAAGACGTTCATGAGTTCCACCGTCCGCAGGCTCATCCACGAAGTGGACACCCTTCCCATCGAAGACTACGACTTGATCATCAACGATTTCGAGCCTATTTCCGCTTGGGCTTGCCATACGCGCGATAAAGAATGCATCGGGCTCAGCCACCAAGCCGCCACCATGGATGCACAGGCACCCAAACCCAAAGAGCAGGATATGCTGGGTAAGTTCATCATGCGCAACTACGCGCCCGCGTCGATCAACTACGGCTTTCATTTCCGGCCCTACAACAACCGGATTTATACGCCGGTAATCCGCCAGCAGGTGCGGCAGCTCGACGTGTCCGACGGTGCGCATTATACGGTGTACCTGCCCGCTTACGATGATGCGCGGCTACTGAAGGAGCTGATGCGTTTCCCCGATATCCGTTGGGAGGTGTTTTCTAAGCACAATAAAACACCGTTCGAGATGCGCAACGTGCTCGTGCAACCCATTGCCAACGAAGCATTCATCCAAAGCATGGCCAGGTCTGCTGGCGTATTGTGCGGTGCCGGATTCGAAACACCCGCCGAAGCACTGTTCATGAAGAAGAAGCTGCTGGTGATCCCCATGAAAAACCAATACGAGCAGCACCTCAATGCCGCAGCGCTCGAAGAGATGGGTGTACCCGCGGTGAAAAGCCTGAAAGCAAAGAACGATATCGCCATCGAAACGTGGCTCAATAGCAAACGTACGGTCACCGTTGATTATCCCGACTGTACCCAAGATATCATCGACAGCTTGCTGGAAACGCATGTACCCAAAATACCCGTGTAGATGGTAAAAGCAGATTTCGGTGCGGACTTTCAATGGGGGGTATCTACCGCGGCGTTCCAGACCGAGGGTGCATGGGATGCCTATGGCAAGGGGCCTTCGATCTGGGATGCGTTTACCCATCGGAAAGGAAAAATCAAAAACAACGACCGCGCCGATGTGGCGTGCGATTTCTACCACCGCTACCGCGAGGATGTGGCGTTCGTGAAACAAATGCATATCCCCAATTTCCGGTTTTCGCTTTCTTGGCCCCGTATCTTTCCCAACGGTATCGGTACACCCAATGATAAAGGGTTGGACTTCTACGACCGCCTGATTGATCATTGCCTAGCGCAGGGCATTACCCCATGGGTGACGTTATACCATTGGGACCTGCCGCAGGCGCTGCAAGATCGGGGCGGGTGGACGAACCGCGACGTGCTGTCGTGGCTGTCAGACTATGCCGCGTGTGTCGCCAAACGGTATGGCGACCGCGTAAAGCATTGGATGGTGCTCAACGAGCCCACCGTGTTTACCGGAGCGGGCTATTTCTTCGGTGTGCATGCGCCAGGTCTGAGGGGATTACGTAACTTTTTCGCTGCCGCCCACCATGCCGCGCTGGCCATGGGTCAAGTAGGCCGGTTGTTGCGGTCGGCTATACCCGATGCGGCCATAGGCAGTACGTTTTCATGTTCCAGCATCCACCCGGCGAGCAGCCGGCGCCGCGACGTGGAAGCCGCCAAGCGCGCCGATGCCCTGATCAACCGATTGTTTATCGAGCCGGTGTTGGGGATGGGCTATCCGGTGGCAGACTTGCCGGCGCTAACGGGTATGGGAAAATACATGCAGGTGGGTGATGATGCCCTACTGCCATTCGATTTCGATTTTATCGGCATCCAGAACTATACACGGGAAGTGGTTCGGCATTCCTTTTTCGTTCCTTACCTAAAGGCGCGGATTTTGACGGCAAAGCGACGAGGTGTCCACCCCATTACCGAGATGGGGTGGGAGGTGTATCCTGAATCCATCTACGAAATGATCGAGAAATTCAGCGCATACCCGAACGTTCCCAAGCTGTATGTCACCGAAAACGGCGCAGCATTCGCTGATACCGTGGTGAATGGTGGGGTGGCCGACCAGCAACGGGTGCAGTACCTCCAGTCCCATCTGGCCCAGGTCCTCCGCGCCAAGCAGGCCGGGCACCATGTGCACGGTTACTTCGTATGGACGCTCACCGATAATTTCGAGTGGTCGGAGGGCTACCACCCCCGGTTCGGTCTGGTGCATACCGACTTCAAAACCCAGCGGCGCATGCTGAAAGATTCGGGCAAATGGTATGGCCAATTCCTGTCATCGCAATGACATTTCATGTCCATAACAAAAATGTGATACCCGTCATTGAAGTTATGGCATGATTTTATACAATATCTTTCCAGTATTCGTTCATTTCTTTGCTATTATTTTTTGGATTAGTTTGTGGAAACGTTTCTCGATTTTTTAAATAACCTGACCAATCCCGATTGGATTGTTGCCCATGGAGGCCTGTATTTATTGTTATTCATTGTGTTTGCCGAAACGGGTATCCTCATCGGATTTTTCTTACCCGGCGATCCCATTCTCTTTATTGCAGGTATTATTATCGCGAACCTTACGCTGGGGCCGGTAGATTCCGTACTTACCTTGTTGTACTGGATTGCCTTGATTTCCGCTGCTGGTATATTGGGCAATTTCGTCGGTTATTGGTGCGGCAAGTATTTCGGGCACCGCTTGCTCAAGATGAAAGACAATTGGCTTTTCAAGAAGGAATACATCTTCCGGGCGCAGGAGTTTTACCATAAACGCGGCGGGGTGGCCATTATTTTGGCACGGTTCCTTCCCGTAGTGCGTACATTTGCTCCCATTGTGGCCGGTATCGTAGAGATGGACATCAAGAAATTTGCCCTCTATAATGTAGTCGGTGGCATCCTTTGGGTGGGCAGCTTGGCTACGCTTGGTTACCTGCTTGGTGAGAACGATTGGGTACAACGCAACTTAGAGTATGTTATCATGGGTATTGTGGTGCTCGCTACGGCGCCGGTGCTGGTCAAGATGATCACCGGAGCCGGGAAGAAAAAGCCCGCGGCGGCAACTGTAGAATCCGAAGCTGTCGAAGAAGAATATTAGGAATAGAAGTTTTTTATTAAACCAAAAAAATCGGCCAGCTGACTTCTTTAGCTGGCCGATTTATATTCACCTTATTGTAAGCCTTAATCGTCTTTCTTTTCCTCGGCCAAGTCCGATGGTTTTGAGGAACCACCGTCGCCCGCCTGGATATTAACGACCACTTCTTCCTTGGTTTTATCGTAATCCACTTCCAGCGTATTGCCTTCGGCCACTTCGCCTTTAAGGATCTCTTCGGCAATGGGGTCTTCCAGGTATTTCTGGATGGCCCGCTTCAGCGGCCGTGCGCCGAAGTTGCTGTCGAAGCCCTTCTCGGCAACGAACTCCTTGGCGGCATCGGTCAGCTTGATGCTGTAGCCCAATGCTTCGATGCGGACGAATAGCGACTTCAACTCAATATCGATGATCTTGAAGATGTGCTCTTTATCCAGCGAGTTGAAGACAATCACGTCGTCCACCCGGTTAAGGAATTCGGGGGCGAAGGCCCGCTTGAGCGCATTCTCGATGACGCTGCGCGAGTGGGTTTCGGCTTGCTCGGCCTTGGCCGAGGTGGTGAAGCCCACGCCCTGGCCGAAATCTTTCAGCTGGCGCGCCCCGATGTTGGAGGTCATGATCAGGATGGTGTTCCTGAAATCTACCCGGCGACCGAGGCTGTCGGTCAGCTGCCCTTCATCCAATACCTGCAGAAGCAGGTTGAACACGTCGGGGTGCGCCTTCTCGATTTCGTCGAGCAGCACCACCGAGTAAGGCTTACGCCGCACTTTCTCCGTCAGTTGGCCGCCCTCTTCATAGCCCACGTATCCCGGAGGCGCGCCGACCAAGCGGGAGATGGCAAATTTCTCCATATACTCGCTCATGTCGATCTGGATCAGCGAGTCCTCGCTGTCGAACATGAAGCGCGCCAATTCTTTGGCCAGCTCGGTTTTACCTACCCCCGTAGGGCCGAGGAAGATGAAAGAGCCGATGGGTTTCTTGGGGTCTTTCAATCCGGCACGTGTACGCTGGATTGCCTTCACCAATTTCTTCACCGCCTCATCCTGTCCGATGATGCGGCCCTTCATGGATTCGGACATGCCGAGCAGCTTCTGGCTGTCGGATTGCCCCACACGTTGTACCGGGATGCCCGTCATCATGGATACCACTTCGGCCACATTGTCTTCCGAAACGGTGTATCGCTTGGTCTTCGTTTCCGCTTCCCACGCCGTCTTCTCTTCTTCCAGCTCTTCCAGCAGCTTTTTCTCCGTATCGCGCAGTTTGGCAGCCTCTTCGTATTTCTGGCTGCGTACCACCTTGTTTTTCTCGATCTTTATCTCTTCGATCTTCTCCTCGATATCGATGATGGTCTGTGGTACATGGATATTAGTCAAGTGCACTCGCGAACCCGCTTCGTCTAGCGCGTCGATGGCCTTATCGGGTAAAAACCGATCGGTAATATAGCGCGTCGTCAACGTTACACAAGCCTCAATGGCCTCCGGTGTGTAATTGACGTTGTGGTGTTCTTCATACTTCTCTTTGATGCGGTTGAGGATCTCTACCGTTTCATCGTGCGATGCCGGCTCGATCATCACCTTTTGGAAACGCCGGTCGAGTGCCCCATCTTTTTCGATGTACTGGCGGTATTCGTCGAGCGTCGTGGCACCGATGCATTGGATTTCTCCGCGCGCCAAAGCCGGCTTGAACATGTTCGATGCATCCAGCGAACCGGAAGCGCCGCCAGCGCCGACGATGGTGTGTATCTCGTCGATGAAGAGGATCACGTCGGGCGATTTCTCCAGCTCATTCATCACCGCTTTCATGCGCTCCTCGAATTGGCCCCGGTACTTGGTACCGGCCACCAGTGAGGCGAGATCCAGTGTCACCACGCGCTTGTTGAACAATACACGCGACACCTTGCGTTGGATGATGCGCAGCGCCAGTCCTTCGGCAATAGCCGACTTACCCACGCCAGGCTCACCAATGAGGATGGGGTTGTTTTTCTTGCGCCTTGATAGGATCTGCGACACGCGCTCGATTTCCTTCTCGCGACCTACGATGGGATCCAGCCGACCTTCTTCGGCAGCCTTGGTAAGGTCGCGGCCGAAATTATCGAGCACCGGTGTTTTCGACTTGATGTCGGAAACCTTCTTGGGCTGGTTGAAATGGTCGTCTTCCTTGAAGTCGTCATCGCCGGCCGTAGAGCCAGCGGCTTGCCCGGTGATGCCGGCCTTGTTCTGCTCCACATCGGCCTTGAACACATCGTAGTTGATGTCGTACTGTTGCAGGATCTGTGAGGCGATGTTGTCTTCATCGCGCAGAATAGACAACAGCAGGTGCTCGGTGCCAATGACGTCGCTTTTGAATATCTTGGCCTCAAGGTAGGTGATTTTCAATACTTTCTCCGCTTGCTTAGTGAGCGGCATATTGCCGATGGGCGCCCGAGACATCGAAGAACCCTTCACCGCATCTTCGATAGACTTGCGCAGTTCCGTGGTGTCGATCCCTGTGTGTTTTAGTATCTTGATGGCGATGCCGTCCCCTTCACGAATGAGACCGAGCAACAGATGCTCCGTGCCGATATAATCGTGCTTCAACCGGATGGCTTCTTCCCTGCTGTATGAAATCACATCCTTTACGCGAGGCGAAAATTTTGCTTCCATGAATGTATTACCTTTCTTTTTTTATGCTAAGGATTCGATAAATGTAGAAAAAATATCGATGGTACCTTCACTATTCGTGTAACTTTTATCAACAATTAAGCCATTGATACAAAGATAACATTTTGTCAGGCCGTATAAAAGCGTTTATTGCCCCATTCTGACTATCTTTGCGCTTCTGGGTTTATCCGTAAGCATCAAAACGAGTCAAAAATATGGCAGACGAAAAAGTGATTTTCTCTATGGCGGGGGTTAGCAAAGTCTATCCACCACAAAAGCAGGTATTAAAAAATATCTATCTCTCCTTCTTCTATGGCGCTAAAATCGGTGTCATCGGTCTCAATGGGTCCGGCAAGTCGTCGGTGCTTCGTATCATCGCGGGCCTGGACAAATCCTACCAGGGTGAGGTGGTCTTTTCGCCGGGCTATAGCGTGGGTTACCTGGCCCAGGAGCCCGAGCTCGACGCGTCCAAGACTGTTCGCGAGGTGGTGGAAGAGGGGGTGGCCGAAACCACCGAATTGCTCCGCGAATACGAAGAAATCAACGAGAAGTTCGGTCTGCCCGAAGTGTACGAAAATGCCGACGAAATGGACCGTTTGCTGGCCCGGCAAGGAGAAATACAGGACAAAATAGACGCGTCGGGCGCTTGGGAACTCGACAATAAACTGGAGCGGGCCATGGACGCCCTGCGGTGTCCCGACCCGGACCGCGGAATAGCCACATTGTCAGGCGGCGAGCGCCGTCGTGTGGCATTATGTCGTTTATTGCTCCAGGAGCCGGACGTACTCCTGCTCGATGAACCCACCAACCACCTCGATGCTGAGTCGATCGACTGGCTCGAACAACACCTTCAACAATATAAAGGGACGGTCATCGCGGTAACGCACGACCGCTACTTCCTCGACAACGTGGCGGGATGGATACTGGAGCTCGACCGTGGCGAGGGCATCCCGTGGAAAGGCAATTATTCGTCGTGGCTTGACCAGAAGGCGAGACGACTGGCACAGGAGGAAAAGACGGAGAGCAAACGCCAGAAAACGCTGGAGCGCGAACTCGAATGGGCGCGGATGGCGCCAAAGGCCCGTCACGCCAAGTCGAAGGCCCGCCTGCATAATTACGAAAAATTGGCTTCCGAAGAGACCAAAGAGCGGGAAGCGAAACTGGAACTCTTCATCCCACCGGGCCCCCGATTGGGCAATGTGGTCATCGAGGCCCAAGGCGTCAGCAAAGCCTATGGCGACAAACTGCTGTTCGAAGACCTCAGTTTCTCGCTGCCCCCCGCCGGTATTGTGGGCATCATCGGTCCCAACGGGGCGGGCAAGACCACGCTGTTCCGATTGATTACCGGGCAGGAGCAACCCGATACCGGTACCTTCCGCGTAGGGGAAACAGCCGTCCTGGGCTATGTCGATCAGATGCATGACGACCTCGACCCTGATCAGTCCGTTTGGGAAAACATCACCGAGGGGAATGAAAACATCCAACTGGGTAACCGCCCGGTCAACTCACGCGCATATGTGTCTAAGTTCAACTTCAACGGAGCCGACCAGCAAAAAAAGGTCGGCGTACTCTCCGGCGGTGAGCGCAACCGCGTGCACCTGGCCATCACCCTGAAGAAAGGGGCCAACGTGCTGTTGCTCGATGAGCCGACAAACGACATCGACGTGAATACCCTCCGTGCCCTCGAAGAAGGGCTCGAGAACTTTGGCGGCTGCGCGGTGATCATTTCGCACGACCGCTGGTTCCTCGACCGCATCTGTACGCATATCCTCGCGTTCGAAGGCGATTCGCAGGTGTATTTCTTTGAAGGGAATTATTCTGAATATGAAGAGAACCGTAAAAAGCGCCTGGGCGATATAACGCCTCATCGGATCAAATACAAAAAACTGACATAAACATAGATGGATACCTCCAGATTACTCAAAGCCATCATTGAAAATGCGATTGACGGCATCATCACGATCGACCGCCATGGTATCGTGGACTCCATCAACCCCGCCGCCTCCAACCTGTTCGGGTACGAGGCCGATGAGGTCATCGGCAACAACGTGTCGATGCTGATGCCCGAGCCCTACCGGAGCCAGCACGACCAGTACATTCTCAATTACCTGACCACCGGGGTGAAAAAAATCATCGGTATAGGAAGGGAAGTGCGGGGGCTCCGGAAAAACGGGACAACCTTTCCGTTTCGCTTGGCAGTGAGCGAGGTGCATTACGAAAATAAAACGGCGTTTACCGGCTTCGTACATGACCTTTCCAAAGAAAAAGAAGCAGAAGAAAAGCTGCTCCACCACATGGAAGAGTTGGAGGCTACGGTGAGCAACCGCACCAAAGACCTCATTAAGCTGGTATCCGAACTGGAGAAAACCAAGTCGGAAGTGAGCCAGTCGCTCGAAAAGGAAAAGGAACTGAACCAACTCAAATCGCGCTTCGTCTCCATGGCCTCGCATGAGTTCCGCACACCGCTCAGTGCTGTCCAACTGTCGGCGTCGCTTATTGAAAAATACGCCGAGAAGCCCGACCTCCCCAATGTGCTCAAGCATACCGGGCGCATCAAAAGTTCGGTGCAGCTACTTACCAGTATCCTCAATGATTTCCTTTCATTGGAGCGACTGGAGGCTGGTAAGGTGTTGGCCAATAACGAAGAGATTAACCTCGTGGAACTTGCCGAGGAAATCACTGAGGAAATGCAACTTATTTGCAAGGCAAACCAGCATATCGTTTACCAGCACACCGGATCCGAAGGTAAATTTGCATTGGACGCCAACTTGTTGAAAAACAGTATTATCAATTTGATATCGAATGCCATCAAGTACTCGGGCGAGAACACGTTTATCGAATTCAACACCGAAATCAATCGCGATACCTGCCAGGTCGTTGTGAAAGACGATGGAATCGGCATCCCCGAAGAAGACCAAAAGAATCTGTTTGAGCCGTTTTTCCGCGCCCATAACACCGGCAATATACCGGGTACCGGCCTAGGACTCAATATTGTGCGGCGATACGTGTCGCTGATGGGCGGGGAAGTCACCTGCCAGAGCGCACAAGATAAGGGTACCGTGTTTACGCTCACCTTCCGCAACGCTATACCAAACGCCACACCATAGTTATGTCTGCACCCACTGAACAAGCAACCGTATTGATCATCGAGGATAACGACGATATCCGCGAGAGCACCCGTGAAATCCTGGAACTCACCGGTTACCGGGTGCATGAAGCGCCCGAAGGAAAAACGGGTGTTGAACTCGCCCTGAAGTACCTGCCTGATGTCATCCTGTGCGACATCATGATGCCCGAACTGGATGGCTTCGGCGTGTTATTCATGCTGTCCAAACATCCAAAGGCGGCCACGATACCGTTCATCTTCCTCACGGCTAAGGCCGAGCGGGCGGATATGCGTAAAGCGATGGAACTTGGTGCCGACGATTACCTCACCAAGCCGTTTGACGACATCGAGCTGCTGAACGCCATCGAAACGCGCCTCAAAAAGCGCAAGCAACTGGGACCTGAACCAACGGCAGGCAAAGATACCCGCTTAAGCGAGGAAGAGCAAGAGCGGCTACTGCAAGAGCTTGTACAGCGCTCGCGCACCAAGATTTACAAGAAAAAGCAATTCATCTACCAGGAGGGCGATACCCCGCTGTACGTCTATTTCGCGAAGAAAGGCAAGGTGCGCCGGTTCCTGTCGTACCTGGATGGCCGCGAGCTGGCCACCGACATCCACGTGGATGGTTCGTTTTTTGGCTATGGAGCCATTTTGCTTCAACAACCCTATACCGACAATGCGGAGGCGCTGGAAGATAGCGAACTGGCCCTCATCGACCGCGATCATTTCTTTGAGCTGCTTTACCGTAAGCCCGGCATCGCCAGCAAATTCATCAAGATGCTGTCGGGAAATATCCGCGGCAAGGAAGTGCAGTTGCTGGCTTTCGCCTATGATTCGGTCCGCAAACGCGTAGCCAACGCGCTCATCCACGTGGCCGATAAAACGGCGGCGGGAGCCATGGGCGACGAATGCCTCATCCGTATATCACGCGATGACCTGGCCTCGCTGGCCGGCACCGCCAATGAGACCATCAGCCGGATGTTGGCCGATTTCAAGGATGAAAAGCTGATTGCCAAAGAGGGGAATGCCATCCGGATCCTTTCCATCAATAAATTGCAGCACATCAAGCAATAACCCGTCTTTATTTACTTAACAGCCGAAGAAGTAACCAAAGTCACTTTTTCGACTGATGCCATTCATTGCCTGACGGTGCCTACTGCCGTAGTTTTGGAAACAATGAACGATGCAGGAAATGATTCACCTAAGGACGCGGAGTTACGGATGAAAGCTATCGCATACAGCATAAAGCCACAGGAAAAGGAATGCCTGGCCCTGGCTAATGGAAAGAAACACGACCTTACATTAATTTCCAATGAATTGAACGAGCGTACCGTGTCGTACGCGCTTGGAAAAGAGGCCGTAATCGTGTCGTCCTATGACATCGTTGACCGCAAAATGCTTTGGGAGCTGAAGCATGCCGGCGTCACCAAAATCATCACGCGATCCAAAGCCACCACCCATATCGACCTCAAGGAGGCTACCCGGATGGATTTCAAAGTGGCTAATGTGCCAGACGAGGACCAATCCGTCGAAAACATCGCCAGGCAAACCATACGCAACCTCAATGCTTGGGGAGGGGGAACATGTGTGGGCAAAGCGTGTTGCTGCCAGAAGGTCTGCAGCATCGATAAAAAAAAAGTGACGCCGGAGGCTGAGCACCGGGCAGACAACTCCTATCGATATGGCCAAACAGGAAATTGACAGTGCAGTACTGGTCGAACGCTACAATGTGGCGGCACCGAGGTATACCAGTTACCCCACCGTACCCTACTGGGAAGCGGCTACGTGGAGCGCCGAGCGATGGGGCGACCATGTCCGGGCGCGCTTCCTCACGTCGTCTTCGCAAGGTGTTGCGCTTTACGTCCACCTTCCTTTCTGTGAGCGGTTATGCACGTACTGCGGTTGCAACAAACGCATCACCAAGAACCACGGCGTCGAAGCGCCATATATCGATGCCGTACTAGCCGAGTGGCAATTGTACCGTAACCTGCTGGGCAACGCCACCATCCCCATCAGCGAAATCCACCTCGGCGGCGGTACCCCCACGTTTTTCAGTCCCGGGCAGCTAAAACGGCTCGTGGTAGGGTTGCTCCAAGGCGCGCGCGTGCTGCCGAACCCCTCGTTTTCCTTCGAAGCCCATCCGGCCAATACGACGGCGGCGCATTTGCAGACGCTGTTTGACGCCGGCTTCCGGCGCCTGAGTCTGGGTATACAGGATTTTAACACTGAGGTGCAACGGGTTATCAACCGCTGGCAAACCGAGGCCGATGTCCGGCGGGTGATGGAAGACGCCCGCCGCATCGGCTACACCTCCATCAACTTCGACCTCATCTACGGCCTGCCATTGCAGACCGCTGACACCGTGCGCGAAACGATTACGGCGTCGCTCGCCATGCAGCCCGACCGTATATCGTTCTATAGCTATGCGCATGTGCCATGGATGCAGCCCGGCCAACGCCATTACACCGAGGCCGATATCCCCAAAGGAAAGGAGAAACTGGCACTTTACCGCTTGGGGAAGGCACTCATCACCCAAGCGGGCTACCGCGATGTGGGCATGGACCATTTCGCCCTGCCTCAAGATGCCCTTTGTATCGCAGCCGAAACCGGTGGGTTGCACCGCAACTTCATGGGTTATACCGACCGGTATTCGCCGCTGCTCATCGGCCTTGGCGTATCGTCCATCAGCGATGCGTGGACCGCTTTCGCACAGAATGAAAAGACCGTCGAGACGTATACCGATCGGGTGAATAGGGGGGAGCTTCCCGTCGTCAAAGGCCATGTGCTTTCCAAGGGAGACCTCACGATAAGGAAGCACATCCTCGACGTCATGTGCCGCGGCACCACCACGCTCGATATGCCCGCCGCCCAAGCTGCACCGATCTTGCTGCGCTTGGCACCGTTGGTTGCCGATGGACTGGTCCTTGTAGACGGTATGCAGGTACAGGTAACTCCCGAAGGCTTCTCTTTTTTGCGTAATGTCTGCGTGGCCTTCGATGAACGGCTCCACGAAAAACAGTGTACACAACCGCTGTTCAGCAGTGCGGTTTAATACCTAGAAATACATGGCGATAGCAACCAAAGCTTCCGAAGACACGAAATGTTTCCACTGCGGCGACGCGGTGTTGCATAGCGGTTTTGAAGCCGATGGCCACGCTTTCTGTTGCCTGGGCTGCCAAAGCGTATACCGCATACTAAGCGGCAACAACATGCAGTCCTATTACCGATACAACGCGCATCCCGGTAAAAAGAAAGCCGAACAGGGCGAACGGTACGACTACCTCGACGAACCCGCGATCGCCGATAAACTGATCGACTTCAAGAATAGCGACATCACGGTCGTCACCTTTTACATTCCCGCCATCCATTGCAGTTCCTGCATCTGGCTGCTGGAACACCTTTATAAGCTCAGTCCCGCCGTGGTGCGGTCGCAGAGCGACTTCATGAAGAAACAGGTAACCATTACCATTAAGCACCATGAGCTATCCATGCGTGGACTGGTCGAGCTGCTGGATGACATTGGCTATGCACCCAAAATCACCTTACAGGATGTGGTCAAGTCAGGCCGCAAGTTTTCCCAAAGCGGGCTAATTGCCAAAATCGCCGTGGCGGGGTTCTGTTTCGGCAACTCCATGATGCTGAGCTTCCCCGAATACTTCGGCATGGCTGCATTCGAAGCAAAATATGCCACCTTCTTCGGCTGGATGAATTTCGCGTTCACGCTTCCGGTGCTGCTGTATAGTGGGCGCGGTTACTTCACGTCTGCATGGCACAGCCTCCGGCAGCGGCAGCTCAACCTCGATGTGCCACTGGCGCTCGGTATCGCCGTGCTGTTTGTCCGCACGGCTTGGGAAGTGTTTTCCGGCAGCGGACCGGGCTTTGCGGACACCCTTTGCGGACTGGTGTTCTTCCTGCTGGTGGGTAGGTGGGTGCAGCAACGTACCTACCATCACATTTCATTCGAGCGCGACTACCGCTCGTATTTTCCGGTGGCGGTAACCCGTATTGTCGACGGAGCGACGAAGCCGATACCGCTTTCGGATATCCGGGTAGGCGACCGGCTGCTCGTCCGCAACGGCGAAATCGTCCCTGCTGATGCCATCCTTCTGAAAGGAGTTGCCGATATCGATTTCAGCTTCGTTACCGGCGAATCCGAGCCCGTACGGAAAGTGCTTGGCGAAATCATCTATGCAGGCGGTCGGCAGCTGGGCGAAGCCATTGAGCTGGAAGTGGTGAAGGACGTATCGCAAAGTTACCTCACCCAGTTGTGGAATAACGAAGCATTCAAACCCTACGAGCGGAAGTTCCGTACGTTCAGCAACGTGGTGAGCCGGTATTTTACCGTGGCGTTGCTCACCATTGCTGTTTCCTCCATGGCCTACTGGTTTTTTCAGGGCAACGCGGCCAAAGCGTGGGGCGCACTCACTGCGGTATTGATTATCGGCTGCCCGTGTGCATTGGCACTGAGCGGCCCATTTACGCTGTCGGCTGCATTGGGCATTTTCGACCGGAATCGGTTCTACGTAAAAAATACCGCGGCGATTGAGCAATTGGCGGCAATCGACTGCCTGGTTTTCGACAAGACAGGGACCATTTCCTCGCCGAATGCGTCGCGGATGCATTTCAACGGCGAGCTGACGCCCGATGAACGGGCTATGGTGGTGGCAGTGGCGCAGAACTCGAACCACCCCCTCAGCCGCGAGCTGGTCAACTGGGCCGGTCCGGTTGCTGCCATGCCGGTAAGCGGCTTCCGGGAGGTAACAGGCAAAGGTATCGAAGCCGTGGTGGCTGGCCGTGATGTGCGCGTAGGTAGCAGCGCGTTCGTAGGAGCAATGCACACACAGGGTGACGCCGTGCGTGGGAGCCATGTTTACATCGCCATCGATGGCCATGTGAAAGGTTGTCTGGTAGCTATGCAGCCCTGGCGGCCGCAGTTAGCCCAGGTAATGGGGCGCTTAGCGAACAATTACGAATTGAATCTGGTATCGGGCGACCACGACAAAGACCGCGAACAATTGCGCGCCATATTTCCTCGCCAGTCTGCCCTGTTATTCAACCGCCTGCCCATCGAGAAGCTGGAATACATACGCTCATTACAGACGGGGGGCAGCGCGGTGTGCATGTTTGGCGATGGCCTCAACGATGCCGGCGCATTGAAACAGGCCAATCTGGGGATAGCGGTGAGTGATGATATCAATAACTTCTCGCCGGGTTGCGATGCCGTGTTGGACGGCCGGTCATTTGCGTTGTTACCCCGCTTCTTTGCATTTGCGAAAGATGTACGTAAAGTCATTCACCGCAGCTTCGGTATTTCGTTGGTTTATAACGCGGTAGGCCTGAGTTTTGCAGTCACAGGCACCCTGTCGCCCCTGTTTGCCGCTATCCTCATGCCGTTGAGTACGGTTACCATTATCGGCTTTACTACCGTGGCTACCCGTATGTATGCCGCTAAAAATCAATTAACCGATAACGTATCATGAGCGCTATATTCTTCCTCATCGGCTGCAGCGTGTTCATCGCCTTGATTTTCCTAGCAGCTTTTTTTTGGGCCAATAAAACCGGGCAGCACGACGATACCTACACGCCGTCTATACGGATGCTGTTCGAGGACGACGAAGATGCGGCGGTGGAGTCCCGCGATGGCGACCGCCCTGCATAGCGTCGAAGGTTTGACAACATCAGCTGATGGAGGTTGGGGGCTGGCCTCGATTAAAATTTACCCACTGACCGAATTCCCCTGTCGGTCATGCTGAATACTTCACGGGTGAGGTGCAGGTCTTCATGCCGGTAAATGTCGTCAAACATATAAGAAAGCACCGATAGAGACTGCTTGTGCTTGATGTTTACCATGTAGCAAAATTCGCGCGTAGGTATAGCAAAATAGATGGGCCAACCTATTTTAGGTAAGATTTTCTTCTTGAAATCCTTCGTAAACAGTATTGCGGTATTCAGCCAGCTCAGGTCTGATTGGATGGCGGCGAACTTTACGCCGTGAGGCAATTTCATCACTTCGATCTCGGCGTCATCGAGCAGGGTACCCATGTTGTAATTGCACTGGCCTTTCACGGCGTCAAGGCTCACATTCCAGAACTTCAGCATGCTGTGGCTGATCCACGCGTGCTGGCCGTTGCGATGGTGTATGAATACTTTCACCACTCCGTCGGCAATGGGCTCGGTGATGTAATCTTCCTGCCCGGACTCCTTGGGCTGGGTGAGCATGCAAAAAAGGTTGGGACTGGCTTCCTCCCAGGGTGGCAACAGGACTCCCATCAACCCTTCATGTACGGAGGCGACGATTTTATCCAGGTGGTCCAGATCGCCGTGTTTCAGGTGGCTTGTACGGGCATTCCCCAGGTTGATGGTCTGATGGGTGTCACTATACTCGATTTCAATATTACCTTCGGCATCCTCAGGACCTATAGTAATCCCAAAGTCCTTTACCCGTTCTTTGAATTCCTCATAAATAAAGTCGCCCATAGTGTAGTAATTTTGGTGATGGGTTAAAGATAGGAGTTTTATTGGCTGCTGACCTAAAATCCTCACTAAAAGTACGGAGCATCCTTACGGGATATATAGCCCTTATGCTAAGGATACGTACCTATACAATAGTACACTACCGGTACTTTACCAGTACATTGCTAGTACTTGAGACATACTCGCCCTTTATTCAGACGTTCTTCTCCCTTTGTTCTAACTTCTCGCGTGCGGTATGCGGGGTGGATGTGAGCCGTATACGGGAAAACCTAACATACCGCCCGCATACGGCATGCGAGTGCCACGCGAGATGGGGCCAATTGAAATGCACGTATAGCGGATACCTCATTCGGGTTTACCAAAACATTTTGTAAATTTGCATAACAACATTTCGTGGAAAGGACATGATTATGGATCGTATCGTATTAGAAGTTGATAGTGCATTGGCCCGAGTTTGGAGAAACAGTGCTCCTGCACTCAAGGCGGAATATGAGCGTAAGATAGCTGAAATGCTCCGCGAATTGAAAGAGGCTGAATTTGATAGACTGCTAGACAAAGCTGGGAAAACAGCGAAAAAGAAAGGGTTAACCGAAACCAAGCTAAACCAATTATTGAGTGAAGACGACTAAGCGATATGTATTTGACACCAACACATTAGTTAGTTCTTTCCTTTTGCCCGGTTCTGTAGCTAGGCAAGCGCTAAATCTGGCACGACAAAGGGGACATATTGTTTTGTCTAAAGCAACTGCTGATGAGTTTAAAGGCGTATTCGTTCGCCCAAAATTCGATCGATATCTGCCGTTAGCTATTCGGTTGGAGATTATTGAAAGTTTCGACTCGCTAGCGGTGTATATCCACCCGCACCATACGGTAACGGATTGCAGAGATTCAAAAGACAATAAATTTCTCGAAGTTGCATTGAGTATCAAAGCGGACGCCATAATTACCGGAGACCAAGATTTGCTTGTGCTCCATCCATACCGGGATATCCCAATTATCAATGCTCGATCCTTTTTGGATACTTTCTCCTAAAATGTCTCGTTTTCCTCTGCTCTCCCTCCCCTAGTTTTGATTGTCGCTTTCTTCTGGGCTAACAAAACCGGACAGCATGACGATACCCATACGCCATCCATAAGGATGCTGTTTGATTTGCTTAGTCTTCCCAGTCTCCCCGGTTTATAATCGTATCAAATTCCCCGTCAGTTATCGTAATGATATCTGATTCGATATAGGCCGCTATTCCCGAAAACGTTCCTTTAATATGGTTGTCCGTAAGCGAGCTAATCGTTACGCCTTTGCTATCCGTATTATCGACGTCGGAAGAAAAGTATTGTTTCAGATTAAGGGGGTTGCCTTTTTCCGTTACACCGATATGGATTTCTGTGACAAATCCTTTATCATGCCATTGCCAGGCCCTCCCAAAGGGGTATTCACCAACCCCTTCTTCGGGCATGGTAACGTAAAGGTTGATCGTATATATGTTATCGCCTATTTCTTTCTCCCCCCGCAACCATAATTTATAGTGGTCGTTTCCATTGGGGCCGTAAACGTAAGGCTTGATGATATCATCCTTTTTGTGGGTGAACGCGAAATCTACTGATTCTCCATCACTAAACTGAAAAACTGCGGTTATTTCTGCGTCTGCGTCGGATTCATCCGTATCCGGCTTATCGCCGTCTTTACCGCAAGAAATAAACAGAAATACACTCAGTAGGCCGACTGTCAACAAATTAAAAATTCGATTATTCATCATGATATGCATCGTTGATAGTTATCGATGTAGGGGCAGCGCCAGACATCGGAAGGTTCGTAAACCAGAAAGGGACGTTGAACTTTCCGTTCGTTATTTTTACTCGTTTTATTTCGCCCGATGTGACCTCTCCATTTTCCACAATGGTGGAATTCTGAATCATCGTCGCCTCAAAAGAGCCGGTAATTCCCTTGTTTGACAAGGACGTGATATCAAAGGTCGCTGAACCGTCCATTTCGGTGTCATTATCCCTAATATTATCCTCGCCAAGGAAATAAATCTTCATAAAACTGTTTTCTGTACTATCTTGGAAAAACATCCCGTAGCTTTCAAAGCCATTTTCCCCCATGGTGTGCTTCCCTTTCTTAGCGGGGGTAATCATCAGGAACATTGTCATCGGGTTATCCTCGCCTGAAAAATACATCACCACGGTATCCCGACTGCCGGAACCCATGGCGCCCCACGAAGAGCCCGTAAACTGGACCTTTTCCCCCGTGTCTAGATATTCAATCGTAGCGGAGGCTGTGCCTTCACCGGCTGTTGGGTCAGGTTCCGGGTTATCCGAAGGATCTTTGCTGCATGCGTTGAATACTAGGGTGCCTGAAAGGAAAACAAGGCTCAACAGAAACGATAATCTTTTTGAGTTATTCATAGTTGTAATTTTTAATAAATAGTTTTGATTGTTACCAAATGCATTCCTACGGCGCTTTATAAGTGCCCATATCATCTTCGGGGCTGATGACAAAGGTGCCCGAAGCGTGGTAGGTTTCGTCGCTTTTCGTTCCGCTCGTGTATTTTGCAAAATCACCTTCAAATTTGAGTGTATACGCGGCAGCGCCAACTGAAGCGGTAGGTAACGCATACTTCAGATCTGAAAACGTTAGGGTTCCTGAAACTGATGTATACAAATCGGCTGTTCCCTCGGGTCGTATCTCTAAAACGCCACCGTCTGCTAAGTGGTAAGGCCCCAATTCAGTAAAGGGCTGGTCGTCATCATCCAGATCGAAATTGCCGTAAATACTGCCAGCCTCCTCGAGTTTTCCGAACAACATGGTAATGCTGTGTTCCGTTTCTCCAGATATCGTGCGGTTTCTATATATCGCACGCGCTTCATCGTTTGGTGCCGCACCCTTATATTCAATCGTATTAGCGGCGTCGGCCTTATTCACCAAGGTCACATCAAAGGTGTGGTCTGCACCGGCAGTGGTCTCCTCCTCTTCTTTGTTGTCTGGTCCTTTGTCATCTTTGCTGCAACCCGTGAATGCAGCACCGATAAGTAGTACAAATAGTATTTTCTTAGATAGTGCTTGTATGTTGGTCATTTCAAAATGGATTTAATTCGATAATTGTAGATCGTTTACGTTTCAATCAAGTAAAGGCTTTAGCTTCTGCGTGAATTTTCCTTCCATGGTGGCTCGTTTGCCGCTTTCTGAATACATTTCAGCCGAGAAGGTACCTTTTACTTGCTCATCGCTAATAGCCGTAATGGTAACTTCTCCTTCACCTTTCATTTCGTTATCTTGAAGAGAAGGGGAACGGTATGTATCACCGGCTACATTTCTAACGACAATACTTGGAAGGGTGAATTGCTGTCCCACGGTGGGTTCTTCGAAGCGAAGTACCTGAATGATGACAATCACATCTTTTTCGGTTAGGGAGGTACTGAATGAGCCTATCGGGCTGATACCACCCATCACTTGCATGGGGTCGTTTAGCTCAATAACAGTTCCGTCTTCCAGCTCAATTTTGACATAGCTGTCGTTAGCACCGTCATCTTCCGGCCCTTTATCATCCTTGCTACAGCTGGAAAAGGCTATGCCGATAAGCAGTGCAAGCAGGATGGTTTTGGATAATGACTGTATCTTTCTCATTTTTACAAGTTTTTATGTTCCAGGATGGGGGTCCTATCGGGTCAAAGCGTAAAATTATACGCGACCCGCAATCCGGCAAAGCCCGAGCTCGATCCGTTTTGTGAAAAGCCCTGGTATCGTGCGGAAAGGTCAATATTGCCGATGAGATACCCGATGCCTGCGGCATAGCCCAACGACGTGGTCGATGCGGTGCCGCCGAAGTCGACACCCGAAACCTTTACCTTGAAGCGGTTGGCGGAGAGGCCGATTTGGGGTTCCACATAGAAGCTGCCGAAATGGTGGCGATATAAGGCCAAAACGGGGATGACCCCGAAAGAGGCGCTATTTCCGTCGCCAAGGTCTTCTTTCGACCCAAAACCGATATATCCTAAGGTAAGCCCCACCTGGCCTGCATCACTGATACCGTACAGCCCTTTTACCGTGGCACCGAAGCCCACGCCATAGCTTTCACCTAAATCGCCAAGAGGAAAGGCACCATCTATACCACCATTGATATGGATGGCGCCTTGCTGCGCGTACGTCGCAATAGAAACTGTGGCCGTTAATAAGCAAGCGAGCATAAATTTTTTCATGGTTAACATCATTTTAGTTTTTTAATTCGTTGAAATCGCCTTTGATTATAAAATACGTCAGCAAACATAACAACAGCACCAAGCGGTTGGAACCCCCAATGAGTATATGGTAGGTGTCGGTTAGAATTCGGTAAAAAAGCCAAAGATCACCGAATTCTAACTCAACGCCGCCGAATACTCATTGGCGGTTTTCTATATATGGCTGCATCCCTACTTTCGTCTGCAAATCAACATCGCTGTAACTTTTAAAGAACACAATCATGAACGTACAATCACGAATGAAACAAGCAACGTTTCTGGTATTGAGTCTCGGCTTGGTGCTGTTTATTTCCTGCAGTAAGGACAAAAACGATGAACCGGAACCTGAATTCGAAAATAAAAAAGGGGTAACTGCTACCATCACCTATGAAGATGGCAACACCGCTAAATACGCCGGAGCCGTTAAAGTAGCGGTATGGTCCAAAGACGATGATGGTAACATCTTGTCTATTATAGCCGTAGATGAAAATTATAAAGATGCGGTCTTAACCTTCGGGATAAGCCATGCCGATGGAAAAGGAAGTTATTCGTTGGACCCCAATGAGTTGATGGCTAACCCCGCAAAACTGCTCTGGCCCGATATGGCATACGATAACTGGCCGGGATTTGTGACCGGTGATGCGAATGGTGATCAAGTAAGCGATGGTACCGGCACCTTTGAGATTACCACCCTGACCGACAAAGAAACCAAAGGCACTTTTTCAATGGTTATGGGTAACGATCTGGGCGAATCGATCACCGTAAAGGGGGAATTTAATTGTCCGGTGATGCGGGTCATTGAGTAACTGGTGATGAAAAGTCGGCATGAAAAGAAAACTATTCAACTGGATCGTTCTTGTCTTGCTGCTTGCACCATCCGTGCAAGCGCAAGACATTGGTCAGCTAAAAGACCAAAAGCCCGTTTCGTTTCGCGGCACCCTCGGTGGCGGGGCTAATTTCTTTGCCTCTAACGAAGCGTACGCTACCCGTGATCCGTTCGCATGGAACCTGTATGGTAATTTTACGCCTTCGTTCTATGGGATTTCCATGCCATTTTCTTTTGTCGTCACCCAATACACCAACAGCTATACGCAACCTTTTTCGCAGTTCGGTATCAGCCCATCCTACAAATGGGCAAAGCTGCATCTGGGCTACCGGAATATATCCTTTTCACCGTTGCTGTTCGACGGACAAAGCTTTCTCGGAGGCGGTATCGAGCTTGCTCCCAAAGGGTTCTACTTCGGGGCCTTTTACGGCAAGCTGAATCAGGCGATCAGCGAAGACACCACCAACATGGCGCGGCTGCAACCCCAATACGCGCGCAACGGCTACGGCGTGAAAGTCGGCGTGGGGGGCGAGCATCAGAATTTTAGTTTACAGTACCTTCATGCGAAGGATGACATCGGCTCGATACAGCGGATAGAAGACAGCCTGACCACCTTGCTCCCGCAGGAAAACAGCGTGGTGGGTTCATCGTGGAAATTCTCTTTTTTTAAAAAACAGCTGTCCTTTTCAGGGGATGCGGCGGTTAGCCTGCTTAGTCGCGACCTATCATACGAAACGATAGATAGTATCGGCGACACCAAACTGCCGGTAATCCTTCAGAAATTGATGCCGGTCAACTACAGCTCGGTGCTCAGTTGGTCGGGACAGGCACAAGTCGGGCTAATGCTCAAAAACCTGAACGCGATGGTGGGGTACCGGCGCGTACAGCCCGATTTCAAATCGCTGGGCGTACCTTATGCCCTAGACGATGTAGAAATGATAAGTGGCAACCTCAATACCACGTTTAACCAAGGTAAAATAAACCTGAATGCTGCCGTAAACAACCAGCGCAACAACCTGGAAAATATGCTCAGTTCTACGTTGGTAACCCGCACCGGTAACCTATCACTCAACACGTTTGTAAGCCAGCATGTCAACGTTAATATGAACGTAACAGGCGTGCGGATCCTGCAACAAGACGGATTACTCGAACTGAGTGATTCGGTTCGTATGGACCAGATGATGTTTACCGCGGTGCTTGCACCCTCATTGAATTTCTCGGATGCCAGTCGCCAACACACCGTCAGCGGTAGTTTTACGTATACCTCCTTGAATGACCATAACCCTGTAACCAAGGAACAAACCAACGGGAACAATTTCTCGTCGTCGGTCAACTACGGGCTGTATTTCCTGCAGCAATACATGGGCGTCAACACTACCGTGCTTTACAGCGTGTATGGCCAGCAAAACAGCCGGTACCAGTCGCTCGGGTTGGATGTGGGGGCCAACGCACAGCTACTCAAAGACCGCAGCCTGAGCCTGCAGGGCAGCGTGGGTTATTTTCTGAACAAAGCGACAGATTCTCCAACGGGCAATAACCTCACCTTTTCGTTCAATGGGAATTATGCCGTATGGAATAGCCATTCGCTTGGGATTTACGCAAGCTATATGATTACGCCGCCGGTAAACCTGAATCCGTTAAACGATATTAATCACGTGCCCTATGCGGTCAATAGCAAGCTGTTTTCCGGTGGCATTACCTACGCTTATAACTTTTAAAATCACCTGATGATGAACTGCATAGCAAAATTGTCCCGATTGGTAATGGCGCTCGTTTTTATACTGAGCTTGCTGCCCGTTGCTTCATACGCACAATATCCGATCCGCATCAATGTAAACGTTCAGCAACCGGTACCCCCATACCTACCGCAAATAAAGGCGAATATCATGGGCAACCGCTCGGGCCAATTGAATCAAGACATCAGCAGGCATCTGGCGGTTACGCTCACCAATTCGGGTAGTACGCAAACCCGTGTCAAGCTTTCTGCAACCATCCAACGGTTGTCGCCCGCACCCATGAGCATTTCCCTGCGGCCGGATTACCAGCCGGCCAATCCGATCGGGATGAACCCCCAACAGATGGTCAGGCTGAACCAGTCCATGCTGGATGAAGCCTTTGGCGGCTTTACGCAAGATGACCTGGTTTTCCAGAATGCCGACATGGGCGACCTGCAACAAGGTGCTGTGAACTACAAACTACCGGAGGGAACGTACCGCATCTGTGTAACGGCTTACGACTATGAAACGCCGGGGCAATCGGCGCCGCTTTCGGCCCCCGGAACGGGCTGTGCCACCTTCATTGTCTGCTACCGTGCCGCGGCGCCGCAATTGGTGATGCCGGTATCGACCATGATGCAGTCCAATAGCGGTTTCCAGGATTTTACCCCGCAGACCCCCCAGATCCAGTTTTCCTGGACACCACCGACCACCACATGCGGCACCCCGCTGGGTGCGCTAACCTACGATCTGGAAATCCGTAAGGCATTTCCCGGCCAGACCGTAAAAGATGTCTCCACGAATCCATCGGTTTTCCACCAGCGGAACATACCCACGACCACTTTCCTATTGGATACGTTGCGGTTCCCGCACGTGTTGCGTGCGGGAGAACGCTACACGGTACGCGTCAAAGCCAATTTCCAGGCCCGGCCGGGCAGTCCATTGGAAATAGCTAACGAAGGGTACAGCCAAATCGGCGCTTTCGTCTACACACCGCCAGCGGAGCAGGCAACGGGTCAGCTCGCTGAAACACCCCCTCGGCCCCAAATGGAAAGGGATGCCCCGCAATACACTACGAATCGGGTCAGCGGACGCCTGTTGTGGGCATTCAAGCAATCGGAAGTAACTTTTTCCGAAGATTATGCTTTTAGTCCTTCGGATGTGACTGCGCTGTCGTCCGCTGCGTCGGAGCTGACGTTGCCCAATGGGCTGTCCGTCGATGCGATCGGTACCACACCCGTGGGTATATATGTGGGTGGCAACGACATCCAAGCAAACCATTTCGTGGCAATGGGGCAAACCGACCCGACCTTGAGTATAGCTTCCGCCAGCTTTACGGCAACTCCGGCCTCTTTTGATCACCTACAGGGGTTGATGAACCTGCCGGAACGGAAACCTGCCGACGAGGTGATCAGTACCCATGCCGCAAACACCTTGCGTTATGCGTACAAATCTTCCGGCACCGATACCGCCGAACAGCGATTCCCGTTGGGCCATGTAACGGTGGTTTTAAAAGGAAAGAAAAAAGCCGCGACCATGTCGCAACCGACGGCTACGTTTGTCGGCATGGGCCCCAGCGAACAAACCTATACGATGGAAGATGACCTGAAGTATAGCGGCTTGCGTACGGTGCAAGCATGGCCCGGGTTGGTAGGGGAACAGGCGACGGCCGTGCCACCAGCAAACACCCCCGATGTGGGGTTAAAGGTCTTGGCATCCGGCACCACCGATGAGGACGGGAATTATACCTTGAATTTTATCCATCCTAAATTTTCAGGCCTTGATCAATACGAGGAACTGGTGCTGACCGCCAGTGCTCCGGGGTTCTACGACCTGAACTACCGTATACCCGCCGGAGAAATCGATTCTTTGGCCGAAATCAACCTGGGGGAGCAGGTGCTGCTCGCCAATACGTATCGCTTTTCGGCGACGGTAAACGCACCTGTTATTCTGGACAACGAAGCCGACCTCGGGAAAACGCAGGTGCGGCTGTACCGCGAAGCGCGCGAAATAACCCAATCGCCTTACCTGGAGCAGGAAGGTAATGTGCCGGCAGACGCCCGCGAAACGAAAACCATTCATGGAAAACGCTACGTATTGGTTGCGGTAGACAGCGTAGGGGAGGGGCAATCTCATGCGCAGCTGTTCAATTTCGGTAAGCTGTTTTATCAGGGAAGCCTCCACGCCGTCGTCCAGTCCGATGCCAGCAACCTGGGCGAGCTGCAAACGGACCTGCGGGTTACCCCGCAGCAGACCGCTGTCTCCAACGTCATGCAGGTGTATGCAGGCTATGACGCCACCCCCAGCGACCCGGCTGTGAAAGGACGTGTGGTTTTATATGCCGGCGACAATACGGTGTCCATACCGCATGCCGTTGTGAAAGTAACGTACAACCCCGACGATGTGTTATCCGGCGGACCCCCGCCATTATCGGAAGCCGAAATAGCAGCCCAGATCCGTAACAATCGCCCGGAAGAGTTGGATTTGCCAACGGGCGTTGTCCTCGATCCCGTTCTCGACCCGCTGGAATTCAGCACGACCTATACCATAGGAAACACAGCCATGCCGGTGGAAGTGAGCTCATCCATGGCCGTTTCGTCGCCAACGGCCGGCATGGTGGGGCAGTTCAGTGCACAGCCGGTGGTTTCAGCTTGGACGCCCACAAGTATCAATATGGATGCATTAAACGTTGCGCTCCCAGACAGCTATTACGGTCCGTATACCACCCAGTCGGATGAATCGGGCAATTTCTATATCGGCAATCTGCCCATCCTGAAACCCGATGCCGAATTTACCATCGAGCTGGTTTCTGTTCCCGCCAGGTATCGCAACCTCGCCGTTCAACCCGAAAGCAAAAAGATAAACCGGGCCATCGTTGCCGGCATCACGGCCGAAGCGGCCTTTCAGCTCAATGCGGAAGTGACCCCGCTGGCAGGCCGGGTGGTGGATGCAACCGGAAAACCCATGCCATATGCCCGCCTGCATTTTGAAGGCAGCGATGCCTATTTTGATACCGACGAGTCCGGGGCTTTCCAAACCAGTTTCTACCCCGGCACGCATACGCTGATCGTCGAAAAAGCGGGGTACGTAAAAAAAGAAGGCCAAATCAGCATTGAGGACGGTCAGGTAACCGTAGATACCATTCTCCGTCCTGAACTGCCCCAGCAAATGGTCATGTCTGGCCCTGGTTTGGCGATGGCGCCAATGACACCGGAAATCGACGCGTCTATGGAGGCGTCAATGGAGGCGTATATCGCCACGCTGGCGTTTCCCGAAGCGGCCAACGAGGCACTGAATATAGGGGAAATCGGTTACCTGGATGTGAAACGGGCCCGGGTACGGTTTATCGTCAAGGATGAAGCCGACCCCACGAAGTTGCTGGAAGGCGTCAGCATCAGTCTTTTTGACACCACACAGGTAACCAATGAAAGGGGCGAATGGCTATACAACGGGTTTGGCGGGAAGGTAGACGTCACGCTTATTCCGCAAGAAGGCTCGGGGTACCTCCCGGTAGAGACATCGGTTGATCTGCAAGCGGATAACCAACTGATCGAAATGACCTTGTTTATGGAACAGGGTACCCGGTTGTATGGAACGGTGAGTAGTAACAACACCGCGCTGGATAGCGTGCACGTATCGGTAGAAGGCAAGAAATACCTGGCTGCGTTGTCGCAGGAAGACGGCTCGTATGAGTTGTACCTGCCTGCGGGCGAACAGGAGATACGCGTAGCGAAAACAGGGTATATGGTGCATAAAACGTATCAGACCTTCCAGAAAGGGAACGATGTGGAAATGGACTTCACGCTGGAGGACGGCGGCGGCAAAAACATCAGTCAGCTACTGGGCTTTCAGATCGAACTGGAAAAAGCAGACTCCACAGCGAACGGTGCCGAGATATGGACGGGCAGTTTTGTGGGGTTGAATCCCTATTTATCTGTTTTCGAACCGGACGGACGGCTCTCTCTCCCCTTTGCCAATATTAAAGTCACGTTTGACGGGGAAGGGAACGCCATACCCGAAAACAAGGAAGTCGTTACCGACGCCGTGGATTTGCCGTTGACGTTATTCGGCTACCTGCCCCTTACCTTCCAAAACGATGGGGATCAGATCGTCGTCACCGAAAATGCCAACGGATGGGGCAGCATCAGCGGCCAGCTGCAGCTGGATCCCGGTCGTATCCTAGGGCAGTATGATGTTGCTTTTGTAGAAACATTACTGCCTAAGGTGATTACCAAAGACCGCACGAGCCCCGGGTCCATCGAAATATTCCTGGGCGAGGGTGCCCGAGGGCTGCCGGGCCTCGGGGCGGAGAATATGAGCAATCTGGAAGATGCGGCAACCGATGCAGCACAGGATATGGCCGGTAACCTGCCGGGCAATAGCGACGCGTTGGAAGACCTCCAAAACGAGGCGCAAAACATACAGGACGAAGTGGACGGGTATATCGTTGATGCGGAGAACCTGGAGTTCCGGTTGGCGGCAGAAGGTACCGAACCGGTAAAGATCGAGCTGTATGGTTTTACCGTGGAACTGGACCTGGCCAACACCACCGTCAGCCCGGACGGGCTTACCCTTGCCGGAGACATCATGACGCCGCAATTCGGGCCGGTGGCATCTATTGATATCCCGTTAAAAACCCTGATACTCGATCGTTCCTTTGCGATCACGGAGGTCGAAGTCCCAACGGATAACCTGCCCGTGCTGGAAGTAGGCGATTGGAAAGCTTCGTTGGCCTCCTTGGTCATCAATGAGAACGGCCTGAAGCTGGGCGGGGAAATCAATGTCAAGCTGCCTGCATCGGATGTTTCCACACTGGCCTTCTCCGATCTACGGATAACCAAAGACGGTGTATATGGCGGCAAGTTTGAGGTAACCCGGAATGGCATCGACCTGTTTGATGCAGCCGTCATCGAAGACAACGGCTCGGAACTGCGGTTCGGGCAAATCGGAAACAGCGGTGTCTATAGCTTATCGGGAAGTATTGATATGCGTTTCAAAAAGCTGATTGACGAGGCCATTGAAATTCCCCGTTTCCAGATCCAGACGGACGGCCATTTCGCGGTTCAGGTCCCGGCGAATTACAGTGCTGATTTTGGCTTTGCGTCGTATAACATCAGTGGCTTTGCGGTGAGCAACGCAACCGGGCAGATGCCTTATATTGAGCTGCTGGGTGAGTTGAGCACCGATATTCCTTTTCTGGATTTCAGTGCGGGGAATATCAGATTCCAAGCGACGGAAAATGGCGAGGCGGAGTTGATCGTCGGTAAAATTGATGCCAGCCTGGATGTTCCGGTGATGGAATGCGGACTGGAACTGGAGTTGGAAGAGAACGGCTTTGCCGGTGGCGGGAGCTTGGAAATACCGGGCACTTCTATTGGAGCGGATATTACGTTTCATTATTTCAAGGTACGCAATGGTGTAGATATGGGCGCTTCGTTTGTGGTGGGTGCGCCGATCCCCATCGGCGCCATAACAATCGCTAAAGTGGGGGGCGGCTTTAGTTACAACACCGGGAATAATAAATTTAAAGTGTCCATCAAAGGGGAAGCATCTGTCGCCAACCTGTCTCAGGCCGTTAAATTGGCTAACATCAACCTCTCGGTAGAATCCGGCCCGATCATCAAAGGAAGTACCGAAGTGGTGGTCGGCGATAATTTCGAACTGGCGAAGTCGACCGTAGAATTGAATTTTCCGGCAAAATTATTTGCCATTACTGTTAAAGCTGAAATGGAACCCATGGAGGGATTATCCAAAGCCTCACTAAATGGCCTGATGCGGGTCAGCTGGGATACCAACAATCCGTATGCTTTCCTCGGTGTGAATACAACCATCAAGGTGGCAAGCCTGTTGGATACCTACGGCGAATTTGCGCTGGGAGTGAATGTGAAAAATCCAAAACACGGAGATAACGACATTTCCCAGTATTTCCGTAACTTGGACGATGACCTGATCGGCGGTGGTAACTATACATTCTCCGGCTTGTATGCGTATGGCGGTGTAGAAATCGGCCCGCCCAACCCTAAAATAGGAGGAGATTTTTGGATAGCAAGCTTCTCGGCGACTTACCATGCTAGCGCATCCGCTTGTTTCCTGATGAACTTCGCAGAAGGCGATTACTTGCTAAGCTTTAAAGGTAACGTAAGCGCATCGGCAAAAGCCTGTATAGATCTTGCGGTTTGGGAAGGCTGTATGGAGGCAGGTTTTGATGCTTGTTTCGCTTTTGCCGGCGGGCGCACCAGCCAGAAAGGATGGTTCTTTAAAGGGAACGCAGGGGCTTCCCTAACCTTTAAGGTTGGAAGTTTGAACCCCGGCTGTAATGACTGGACCTCGGATACCGGATTTTGGTATGTTAAGTTTGGCGCAAAAGGCTGTATAAGTGCGCATGCAGGCATTGATTACGGCCAATATACAGGTTTGAAACTAAGCGGCGGACTTGGAGGAAGCAACAGTGGAAACCTATGTTTATAAACATCATATCGAAAAGCTCATGAACAACTATAAAATGAATCTTATCCGGCTAACCCTTGCGTTCGTCGCGTTAACTGCAAGCATGCGGGTGCACGGCCAGGAAGTACAGACCAACATGTTGCTCCCAGGACCGGATGGTGTGGTGATGACGATCGGCGAGCTATTCACGTACAAACAAGGGGAAACGACCGGCTTTTTTCCTTCCCCGGAAGTGAAAATCGAAATCTATAAAACCCCTCAGCGGGGAAGCTCGGATCAACACGTCGCGACCGTTTCATTCCCGGCATCTGCGGCCGAAATGGAAGAAGGAATGGGCCAGGCGTTGAAAGCTGACCTGCTGAAATACCTGAAAGCGGCTACGATGCAACAAGCCTACGAAACGCTCATAAAACATGGAATAGATACCTTGGGGCCATTGATTATTTCCGACGAGCTACAGGAATCCTTGGGTTTGGTCTATATTGATAAAACATGGCAGCTGGGTGAGAAAGTAACGTATTATTTCGACCGGATAGACGGAACAGGTACACAGGAAAAAATCTATTCGGAATCGCTCGACGGAACGCTTCCCACGTATACCACCAAGTTCAAGCTGTTGACGTATAATATTTTTGAAGACAATGCATCCGCAACTTGGGGAACCGAACTGCCAGCGGGAAAACACATTCCATTGTATGTACAGCTATATGCAGCCCAAACGGATGAAGATTTTATAGTGGTAGACAGCATTTTTACCAACCAGCTATCTCCGGATAGTGTTACGGTGTTTTATTCAAACGAGACCGTGCCAGACAGCCACATCGCCTGGTATATCCGGACGGTAGACCGTGCCGGAAACCTGGGCATACCGTCGGATACGTTAAATGCCATCAATTTCGATCGGAACCAGATCGCACCCATTGAGAACCTACAGGTAACCGATACATTGGATGGCCTGTTGGTACAGTGGGAACCGCTGCCTGCAAAGGCGTACTACACCGCCATTCAGGTGCTGAAATCCCGGATGCTGGGCGAAGACTATGTGGTATTGGATACCATCGCACCTACCGAAACCCATTTTCTGGATCAACAGGTGATCGCCGGTTCCAATTATTTTTACAAAGTACGCCCGTTGCTAGCTGATTTGCCCGGTGTATCCCCCATGCTATTCAGCGAGGCTTCCGGCTATATCGCGATCCCCGAAGGGGTGGCACCATCAACGCCGCAAGGCCTGCAGGTGGCTGCACATGAAGGGCGGATTGAACTGGGCTGGTTACCGAACCCCGAGCTGAATATTTTCGGCTATTACGTGCTGCGGGGTACTTCTACCGACAACCTGCAGGTGGTGGCCGGACCGGTGAAGAGCCACCAATACACAGACAGTGCGTTCAGTGCATCATACTCCGGCCAATATGTGTATGCGCTCCAGGTGATGAACAGCGGCCAGGAAATGAGCGATACATCGTCCGTGGCTTCGGTATCGATACGGCAGCCGGTGACGCTACTTGCGCCCGGAGGCATGCAAGCCAGCCATCAACCGGAAGGGATTGGCCTGCAGTGGGAGAATACCCGTACGCAGGATAATACCATTACCGGCTATATCCTGTACCGCAGGGAAAAGGGAAGCCAGTCGTACCATTTGGTCAGTGCCACACCCATCCCGCTTCCAGCGTATGTTGACTCAACCGCAGTGCCGGGGAAAAATTACGAGTACGCGGTAAGCTCCATAGACGCTTGGGGGAACCAAAGCATACTCTCGCCTTATGCAAGCACCGCTGCCGACCAAGCGGCCTATATGCACCCGCCGGAGCGGATTTCCCTTCGAAACCTGCGAGCAGGGATCGAAGTGTCCTGGGCAACTCCCCAGGAGGCGGGTACGCGGACATACGTGATTTATCGCAGCACCGTAAAGGGCGATGATTTCGAAAAAGTAGCAACGGTTAATCCGTCCACACCTTATGTGGACGAAAATGTACAGGCAAATGTTCTTTACAGGTATGCGGTAGCTATTGCGACCGATGATTCGGAGGGCAATAAAAGTAAAACCTACCTCATTAGACGGAATGAGGTAGAAAGATAGTGTTTCATTAGGCGCGTGGCGCATAAAATTAGTACATTAGTTCGATTAATGAAGACCTATTTTTTAATAACGTTTTGTTTTTTAGCGAGTTTTGTGCCGGTAAAGGGGCAGATTGTGGCCGATTCCATCGCCGATCGACTGCCCTTGGCATCTAATAAAAACGTTAAAGCGCTGCTGACCGATCTCACAGCCACCTTTGATGAAATTAGGGTGAGCCATGCTTGGAAAGCTTATGATACGACGGACACCATTACACCTGAAACCGCACTTTGGTTAGCATTTGAACTGGAGAATCGGTCGAAAGATACCGTTCAAACCTACCTTTACAGCGTTGTTCACAATGCCACCGTCTATCAGCAAAGTGAGCAGGGCTTTAACCAGGTAGAAAATGGCTATTATGTGCCGCTACCGCAACGGGCCAATAAGTCCGAGTACTACTTTACCAACTTCACCGTAGCCCCGGCCCAGCGCGTACAGCTATATGTCCGGTTGACTGCGCCTGAGTTGCCTGAACCCCTGGCCCTCTTTTCCGAAAGTGGCTATCAGAAGCTTTCCGAGCGCAATCAAAACGATCAGGTTAACTCCATCGTTTTCGTTTATTTCTTTATCTTTTCGTTAGTAACCCTTTTTATATTCGTTTTGGTTTTCTGGCTACGGGTGCGCGGGAAACTCTACTTCTATTATTTGGGCTATTTGTTTTTTCTGTTGGTTTACGGGTTTATCGTACTTCGCAAAACCGAGGCACCCGTATGGAATTTCTTTCAATACGCACCCGAACTGTCCAATAATCTCAGTGAGCCTGTCCAGTTTGTTTTTATAGCGTTCTATATATTTTTTATACGAAATCTACTGCGGGTTAAGGTGTATGACAAGCGATTGGCCCGGGTGCTTTGGTACCTGGGTGTGGCCTGTTTGGTGTATGCCGGTGGCCGCTTGTTGGTTAATGTGTTTGTTTTCGACCCGCAATTGATGATGACGGTATTCAATATCGTACGCCTTATTATCCTTCCGATTAATTTTGTGCTGATCTTTTGGATTATGTTTAAAGTAAAACATCCCTTACTCGGCTATTTTGTCATCGGCCAATCGCTCTTTTTTATGGGCGCTGTACTGGGATCCTATATTAATTATTCCGGTATGGAATTCCTTCCTGGCCATTTCTTCAACTTTACGGAAGCTTCGAATATCGTTTTCCAGATAGGGCTTATTGGAGAAGTCTATTGTTTTTCGCTGGCGTTGGGAAAAAATGTGTTCCTCATTCAGGAAGAAAAAGAACAAGCAGATGCGGCCCTGATCAAACAGTCGCAAGAAAATGAGCGGCTGCAGGCAAATATGAACCACGAGCTGGATACCAAAGTGCGCGAAAAAACGGCCGAGCTCATCCAGCTCTATGTGGAAATCGAACAGGAAAGGGAACAAAAAATAAAAAATGAGTTTACTCAAAAGCTAAAGGAGACGGAAATGGTGGCCTTGCGATCACAGATGAATCCGCACTTTATCTTCAACAGCATGAATGCCATTAAAAACCTGATCATGACCGGTCGGGATGATGATGCAATGGCTTATTTGGATGATTTTTCCAGCTTGCTCCGGCACATCCTGCAAAATAGCCAGCACAGGGAGGTAACCGTAGAAGAAGAGCTTGAAACCCTGGAGCTGTACCTTTCGTTGGAACAGAGCCGAATGGGAGCGGGCTTTAGTTACCAGATTAACGTTTCATCCAGGGAAGAGCTCTCACAATACCAGATTCCACCGTTGCTTTTACAGCCTATTGTCGAAAATGCCATCTGGCACGGGCTTCACCCCAGTTTAAAAACCGAAAAAAAATTGGTGATTACCTTTGATACCACAGAAAGCCTGAAAATCGTCATTGAAGATAACGGCATTGGTAGGGAAGAGAGTGCCAAAAAGAAGAAATTGCATGCCGCTATGGGCACCACCCTGATCAGGGACCGGCTGGCATTGCATAACCACCTGAGCGACTACGATGTACTCCTGGAAATCGCTGACCTGAAGCAAAATGGAAGGGCACTGGGAACGCGGGTCACATTAACGTATAACTATTGAGCGATGACAAACATAATTATCATTGATGACGAAGCGCATTGCATCAATGTGCTGAAGCAATTGATTGAAAAGATACATGCGGATTATACGATAACCGGTGTTTTCACCGATCCGCACCAAGGGCTGGAATTCATCAAGCAGCACCCGCCAGATTTGCTGTTCCTCGATATCGAAATGCCCAATCTCAATGGGTTTGCCCTGTTGGATACGCTGCGGCCCTTTGGTTTTGATGTGATCTTTACCACGGCTTACGACCAATACGCCGTCAAAGCATTCCGGTACAGCGCCATCAATTACCTATTGAAACCAATTGCCGAAAAAAGCCTCGTGAAAGCGCTGTCATACTGGGAAAAAAGACGGGAGAAGACCTCCGAAAAACAATGGGAATTGCTTCATGAATATTTGGGAGATGGAAGACAGGAACAACCTAAAATTGCACTCCCAATAGGGGGAGGATACCGTATTGTAGCCATCAATAACATTGTTCGGTGCCAATCGGATAACAATTACACCAACATTTTCTGCGACGATGAAAACAAAATTTTGATTAGTCGTACCTTGAAGGAAATTGAGGAGCTCTTGAAAGATCACGGTTTTATCCGGGTGCACCAGTCGCACTTAATAAATCCTAATTATGTAAAAGGGATATTGAAACAAGACGGCGGTAGTTTAATCATGGTCGATAATACGGAAGTGCCGGTTTCCAGACAGAAGGCGAAACAAATCAATGAAATCTTAGAAAAAATGCTTCAGGTATGAGTAAGACCTTATTGCTTTCCATACTATGCCTAGCGTGGGGGTCGGGCGCATTTGCGCAACAGCATATCGACAGTTTGCGGAAGCAGCTGTCTGTCGAATCCAACGATTCGGCACGTGTGGTGATGATGATCGAACTATCGCGTGAAATGCACCGCGCGGCTCGACAGGGCGATGAAGATATCCAGATGGCTACACAGGCGATGGAGACGGCGGCGGCACAGGATACCTTCTTATACGCCCGGGCCATAGACAACCTCGGGTTACTCTACCGCTTTTACCAGCAGTATCGAGAGGCCATTACCTTTCATGCCCGAGCGTACGAGATGATAGCGGACCTGGATGGACATGCCGTGGATAAGATGCGCTATGCCAACAATGCGGGGGTAGCATGCCGATACAATGCCGATTACAACCTGGCTATTGATTACCACATGAAGGCCCTCCGCCTAGCCGAAAAGGAAAACGATACACGGAATATCGAGATTGCCTGCAATGGGATTGGTAATACGCTCATGGCTATCCCGGGAAAAGAGGAAGAAGGGCTTGCCTACCTTGAAAAGGCCTTGGACATTGCAAAACAGGTGGGCAACCAGCGCGGAATAGCCATACAGAACTTAACCATAGGCGGGTATTACGATCAATTAGGCCAGCACCGTAAAGCGCGGACCTACCTCCGTGAGATATTGAAAATCAACGAAACCCGAAAAGACGCCAGGGGGAGGGGCATGGGCCTCAGGGCGCTCGGGGAGAGCTACCTGGCGGAAGGCACGGACCTGCAACAGGCCGAACGGTATTTTGACGAAGCATTAGCGGTGTTCCAAGAGATCAATGACCGGCAGCAACAGGCAACCACGCTATTGGAATTGGGTAACTTGGGTGCTCTGAGACAACAATACACGCAGAGCTTATCCAAACTGGAACAGGCCATGCAGATTGCCGGCGAGTTGAAAGACCAGGAGCTACTGCAAGCTACGGCCAAAACGATATCGGAGCATTATGAGGCGTTGAACAACTACCCTTTGGCGCTGAGCTACTATAAGAAAGCACAAAGCTATCAGGACAGTATTAACCTCACCAATCAGTTGGTGCAGGTTTCAGCAATCGCCCGTCGGTATGATGTAGAAAAGAAAGAGTCGGAAATCGAGTTGCTGAAAACGGAGCAATCCATGCAGGAATTGCAGTTGGAACGGCGCACCAGTCAACTGAATGCCCGCGGTATCATTATCCTATTGTTGGTTGCTTTGTTCTTAGTGGTGGTAATCGTCGTTCTGCTTCGGAACAGAGGCCGCAAAGATCGGATAGAAGCGGAACGGCTATTGGCAAAAGCGGAAAACGAGCGGCTCAAAGTCGTGTACGAAAAAAATCTGATGGAGGCAGATATCTTAGCTAGTCAAATGCAAATCAATCCGCATTTTCTGTTCAATTGCCTCAACTCCATCAAAAACATGATCCAACGCAACGACAACCAACACGCAACCAAATATCTGGTTAAGCTTGCGCGCTTTGCACGGATCGTACTCGAAACGGCCAACAAACCGGTACATTCGTTACACGATGAACTGGCACTGATGGTATACTATGTCGAACTGGAGAAAAACAGGTTTGACGATAGCTTTGGTTACTCCATTATCAACTCACTTGAATCCGAAGGCAAAGACATTGCACTACCGAGCCTGCTGTTACAGCCTTTCGTGGAAAATGCCATATGGCACGGACTGCTCCCGAGCAACAAGGCAACCAAAATGCTCACCATCACCGTGGAACAAACGGAAGATGGTGTTCAGGTAGCAATAGACGATACCGGAGTGGGCAGGCTCCACGCTTCCAAAAGTACCAAAAGACACAAAAGCCGGGGAACGGAAATCAATAACAAACGTATCGGATTATTCAATAAAAGCCATCCGAACAGCATAAACTACGAATTTGTAGACAAAAAAGATGAAGCGGGCCGTGCATTAGGTACTTCCGTTGTCATTCGTATCCAACAAACATGAAATTGACGTTTATGCCAAATAAATCATTTACATTAAACGCCTTTAACGTATAAATACATCTTTACCCATGAAGATAGCTATCCTTGACGACGAATTGCATTGTGTAGAAAGCCTGGTATTAGATATCGATCGGCTATTCCCTGAATTGCCCATAGTTTATAAGGGCACCAAACCGATAGAGGCCATTGAAGCGTTGAAACGTATAGACGTCGATTTGCTTTTCTTAGATGTAGAAATGCCACTGATGAATGGGTTTGACTTTCTGAATCAATTTGATGAGCTGGCGTTCGACGTGATCTTTACCACCGCCTACAGCCAATATGCCATAAAGGCATTCAATGTACAGGCAATCGATTACTTGTTAAAACCGATTGATGAAGACGAGCTTAAAGAGACCATGACTCAACACCTCGAAAAAAGGAACAAACCGGACGACCCTGCCGCGGATGTGGCGCAGCTATTGGGCTTTTTGAAAAAGGAGGGTATATTGAAGAATAAGCTTGCTGTCCCAACCGCCGACGGGATGGAATTCATCGAAATAACAAGCGTTATTTATTGCGAAAGCCAAAACAACTACACCAAGATATACACCCTCGATGGTCGGTCAATTTTGGTTTCCCGAGCATTGAAAGACGTGGAAAAAACGTTGGAAAAGTTCATGTTCGTACGCGTCCATCAATCCTATCTGGTCAATCCAAATTACGTAGAGAAGTACAGCCGGAACGATGGCGGTTTCCTGATATTAACCAACAATGAACGGATTCCCGTAAGCCATTTCGAGCAAGAGCTCATTATCGACGTTTTTGAACGCTTACGCGGAGAGTAGCTCGCCACGGTCGGGCTCACATGATTTTCACCAATTCTTCCCATTCCTCCTCCAGCGTGCCACTGTAGCGTTGGCGCTTGGCCCGTCTGTACCAGTAATCGGCATTCCATTGGTCGCCCTCCTTACGGTGCAGGTAGGCATGCACGTGGGCAGATTGCAAGTCATCCAGATCGTTGACAAGATCATGGGCCTTTTCCCAGTCGCCCTTGCCGTCGTACCACAACGCTTCCAATTGCACCGTGAGGCCAATGGGAGGCACTTCCTGTTGCAATGAGTCTTTAAAGTCAAAAATATCCATAACGTTTATCCTAACCCAAAGGTAGTGAATTCAGCGTTAACCGCCAGTCGTGTTAAAACCTAAACATCCTTTTGCCCCATACCTTCCCTATCGTTTCACTTTAAGAAGCCGTGTTTTGGCATTTTCCCCGAAGTATGGTAGGCAGTGAAAATATGTGACCACCATTACTTTTAAATCCAATGCCCATCATTCAGCTGACATTGTGATGACAGTAATTTTACCGCCAGAAAAATACGTTCATCCATGCAGTTAACTAAATTCAATTACGACAATAAAATTGTCAGAAATTTTGCGATTGCCACCATCGTATGGGGTATCGTGGGCATGTCGGTCGGTCTGTTGGTCGCCATGCAACTCGTGTGGCCATTCATGAACTTCGACCTGCAGTATACCACCTTCGGGCGCATAAGACCCGTGCATACCAATGCCGTGGTCTTCGCATTTGTGGGTAATGGGATTTTCATGGGGGCATACTATTCCCTCCAGCGATTGCTCAAGGCCCGCATGTTTAGCGATTTCTTGAGCAACGTGCATTTCTGGGGCTGGCAGCTCATCATCGTGGCTACCGCCATTACGTTGCCGTTGGGGCTCACCACATCGCATGAGTATGCCGAGATGGAGTGGCCTATTGACGTGGCCATAACCGTCATTTGGGTCGTGTTCGGCATCAACATGTTCGGCACCATCATCAAGCGGCGCGAGCGGCATATGTATGTGGCGATCTGGTTTTACATCGCCACCTTCGTCACCGTTGCAGTACTGCATATCGTCAACTCCGTGCAGCTGCCCGTTTCCATGTGGAAGAGTTATTACCTCTACGCGGGTGTACAGGATGCGCTGGTACAGTGGTGGTACGGGCACAACGCCGTGGCATTTTTCCTTACCACGCCGTATTTGGGGTTGATGTACTATTTCCTCCCCAAAATGGCTAATAGGCCTATTTATTCGTATAAACTCAGTATCCTCCATTTTTGGTCGCTAATTTTCATCTATATCTGGGCGGGGCCGCATCACTTGCTCTACACCTCGCTTCCCGAGTGGGTGCAGTCGCTCGGCGTAGCCTTTTCCATCATGCTCATCGCACCCAGCTGGGGCGGGATGATCAATGGGCTGCTTACGCTGCGAGGCGCGTGGGACAAGGTACGCACCGAACCGACATTGAAGTTTATGGTGGTGGCATTGACGGCTTACGGTATGGCCACGTTCGAAGGCCCCATGCTGTCGCTGAAAAAGGTGAACGCCATTGCGCACTTTACCGACTGGATCGTGGCACACGTGCATGTGGGGGCCCTGGGGTGGAACGGCTTCATGACCTTCGCCATCCTCTACTGGCTCGTGCCGCGTATCTACAAAACCGAATTATATTCGAAAAAACTGGCTTCGGCGCACTTCTGGATTGGCACACTGGGCATCCTGTTCTATGCCATACCGATGTACTGGGCAGCGGTGGTACAGGGGCTCATGTGGAAAGAGTTTACCCCAGAAGGGGTGTTGAAATACCCCAACTTCCTGGCCACTACCCTCCAGATTATCCCCATGCACATGCTGCGCGCCATCGGTGGTGCCCTCTACCTGTCGGGTGCACTTATGATGACGTATAACCTCGTGAAGACCATGAAGAAAGGGCGGCTACTGGCCAATGAGCCGGCCGAAGCGCCCGAATTAACACCCGTGGTGGTCAACGAGCGCGCACCCCACCGCAGGCTGGAACGTAAGCCCATCTTATTTCTGGTGCTCGCCCTGATTACCATCCTCATTGGAGGCATGGTGCAGATGATGCCGACCTTCATGATCTCGTCAAATGTGCCTACCATTGCCAGCGTGCAGCCGTATACGGCACTGGAGATCCAGGGGCGCGATCTGTATATCCGCGAGGGGTGCGTAAACTGCCACACGCAGACCGTCCGTCCCTTCCGGTCGGAAACGGTCCGGTATGGCGAATACAGCAAAGCTGGCGAGTTCGTTTACGACCATCCGTTCCTTTGGGGATCCAAGCGAACTGGTCCCGACCTGCACCGCATTGGCAAGAAATACCCGAATAAGTGGCACTACGACCACATGCTCGATCCCACGATTACTTCGCCGGGCAGCATCATGCCCGCCTATCCGTGGCTCATCGAACAAACGCTCGACGCGAGCACGACGAAGGCCAAGTTGAATGCCATGCGGATACTGGGCGTTCCGTATAGCGATGAAGACATCCAAAACGCCGATTCCGACCTCCATGAGCAAGCCGAAGGGATTGCAGCTGATCTTAATGGACAGGGACTGAATGTACGGCCAGATCAGGAAATCGTTGCACTGATCGCCTACCTGCAACGATTGGGCACGGATATCAACACGCCGGCAGCGACGGCAACAAACGATTAGTGAATTAAACGAACGACCATGTTTAAGCAAATAACGGATTTAAGCGGCAATGAGTGGTACCTTATTGCATCGCTATGGATATTTCTCCTCTTTTTCATCATCGTAGGTATCCGCCTGTTCCGGATGCGGAAGGACGACGCCGATTACATGAAAGGCATCCCGATGGACGATGGGGGGCACTTGGATGAGGAGTCAGTAAACTAAATGCATCGAACCATGGAAACAATCCTCATGCAAGTTATAACGATAGAAACCCATGCGGGTTCTACATTCTTAGGAAGTGGCAATATCAATAACGATATCCTCACGGTGGCACTCTTCGTGGTGATGCTGATCATCCTGCTCGCAGCGCTGGTGGTTTTGCGCGCTGTGCGGACGATGGTACGGGTTACCATGCCGGAGGTGCTCGCGGATGAGTCGGCCGCCAAGGCGAAGCAGGTGCGCGGCGACAGCCATACGCCATGGTGGAATAGGCTCATGGGGCTGCGCCCGATGGCCGAGGAAAAGGATTTAGTGATTGACCACGAGTACGATGGTATCACCGAACTGGATAACCCGGTGCCGGCATGGTTTAACGGTATGTTTTATGCCAGCCTGGCATTTGCCGTGGTGTACCTGTGTGTATACCATGTGTTCGGCTGGGGGGCCACCCAGGAAGAAGAGTATGCACGCGAGATGGCACATGCCGAGCAGGCACGGCAGGAGTGGCTCTCGCAGGCGGCAAATAACATCGATGAGAATACCGTAACGGTAGACCTCCGCCAGGAGACCGTGGCGGCCGGACATGCCATCTTTACCCAGAATTGTGCCGCTTGCCACGGTGGGATGGGAGAGGGCGGTATCGGCCCGAACCTCACGGACGATCATTGGCTCCATGGCGGTGAAGTACAAGACGTATTCCGGGTTATCAAATACGGCGTATTGGATAAAGGAATGGTGCCCTGGGAGCAGAGCCTTACACCGGCGCAGATCGCCGAGGTGAGCAATTACATCGTTTCCCTACGGGGTGCCAACCCCCCGAACGCGAAGGAGCCACAAGGAGAAAGGGTCGAGTATCAGGAGTCCGATACGCCGGACCCGGTACCATCGGGTGGGTAAGGAATGGGAAGCAAACAGCAAATGGCAACAGCAGTAAACAAGATGAAAGCCAAGCGCGAGTGGGTTTATGCCAAGAAGCCCGGTGGGAAATGGTTTAACCGTCGGCAAGGGGTGGGATACGCACTCTTGGCGTTTTTCGTGGCTGCCCCATTTGTCAAGATCGCCGGGGAGCCGCTCTTACTATTCAATATCATCGAACGCAAGTTCGTCCTGTTCGGCAGTGTGTTCTGGCCACAAGATCTACACATATTCGTATTCGGTATGCTGATCGCCATGGTATGCATTGTTCTTTTTACAGCCGTTTACGGGCGCGTGTGGTGCGGATGGGCCTGTCCGCAGACCATCTTCATGGAACTGGTGTTCCGCCGGATCGAGTTTCTGATAGAGGGCGATTGGCTGCAGCAGAAGAAGCGGGATAAGGCATCCGGCACGACAGCGAAGTACTTGAAAAAAGGCCTGAAACACGCTGTTTTCCTACTGATTTCCTTTGTGATTTCAAACCTTTTTCTAGCGTACATCGTTGGTGCCGAGGCACTCTGGAAGATCATGACCGACCCCATCCAGCAGCACCTTGGCGGCCTCGCTGCGATTATCGTGTTCACCCTGGTGTTTTATGGCGTGTTCGCCTACCTGCGTGAGATCGTGTGCACCACGATATGCCCATACGGGCGACTGCAGAGCGTGCTGATGGACGAGAAGAGTGTGACCATCGCTTACGACCATCGTCGGGGCGAGCCGCGTGGCCATCGGAAAAAAGGAGCGGACCAAGCCGTGGGCGACTGCGTAGACTGCAACCTCTGCGTGCAGGTGTGCCCCACGGGGATCGATATCCGCAATGGGCTGCAGATGGAGTGCGTGAGCTGCACGGCATGCATCGATGCCTGCGACGCCGTGATGGAAAAACTCGACCGGCCCAAACAGTTGATCGGTTTCTTTTCGGTCAGTGAAATCGAGGGCGAAGGGGAGTCGAAGAAGGGAAACACGCGGGCTATCGCGTACACCGTAGTACTTGCTGCTTTGGTCGCCGTGTTTGGCTGGCTCGTTTTCAGTCGGTCGCAAGTCGACGGAACGCTGCTGCGCGCCAGGGGCAGCACGTACCAACTCTTAGACGATGGCACGGTGAGTAACCTTTATAGTTTGGAGTTGATCAACAAATCGAGCAACGATATCCCGTTTAACCTGGAGGTGCTGGATGAAAACATGTCTGTTCGGATGGTGAATCCGATCACGGTACTGAAAGCGGAAGCAACGGCGCAAATAACGTTCTTTCTCATCAGTCCGCAACACTCGGTAAAAACCTACAAAACGAATGTTAAAATCGGCGTGATGGCGGAAGGGAAGGCCATGGAGACGTTGAAAACAACTTTTGTAGCACCACCGAATTAAAAGCAACAAAAATGAGCTGGGGAATAAAAATAGTGATTGCATTGGCGTCTTTTATGGTGCTGATCGTTTCATTTGGAATTTACATGGTCAGTACAGACACCGATACATTGGTTGCCGAAGACTATTACGAACGCGGATTGAATTACGATCGGTTGCATCATATTGATTCTTTGCAGCAATCTGCCGATTCTGTCGAGCGTGTGCTAGAACAATAAGTAGACATGAGTTACCTTGCGCTTGCATTTTTCATGGGCCTCTTCGGCAGTCTGCATTGCGTGGCGATGTGTGGGCCACTTGTGCTGGCTTTCGCTGCGCCAAACGACCATCGACCCGTCCGACTGTTTGCCAACACGGTACTTTACCATATGGGGCGCGTAATAATGTATGGATTGCTTGGGCTTGCCATCGGCGCGATAGGCCACCTGCTCGACGTAAAAGGCTGGCAACGGGGCATCACGCTCGCTACCGGTTTCCTGCTTGTCGGTATGGGGGTGTTTTCGCTTTTCGGGCAGCAGGCCCACCGGTTTGTCGACCTCCAGCAACGCTTCGTTACACCCCTAACCCGGTGGGTGGGCTACTGGCTTTACCGGCCGGGCGGACACTTCGTGGTAGGCATGCTCAATGGGCTGCTGCCCTGCGGGATGGTATACATGGCACTGGCTGCTACCCTAAGCGCCGACACGGTGTACGGGAGCGGCTTATTTATGCTGTCGTTCGGCATGGGTACCTGGCCTGCTATGCTGTCGGTTGCCCTGATCAGCAGCTTCGCCAAAACCCGTATCCGCTTCAACTTTGCTTTTTGGCTACCCGTTATCTCCATTATCATGGGCGGATGGTTCCTATTGCGGGGCGCTAATCTCGATATTCCTTTCCTGAGCCCGCTGATCTACCCGAAGGGGGCGATTGTTTGCGGGTAAGTACTTCACTCCCTAAAAATACTCACCATTAGGTATTTTTTGGTTTACCGCCAGCCCATAAATTTGTTTATGGTTACACATAATAGGCTATCCAATGAACGGTAACAATTGGGCGGTGCTGCTGAAGCATACCGCGAAGGTGATGATAATGATTGCCTGCGTTTTCCTGTACAGCTGTGAAAAGAAAGCCAACGGCCTCGATGGCGACCCCGATGACGGCTCATCGGGGTCGACGGCAGGCCTATTCGTCAGTTTCAAAACACCCGGTTGGAGTGAGAAAATAGATTGCAGCCATTTGAGTTTCCAGCCGAACAGCTGTAGCAGTCAGGCCAATTCGGTTTATTACGTCACGGCGACCTCAGCATCCACCAGAATGAGTTTCCAGATCTCCTATCCGGTAGACAGTGCGGCATTCGGTAAACTCGCCACTGGCCGGCGATTCCCCCTTCGGTTCAACGCCTGTGCGGCCGAGGAGGCCATTCAAGGCGCCATTTCCTTCATGGTGGTTGTACCCCAGTCTAAAGGCAACACCAACCGGTGGTTTCCAATCCCCGAGATGAACGAAGAAAGCTATGCCACACTTAAGTCGGTCACCTATGTAAAGTCCGACAAGTATTACGCCTATTACCGTATAGCAGGTACCTACACCCAGTTATCGGCCTTAGGCGATGCCAATCACGAACGCATATCCGACGATGATAAGGTAATCAGTGGTGATTTCCAGTTGATGGTATTGACAGACCGCGGGAAATAGTTTTTGTGATGATTCACGGTATTTTTGTGACGAAGCGAGCGGGAATCGGAAAAGTTTGTAGATTCTTTCGATAGACTTATCACGGCGACCGCAATCGATGGGGATGCCGATTATTTCACTTAATCCGAATAGTGCAAAGTATCCTGTAAACGCAAAGATTGACCGCCTTTTGAAACAGGCCGCCTTCAGGCAGGATGCCAGCCTTGCTATATGCCGTTTTGCTTTTTCAGCATTAATGTTCGTCTGTTAATTATTAATTTTTCGTTTCTATTTTTCTTATATAAAATTGTAAATATTATTGCAATTAGAATAGTCAAACCTCTAAAAATATTTGTTGTCATATCGCCCAAAGCAGAATTGTCAACTTGAAATAAACTCCAAGATAAGTTCATTAAGGTGTGTGTCAAAATTGGAACCCATAAATTATAACTCCATTCTACATAAAGCCAACCAAAAAAAACAGCTCCCGAAAACGTAATCATAAAAATTCCGATTAGTTCACCTACATCTTGACTTTGGTATAAATGTCCAAAAGCAAAAATCAATGCACCAAAAATTATTGATGGTATAAAACCTAAATTGGTCTTTCGGAACAATTGTCCAAAAAGAAAACCCCTAAAATAAAGTTCCTCCATAAATCCTGCAACGATAGTCCCTGAAATCAAATTTTCAATATCAATATGTTGATTAAATTTAAAGAGAAGCAAGCCACCTATGAACATTGGCAAAGTGAATAATAGACTTGTCCACAATGCAGTCGAAATACTTGATGAAAGTCCAAGGCTTTTAAAAATACTAATCGTCTTGTTGAGTAATAATGTTCCTGTGAAAATTGGAATTCCAATTATTAAATAAGTCAAAACATAACTAATCAAACCTTGTTGGGTGATTTTGTCAAGTCCAATTTTTATAGGTTTAAAATTTTCAAAAAGAAAATAGTACGCCGAAAAGCTTAGAATAACAAAAAGTATTACTTTTTTCGTCTGATTTGGTTTCATCTATTGTTGCTGTCGGGTTTACGCTCGGTTAATATGGCATATAACGGTCTCGGCTATGCGTAGTGCGGGATTTCAAGGCACTTCACTTTCCGTTTAGCAGTTAGTTTATTAAATGTAATTACTTTCATTTCAGCACTTTCGCCCGCATTACGTATAGCCACTGTTGGGCAATCGTACTTTTTTTCCGTCCGTCTGTCAGCGTTGGCAAAGACATACTCTTTGGCAAGTTTTGGCTTGTGTGTCGGCTGGTGCGACTTGCCAATGTGTATGGCTTTTAGCGTTGGCATATTAGTTATTATTCAATTGTCTTAATTTTTTAAACCAATCTGAAACTTCTTCAAAAGCATTTATATCTTCAAACAAATCTTTTGTCATTGACTTTACTAGATTTTTGTTAGCAATTGATTTTACTCTTTTTTCAGCTTCTTTGAAGCCATTATTCGGATTGTTGCGAGTTTCAGGTATTCCAAACTTAGCTGTTCTTTGCGTTACAATATTTGGGACATCAATTTCACTCCAATTACCAATTTCAGCTTCCGTAAACTTTATTTCAAAATGTGTTTCATATAATGATGGGTGAATGTAATTTTCTAGCTCTCTAAAATTGGTTAAACATCCATCAGAATGGTTTTTTCGTTGTTTAACTTTGTCTATTGACTCTTGGTATTTGCCATCTGTATCTTTATCATACAAATGGTATTCAATTACATTAGAATATAATTCCCCCCAATCATTGGACAGATTTTTTATAAACTAAG
>NZ_JAYKZZ010000022.1:0-168035 GCF_035818675.1 Parapedobacter flavus
GGCGCTTGCGCCAACCCTTTTATTTTTTACCGGACACTAGTGATTAATTATATAACTCTTCATAATCATCCTCGGTGGTGCCGCGTGAGAAGTAGCGGATGTTGTAGGTTAAATTTACCATAAAATAGCGCTGCAATACATTGGATTCGGCATCTTGTACGTATGTCTCCGTAATGTTCCGGTGGATATTATTGTTTTGCCCGAAAAGATCATAGACGTTGACACTGACCTCTGCCCGTTCACTTTTCAATAGTTTCTTGCCGATTGCCATGTTCACCAAAAAAGTGGTGTTATCGTATCCTTCCGACAGGCCGCTATTGAACCGGTGGTTGAGGTCGAGCCGATAAATCAGTCCCTCCCATATGATCCACTTGTAATTGACATGGCTTGATTGCGTAAAGTAATTGTTGTCAAGTGCGGGGCGCAGCGAATTTTGGACATTGTTGAACGACGAGCGGGTCCGGATATTGAAGTCGAGCCGGTCACTGATATTGCTGCTCAGCGAGAGACCGGCGCTATACCGGGTGGAATTGACGATGCTGGTCTCGTTGTTGACCATCCCGGGACTATGGCTATGGCGGATGCCACCGTGTATATTGAAATTGGAGGGCAAGAAGCGGACGGGTAAGCCATAGTGGAAATACGAGGCAATGTCCCAGTAGCCGCTAAGATTCACGGGTTGTGTAAGCTGTGCACCCCGTTCGAGTATGATGCCATTGGCTAATTCGATGGGTTCATCGGCAATGATGGTATTACTAACCACGCGGTTTGATGTCGTTGAGGAATGCAACATGGCGAAGAAGCTGCGTTCGGTTTCTGGGTTGTAACTGCGATACCGGAGCCGGAATCGGTTGCTGTACGACTGATCGAGGTCGGGGTTTCCCGTCCGCAGGTGCAGTGGGTTTGAATTGTCGATAACGCCTTGCAAATCACCGATTGAAGGTGCGTTGGTCCGCGCATCATAATCGAATTCTATTTTTTTCGAATCGGTGAATTCGTAGTCGAGCCGTACGGAGGGCAATACGCTCCTAAATGTGCGTTGTAAGGCAAATGAACTCGGGAATTCTTGGTCGTTTTTCAATTGTGCGTGTTGGAATTCGGCTTCTACCTGTACCCGGAGCTTCTCGAGGGCGTATTGGTAGCCCACTTCAGCTTCTTGCCTAAGGTAGTCGCTGTTGAAGGTATTGCTGAGGGCGGTGTCTATCCGCGTACGGTTGTCCGCTTCATCTAAGTCGTATGTCAATTGATCGGAATCGTTTCGGCTATTACTTATTTCATATTCCAGCTCCACCATGCCGTGTTTGCCTATGGGTTCCGTATAGGAGGTGCTGGCTTCCCAGGAAAATCCTTTCCGCACGCGCACGATATTTTGCCGGATAATTTTCACGCGCTCATCGGGGTCATAGAATATATTTTCCGCTTCGCGATGGGCGTCATCATCGTTTTTGTGGTTGCCAGTCGTTAATCCCAGCCGGAGGGTGCGGCCCGCCTTAGCGAAACGCCTGCTGTAATAGAGGTGGCTATTGAAATCGATATCCAAATTATCGGCGTGCCGGTGATTTTCCGTTTGGTTTATCGGGCCGATATCGTTAAGGGTCCTTCCCGAAAAAAAACTGTTGGCGTCGTCCATTTGGGCCGAAAAGTCCGGCCGGAACAGGATACGGTTGTTGCTGTCGATGTTATATTCCAGTCGCATGTTGAAGTAATGGTCCCTATTCCGCCGCGTGTTTTCGCTCGATTCGGTATAACGCTGGCCATCGTCATCGGGGAGCACATATTCCCGGAATAAGGACGACTCGCCGAAATTCTTGCGGTGGTTAAACAGGTAACTGGCATTGAGGTCCACTTTATCGTCCCAGCTATCCGTATAATTCAAACCGATCCTATTGGTGTTGATGATTCCGTTCTGGGGAAGAACAGCGCCTTGGCTATTGGGGTCGGCGGAGTAGTCTACGGCATTGATGTTGTTGGTCAGCCCGGTGATGGTGAGCCGCTGCTGTTCGTTGAATGCGTTTACACTTGCACCCACGATATAACGGTCGTTATCGCCGTAGCCTGCGGATGCTTTGCCAAAGAGCCCTTTGCGGCTGTTGGGCTTGGTAATGATGTTGATGGTTTTTAAGCGCTCTCCGTCGTCGAACCCGCTAAATTCGGCTTTGTCACTCATTTTATCGTATACCTGCACATTTTGGATGATCTCGGCGGGCAGGTTTTGCAGGGCGGCCTTGACATCCGTTCCGAAAAACGGCTTGCCATCTACCAGGATCTGCGCGACCGCCTCGCCCTGGGCCTGGAGGGTGCCGTCTTCGCCATTCATTCCCGGCATTTTTTCGATGAGGTCTTGGGCTGTTGCGTCTTTCATGGTTTGGAAGGCAGCCGCGTTGAATTGCGTGGTGTCGCCAAGTTGTTTGCCCACTGGTGGGCGTACATTGATGGTTACCTCATCAAGAAGCCGCGCATCTTCTTTCAGGTAAAGCGCACCGAGGTTGGTGTTTTTGGTCATCGCTACCGGTTCGTCTGTTGGCGCGTAGCCGAGGTATTGGAGACGGAGCACATAATCGCCCGTTTCCACTTTTTTCAAGTCAAATGAACCGTCTTGGTGGGTCAGTGTTTCATGCACCACGATAGAGTCTGTGGCATTCATGAGTAAAACGGTTACGTTGGGAAATGGCGTGTGGTCGCCAGTACTATGTACAGTGCCTTTAAGGGTGTATTGTTGAGCAAGTATGGGTTGTGAGCAAAGGACTAGCAGCACTGTATAGAGCAAGTGTCTCATTAAAAAATGTATGTTTTAGTATCTGCTATACGATGCACAAATATCAGACCGTATGGTGATTTAGCGGCCCATGTCACGGGTTCGTTATAGTAAACGGGCAAATACCCAAACGTGTCATCAACGTGTCAGTGTTTTTTTCGTAGGTTGGCGGGTGGGTCGGGTCGCTACGCATAACGAAAAAATACTCGTACATTTGCCATTATGGAACAGCCAGTCGTTTTAGAACACTTTGACATCGATCATATCAGGCAAGATTTCCCGATTCTTACCCGTACGGTAAACAATAAGCCGCTGGTGTACCTGGATAACGGCGCTACCACGCAAAAACCCAAACAGGTCATCGATGCTATTCTTGCGTATTATACGCAATTGAACAGCAATGTGCACCGTGGGGTGCACCACCTTAGCCAATTGGCGACGGATGCGTTTGAAGTGACCCGAAGGAAACTCAAACCATTCGTTTATGCGGCACATGAACATGAGATTGTCCTTACCAAAGGTACCACGGAAAGTATTAACCTGGTAGCAGCATGTTACGGCCGTGCGTTTGTGAAAGCGGGCGACGAAATCATCATCTCGGCCATGGAACACCACTCCAATATTGTGCCCTGGCAAATGTGCTGTAAAGAAAGGGGCGCTACGCTGAAGGTCATCCCGATCAATGATGCAGGCGAATTGGATATGGATGCCTATCGATCGCTGCTGAGCGATCGGACCAAGATGGTCGCCGTTACCTATGTCTCGAACGCGCTGGGTACCATAAACCCCGTGAAAGACATCATCGATTTGGCCCATGGTGTGGGTGCTCCGGTGTTACTGGATGCCGCGCAGGCCATTCAGCACCTGCCCATAGATGTGCAGGCATTGGACGTCGATTTCCTTGCGTTTTCTGGACATAAAATGTATGGCCCAACCGGGGTAGGTGTACTATATGGGAAGGAAAAATGGCTCGATGCGATGCCACCTTATCAGGGAGGAGGCGAGATGATTAAAGAGGTCACCTTTGAAAAGACAACCTACAATGAACTTCCGTTTAAGTATGAGGCGGGCACACCTAATATCGAAGCGGTTGTTTGCTTAACGCATGCCATTGATTATATCAATGCGATTGGGCTGAACCAGATTGCGCGGTATGAGCACGAGCTGCTCGAATATGCAACCCAGCGGTTGATGGAAGTCCCCGGCCTGCGTATGGTCGGTACAGCGCGGGAGAAGTCTAGTGTACTTTCATTCCTGCTGGATGGCGCTCACCCTTACGATGTGGGTGTTATTCTGGATAAGCTGGGAATAGCAGTGCGCACCGGCCATCACTGTACGCAACCGTTGATGGATCGTTTCGGTATTCCCGGTACTGTTCGCGCATCAATAGCGATGTACAACACGCAGGCAGATATTGATGCCTTGGTTGCTGGAGTTGAGCGGTCCGCAGCGATGCTGTTATAGATCGTTGGTTGTAAACACCTATCTCAATCACACATCTCATATCACATATCACATATCTCAAAAAGTGACCATAAACGAAATACAAGACGAGTTGATCGAGGATTTTTCCTTTTTTGACGACTGGATGGCGAAATACGAGTATATCATCCAGTTGGGTAAGGAGCTTCCGCTCATCGACGAACAATTTAAGAAGGACGAGTACCTGATCAAAGGGTGCCAATCAAAAGTATGGTTACATGCCGATCATCAGGCGGGGCGAGTGGGGTTCACAGCGGATAGCGACGCCATTATCACTAAAGGCCTGGTAGCATTGATGGTTAAGGTGCTCTCGGGGCACACCGCGCGGGAAATCGTAGAAAGCGACCTTTATTTTATAGACCAAATCGGTCTGCAGGAACACCTATCGCCCACCCGGGCTAATGGATTGCTATCCATGGTGAAGCAGATGAAATTGTATGCAGCGGCGTTAAACGCCCAAGCGTGATTATGCCAACTACTCAAACCACTTCAACACCTCGTCTTTGGTAGGCATGGGTATATCAAGCTTCATTTTTTTGCGTAATCCGCCCAAGTCGTTGAACACTTTATTGGGGTTAGCCGATTGAAGCGCTTCGATGGTGGTTAGGCCCATTTTTTGGAGCACGGGCACCCATTCATCGGGCACTCCTTGGGCATGGTAGTCGGCATTGCTTGCTTGTTTGACGACTTTCTCGGGGCGCATCTGCGGGAAGAACAGCACGTCTTGGATGCTTTGCTGGTTGGTCATCAGCATGGCCAAGCGGTCGATACCGATACCGATTCCCGAGGTAGGAGGCATCCCGTATTCCAAAGCCCGGAGGAAATCATAGTCAATAAACATGGCTTCATCATCGCCGCGCTCCATCAGCTTCAGTTGTTCTTCAAACCGTGCGCGTTGATCGATAGGGTCGTTCAGCTCGGTGTAGGCGTTGGCGAGTTCCTTACCGTTGATCATCAGTTCGAAACGTTCGACTAGTCCTGCTTTGCTGCGGTGTTTTTTGGTGAGCGGACTCATTTCTACCGGATAGTCGATGATGAAAGTAGGCTGTATATAGTGGTGTTCACATTTTTCGCCGAAGATTTCATCGATAAGCTTTCCTTTACCCATGCTGGTGTCTGTTGGGATACCCAGCTGCTTGCATACGTCGCGGAGGCCGACTTCGTCCATTCCGCTGACGTCAAACCCGGTGTGTTCTTTGATGGCATCGTAAATGCTGACCCGCGGATACGGTGCGGTGAACGAAATTTCTTTGTCGCCAACGGTCAAGGTCGTTGTTCCGTTGGTGGCGATGGCCACCTGTTCAAAAAGTTGTTCGGTGATTTCCATCATCCATAAGTAGTCTTTGTAAGCGACATAAAACTCCAATACGGTGAACTCGGGGTTATGGGTGCGGTCCATGCCTTCGTTGCGGAAATTGCGGCTGAATTCATATACCCATTCGTAGCCACCCACGATAAGCCGCTTGAGGTAAAGTTCATTCGCGATGCGTAAATACAAGGGGATATCTAACGCATTATGATGGGTTACGAATGGCCTTGCCGCAGCTCCTCCCGGGATGCTTTGCAATACGGGCGTGTCGACTTCGAGTGCTCCACGATCGTTTAGGAAATCGCGGATAGCGGTTTTGATTTTCGAAACTTTGACAAATGTTTCACGAACCTGCGGGTTTACCACCAGGTCTACATACCGTTGCCGGTAGCGGAACTCGGGGTCGGTGACGGCATCGAAGGTCTTACCATCGGCAGATTTCACCACGGGTAAGGGTTTCAATGATTTTGCCAACAAGGTCAATTCATTCACATGGATGGAAATCTCACCCGAATTGGTGGTGAAAACAAACCCTTTAATCCCAACGTAGTCGCCGATATCGAGTAATTTTTTGAAAACCGTGTTGTATAATGTCTTGTCCTCACCGGGGCAAAGGTCGTCGCGCTTCAGATAGGCTTGGATCCGTCCGGAAGCATCCTGCAACTCGATAAATGATGCATTACCCATCACGCGGCGGCCCATCATCCTACCGGCGATGCTGACATTTTTATAGTTGAGCTTATCGCGCTCGTAATTTGCTAAAATATCTTTGGCAGAGGCATTGATCTCGAAAGCTTCTGCAGGGTAGGGATTTATCCCCAATGCTTCGAGTTTAGCGAGTGCATCTCGGCGCTGTATTTCCTGTTCAGATAGTACGGTGTTCATCCAGTATGAAATTATGCGGCAAACTTAGATAAATTATTGATAATTTAATTGTTTTTCAATGCATCAATGAGATCGCTACGCTAAGTTATTGATGTTTTAATAATTTTCAAGGGCATCAATGAGATCGCTGCGCTAAGTTGTTTTTATGGACAAATGGTAGTTTTCATTAGAGTGATCCAACAAAATTAGCGAGTGGTGTAGCTTTTCCTGCATGCATCCCGTCTAATTGACTAGACAACGTGATATGAGCGTATTATATGGTTAATTTTTCGTGAAGCGGGCTACATACCGATGGATTTGGACGTATATTTGCAAATGTAAATTCAAAGAGCTGATCAATAGAGTGTAGCCGCGTAGTGAGTTTTAATATCCGATACTTAAAGAGGGAGCATGCGTTGTCGTTGGAAAGCGCGGTACGGCGTTGTGCCCAAAAGGGAGACGAGCGGAGCAAGGAATTCATATATAAGCAGTGCTATGGTTATGTTCGCGCCATTACGATGCGTTATGTGAAGAACGAATATGATGCCGAGGAGCTGACGAATGAGAGTTTCATGCGGGCATTCGCGAAGGTTGTTACATTTAACAGCAACGACACCGGCGAGCGTTTTGAAAAGTCGTTCCGTGCGTGGCTGGCCCGGATAGCGGTAAATATATCCATCGATTTTTTACGGGCGCAGAAGCAATTCGTTGCGTTGGATAATGTCAGTGAGGGTGAGTTTGAGCAACAACGTGTTGAAGTAACGGGCGACTTACACGTGGAAGATATCATGAAGCTTCTTCTCCAGCTACCGGAGATACAACGGACGATATTTAACTTATATGAGGTAGAAGGGTATTCGCATGAGGAAGTAGCTACCTTATTAGGTATACCCGAAAGTACATCGCGGACATACCTTACCCGGGCGAAGAAAAAGCTCAGGAAATTGTATTTGGCATCAATAGATATTACAGCGCGATATGAATAATATACAAGATGAGTGAGCGTGAAGAGCATAACGAATTAATCCACCGGCTAGCGGAGCGCCTCCGCAACCACACCGAACCCTATAAGGACGGTGCCTGGGAGCGCTTTGCGGCTACTCATAGCAAGCGTCGCCGCAAGCTATGGCCTTATTATTCGAGTGCAGCGGCGGTGCTACTTGCGGCAGTGGGCTGGTATTGGGCAGCGCAATATTTAAGCGAAACACCGCCGTTGCCCCAAATGGTGCAGCATGAGTCTGGTGCCCAGTCGGCCGACGTTGTTGAGCAAGGGGAAGAGCCAGAAGAGCTATCGGAAAGCACGGGTGCCGAAATGACGAGGATTCATCCGGCGGTGTCTGCCCCTGTGCCCGGTCCGACCACTGAACGCCACCCACGTCCGGGTGCAGTGACGCAGCCGGCCGATATTCCGGTTTATGCCGATTACCGTGAGGTTGACCAGGGTGAATCGGTTTCGCCGACTGTCTTGGCTGTCACTGCGGCCGATACCATAATAGCGGATGCTTCGGAACCACACCCGTTGGCGGTGGCGGTCGAAACAGAAGGTTCCGGAACCCGCAGTGAGCCCTATGCTGGGACGCTTCCGAAATCGGATAATGAGGTGGAAAAATGGGATTTGGGGCTCATGGTGTCACCATCACTCACCAGCGAGGCGGTTAATATCGGTGGCGGTTTTGCAGTTGCATACCACATTTCGGACAAATTTTCCATTGGTTCGGGGATATCGGTCGCCCAGCTGGGGGTAGGAGAGAATCCGAATTATCAACCTCATTATGACAATCAACTGCCCAACGATGTATCGGCTGGAGGTCCGTACTTCGACGGAAAATCGGAAATGGCACTCGATTACAAGCGGGAAGTTTCGTTGACAAGCAGCGTGGTGACCCTGGATATCCCCTTGGATATACGGTATGAAATGGCAAAGGGTTTCTACACGTCGGTAGGCGTGTCATACGTGGCTGTCCTCGATGAGCGGCGTACGGGTCATTATGTCGACCGCCTGAACAAAAATACATTTGCCAGTAGTCGCTTATCAACCGCAGATCGCCTTGCGGCGACCGAATTTGTCTATTCTTCGGAAAAAATAGCCGCGAAGCCATTACAGGGAAAAGGCTATGCGGGTTTCATGAATTTTTCCGTCGGCAAGAAACTGCCCATTTCCAGTCAACTCTTCCTGTCTATAGAGCCCTATTTCAAACTGCCTATTGGCCGGCTTTCGAAAGAGGAAATGAACTTCACCAACGGCGGGATACGGATCGTGACCGGGTTTTGACAGATTTCGCAACGGATCCATTAATTAAAGCTTTCATTTTGTTTAGTTAATCGAATCGCCTATATTTGATTTGTCTGTTTTTGGACGCCTCGGTTTTACTGCGATGATACAACCGAGCTGGATACCTAATCATCTACCGGTATATTTATTGGATTGACAAGGCGCGCTTTGAGCGAGCGGGCCGGTGTATTAGAATAGGATTCAGGTTCCTCGGTGATGTGTGGGACTGGAATTGCAAAGGCAAAAGATGGCGAAGCGTAATGGTATGTTTTTTACCCTAGGGGTCTTTTTGTTGATTGCTCAACAGGTGTCGAATGCCGCACCCCAACGTGATGAACCCCTCCAGAAGGTTGATACGGCCGTTATCAATGGTTTCTACGAGGATGCGTTCTTGACTGTTGAAGAAAATCTGCGAAAGTCAGACGACCTGATCAATAAGGCATGGAAGATGTCTATCGACATTGGTTATGACCAAGGTATTGCTGATGGATACTATTATACGGGCACGATGTACATGCGAAAGGGCGCATGGAATGTTGCAGGCCGGTATTTTGAAAAGGCGGTTTCACTTTACGCCCAAGGGCAGTTCTTGGATAACTTACCCGATTGCCACCTTCGATTGGGGCAGATTTACTTACAGGATGGCCGGTACTATACAGGGCTGCAGAATTTCCTCAGTGGCCTTCGTGTGGCAACCGATAAAGGTCAGGATATCGAACGGGTCAAGCTAAACATCGAGCTGGCCAACTATCATAACACCATATCTAAAGACTATGGGGAAGCTGTCGCCGCTCTTAACGATGCGGCAGAACTGGTGGAAGCGTCGGGTTATACGGACGCGCTGGGTTCGATCTATCTGCAGTATGGCATTAGTTACTCCGGACAACGTGATTATGACAAAGCACTGCATTATGTGGCAGCGGCCCAGCAGGAGTTCGACCTGAAATCGTCTGCGGAGTCACTTTTACGTGTGTTACTGGTTGAGGGTGATGTATACGCTGCCAACCGCGATGAGCAGCGTTTAGCCACCGTATTGGATGAAGCCGGCGCGCTCGTTGATACCGTGGGCAATGAGGGGCTGTCGATCAGTTATCAGCTTCTTTATGCCACGGAACTTTATCTCCTGGAAGATTATGATGGGGCGTTAGAGATATGTGAGCGATTATATTCCTCGCTGGATAGTGTGGATATGGGGCTGGAGCGTCACCGTATTCAGGCGCTTCACGTGAAAATAGTTTATGCTATGGGCGATAGCCAACTGGCGGACAGCCTGTTCAACGCGTATGAGTATGCAAAAGACAGCCTGTACGCGGCACATTTTATCGGCCAGGGGCGGGAGATGAGCGAAAATTATAAATTGGATAAGTTTGAGCGCCAAATCAAAGAACAGGAGCTGTTATTATCCAATACACGCTACCAACGGTACGGACTGATTGCCGGTATTGCAGTGTTACTGACCATATTGGTTATCCTTTATTTCCATTTCCGGGAGAAGGATAAATTGGCCCATCGGGTAGCCATAAAAAACACCGAAATATCCGTTCAGAACGAGGTGCTGAAACAAGCCAATAAACAGAATGAATTGCTCCTGCGTGAGATACATCACCGGGTGAAAAACAACCTCCAGATTATCAATAGCCTCCTTAGTCTGCAGTCGCGGAAAACGGCCAACCCCGACGTGATTTCCATGATGCGCGAAAGCAGCAGCCGGATTCATTCCATCGCGTTGATTCATAATAAACTATATGAACAACAAAGCATCAACCGATTGGATGTGCAAGATTATATTGAACAATTGGGGGCGCATTTGCTGAGTATTTATAATGACCATCAAAAGGAAGTACAATTCGAGGTCACTGCCCATGATGTGTTCTTGGATATCGATACGGCCATACCTGTTGGGTTGATATTGACGGAGCTAATAACCAATTCATTAAAATATGCATTCGAAGGAAGGGATGGAGGTCATATCCATGTGGATATGCAACGGGAAGGAGAAAGGGAATATGAGCTGGTTTTTAAAGACGATGGGGTAGGAGTTCCGGAGGATAAGCGCCAAAAAACGAACGAAACATTGGGGTTCCGACTGATTCACTCGTTAACGAGCCAACTTGCGGGTGTTGTCCAATATACGTTTGACGAATGCTCTATCTATCGTATCCGTTTTAAAGGCCAAGTTTAACCATTGGTTTGGTTATATCGATAAATTAATCCTGATTTTGTCGCCAATTAAGGTAATATTCTTATTTTTAGGAAATTTAAATAGTTAACCGTCAATTTCTTTCCATGAAGCGTAGAGATTTTTTCAAGAACACCGCTATTGCCGCCGCAGGCGCCGCCGTATTATCACCTTTTCACGCCGCCGCGGCAACCCGGTTCCGCGGAGGCACGGCAAATGGTTCATTAGCCGCAGGTCGTGCCAAGAATATTATTTTCATGGTTAGCGATGGTATGAGCATAGGTACATTGAGCATGGCCAACATGCTCAGCGAGCTTCGCGATGGCAAGTTGTGCACCTGGATGTCGTTATATCAGCAGGGGTTGGTGAGTCGCGGACTGATGGACACGGCTTCGGCGAATAGCTTGGTTACGGACTCCTCTGCGGCAAGCTCCTCGTGGGGCGGCGGCGTACGGGTAAATAACGGTTCATTGAACGTTGCCCCCGATGGAAGTAGGCCAGTGCCGATTCTCCAAAAATTCAAAGCCGCAGGGAAAGCCGTTGGCTGTGTCACCACCGTGCCTATTACGCACGCCACTCCGGCAGGGTTTTGTGTGAATAGCGAAAGCCGTTCCGATCAGCCGGGCATCGCTGAACAATACCTGAAGCTGGGCTTTGATGTAATGATGGGGGCAGGGACGGAGTATTTCAGTGCCGATAAGCGGAAGGATAAGCAAGATTTGTTCGCGAAGTTCGCTGCGAACGGTTATCAGGTTGCCCAGACACGGGATGAAATGTTAGCCATCGATGCCGCGTCGGCATCTGCGCCTGTTTTGGGTGTGTTTCATCAAGATGGTTTACCTTATGCGTTAGATCGCGAGCATGATGCAGCGCTTAAACAGACGACCCCGTCGCTGGCAGAAATGGTAGGGACGGCAATTCGGAGGTTAGCGAAGGACAAAAACGGTTTCGTGTTGCAGGTTGAGGGGGGGAAGGTGGACTGGGCGGCACATGCCAATGATGTTGGTGGCTTGCTTTATGACCAGTTGGCGTTCGATGAAGCATTAGCCACGGCAATCGCTTTCGCGGAAGCGGACGGCGATACCCTGGTTATCGTAACCACCGACCATGGGAATGCCAACCCTGGCTTATTTGGCTCCACGAAAAAGTTTGAACGAGTCATCGGTTTTAAACATACCAATGATTGGGTGTTGCAGGGGATTGATCGGGATTTTACGGCGAATCAGGTCCGCGAACGGATCGAACATGCGCAAGGCTATGCCATCAATGCAGACGAAGCCATCCGGTTATTGTCGCATTATGTCACCGACAGGGACGAGGAGGGACTATATAATCCGTACAAGTTGCCGTTTGCCGAATTTGCCGATATCCAACGAAGGTATACATCGGTAGGCTGGGGCAGTACCGGCCATTCGGGCGATCATGTAGAAGTGGCGGCGTATGGCCCGGGGTGTGAGCTCCTCAAACCGTTTGTTCGCAATACCGATATGCATTACTTGATGCTCAAAGCTGCAGCGGTGCCGCGATAACTACGGTTATATGATTTCGTCGATGCGTACCCAGTCCATGCCGGCGGCGATAGCACCTTGCACCCCTGGGGTACCGTCTTCGAAGACAAGGCAGTCTTGCGGTGCCACGCCGAGTTGTTTTGCTGCGCTTAAAAACGGATCAGCATAGGGCTTGCCCCGGTCGGTATCGTCGGCACAGACGAGCACCTCGATATCATTGATAAGGCCAATCACCGTCAGTGTGCGGGTTACCGTTTTGCGGCTGCCGCCGGAGACCACACCGATGCGCACCTTGCCGATGTGGTTCTTCAGGTGCTGGACAACAAATGCTATCGGTACGGTCTGTTCGATAAAGTCTTCGAAAAAGATGGTGGACTTCATCGTGGCGAACTCATTCGGAGGCACGTTGGTCTGGTATCGCTTGTTTATTTCCTGCGCGATTAACGGTGTGGGCCAGCCGGCCAGCTCGTCAATGATGGCGGTGTCGAGCGCAATACCGAATTTTGCTGCTGCTTTTTTATAGGCTGCTCTGTGTGCGTGCATATTGTCCGCAAGCGTACCGTCGCAATCGTATAAGAACGCTTTATAGTCCTTTTTCCGGCCGATTTGGGTGAGTTGATCCAATTTTTCGTGTATAGGGATAATCGTTGTCATCTTTCTGCCTTTCTTCTTCTTTTCTCTTTATCAATAAGCGACAATTCGCGGCTTGTCTGGCCGGCTACCGAGGTGTTTTCCTGTGCCCGTCGAAATAGATAAGGCATTACGGCTTTCACCGGCCCGTAGGGCATATACTTCGCCACTCGATAACCGGCAGCTGCGAGATTGAAGCTCAGGTTGTCGCTCATGCCCAACAGCTGGGCAAAATGGACGTGGGGGTGGTCGTGCGGGAGTTGGCGGTGATTTAACTCGTCAACCAATAGTTTGCTGCTGATTTCATTATGCGTGCCGGCCACGAGCCCAATCCGGTCAATGTGATCGAGGCAGAATCGAATAGCGCTGTCATAATCGCGATCTGTCGCTTCTTTGTCGGGTTGAATCGGGGATGGGTATCCGTTTTCCTGTGCACGTTCCCGTTCGATCTCCATATAAGCGCCCCGCACCAGCTTGGCTCCGAGGGAAAATCCGTCCGTTTCCGCCAGGTAATAATCGACCTGCAGCGAAGCCAGCTTGTCGTGCCGATAAAGCTGGTACGTGTTGTACACAATAGGCGTTTCACGGTTAAACAGCTGCATCATCTCTCGGGCGAGGTCATCGACGACATCCTGAATCCACGAATGTTCGGCATCGATAAGTACCTTTATCCCATTATCGTAACAACTTTGGCAAATCCGCTCGAAACGTTTCCGGATCCGTTCGTATTCCAGTTTTTCGTCGGCACTGAGTGGTTCTTTGGCATTGATTTTCTCCAGCAATTCAAAGCGGCCCACTCCGCTGGGCTTGAAGACCGCAAACGATATGTTTGGACTGGTCTTGGCACAAGCGATCGTACGGAGAATTTCTTCGCAGGTTTCATCGAGCGGGTTTTCCATGCTTTCACCTTCAACGGAGTAATCAAGGATGGTTCCTACCCGCTGGTTTGCCAGCCGATTCATGGCAGGTATACACCCGTTGATGGTCTCGCCCCCGCAGAAGTGATTGAAAATGGTTGAGCGTATGATGCCCTTAATTGGTAAACCCACCTTCAGCGCAAAGTCGGTAATCGGTTGACCGACGCGTGTCAAGAAATTATTACTCAAGATCTTAAATAGCCAATAGGCCTTGTTTAGATCACTATCGCTTTTACCCCGAAAAGCGATTTCTGTGTTTTCGAACGAAAGTTCACACAGGTGTTGTGTGTTTTGAGACATTCAGTGTGCAAATTACGGGACGAAATTACGCATAGTTGTTGTGCTTTACAAACTTGTTCGTACCTTTGCCCATTCAACGCATACAATGAGTGACGCTATTAAACATGAGTGTGGTATCGCACTAGTTCGCCTGCTAAAGCCCCTTTCATATTATCAGGAAAAATACGGTACGGCCTTATACGGCATCAATAAGTTGTACTTATTGATGGAGAAACAACATAACCGCGGACAGGACGGTGCGGGGATTGCCACGATTAAGCTCGGAGTAAAGCCCGGCAGCCGCTACATCAGCCGCTACCGTTCGATGGCATCCAATGCCGTGGCGGATATTTTCGAGTATGTGCAGCGGAAATTTGCCGCCGTGCAACGGGCCTACCCCGATCGATATCCCGACAGCCAATGGTTGAAGGAGAACGTGAGTTTTACCGGCGAAGTGCTTTTAGGGCATCTGCGGTACGGTACACACGGCAAGAATAGCATTGAAAGCTGCCATCCGTTTTTACGCCAAAACAACTGGATGACGAGAAACCTCGTTCTCGCTGGTAATTTCAATATGACCAACGTGGATGAATTGCTTGAGCAACTGTATGAGCTGGGGCAGCATCCTAAAGAAAAAGCGGACACGGTAACCGTGCTCGAAAAAATTGGCCATTTTTTGGATTCCGAAAACCAAGAGCAATTCGATAAGTTTAAACAACAAGGGTATAGCAATATTGAGATTAGCAACCTGATTGCGGAAAACCTCGATATTGCACGTATTTTACGAAAATCCGCGAAGACGTGGGATGGCGGTTACACCATTGCTGGAATCGTAGGGCATGGCGATGCATTTGTGATGCGCGATCCGGCGGGGATTAGACCGGCTTACTATTACGTCAACGACGAAGTGCTGGTGGTAACTTCTGAACGACCGGCGATACAGACTGCTTTCAATGTGAAATTTGAGGAAATTAACGAGGTGAAGCCCGGTTATGCCCTCATCGTTAAAAAAGATGGCTCCATAACGGAGGAGATGTTTAGGGAGCCGGTGGAAAAGAAATCTTGTTCTTTTGAGCGGATTTATTTCTCGCGGGGTAGCGATGCGGCGATTTACCAGGAGCGGAAATACCTGGGGCGACTGCTGTGCCCGCAGGTATTGACTGCGATCAATGGCGATATCAAGAATACCGTTTTTTCCTATATCCCGAATACGGCAGAAGTATCGTTTTATGGCATGGAAGAAGGCATAAACGAATATGTACGGACCCTGCAGAAAGAAACCCTGCTCAATCGCGCCGACAAAATTTCGGACGCGGAATTGGATGAGATGTTAAGTATCTCGCCTCGGTTTGAAAAGCTCAATATCAAAGACGCGAAGCTCCGTACGTTTATAACGCAAGATGCCGATCGGCAAGATATGGTGCAGCACGTGTACGATACGACCTATGGCATCGTCAAAGATGGGGAAGATACGATTGTTGCCATGGATGATTCCATTGTACGGGGCACAACGCTAAAGCAAAGTATTTTGACCATCCTCGACCGTTTGAATCCGAAGAAAATCATCATCGTTTCCTCGGCACCGCAAATCCGGTACCCCGACTGTTACGGCATCGATATGTCGAGGATGGGTGAATTTGTGGCTTTCGAGGCCGCTGTATCGCTACTGTATAAACATGACTTGGGGCATGTCGTAGAGGAGGTTTACCAGCAATGTTTGGCATCGTTGGAGCTTCCCAAAGAAGACGTGGAGAATTATGTAAAGGCCATTTATGCACCATTTACGGATGAAGAAATTTCCATCGAGATAGCCGCCATCATTAGGGGTGCCCATATCAATGCCGAAGTAGAAGTGATTTACCAGACCTTGGCGAACCTGCACATTGCATGTCCAGGACATAAAGGCGATTGGTATTTTTCCGGTGATTATCCAACTCCCGGGGGAAACCGTGTGGTTAACCGTGCTTACATGAATTGGGTGGAAGGGAAAAACGTGCGGGCTTATTTCAGTGCGTAAGGCCCAATAAGTCTTTAACCCGCCGCTCGTCGGTTTTCATTTGCTGGATCATTTCCTCCATGTTTTCGAACCATTGGTCGTGACGCACGAAATGAAGGAACTTTACCCGTAACGTTTCACCGTAGATGTCTTCATTGAAATCAAGTAAATGAACTTCGATACTTCTGCTTACCCCATCTACTGTAGGGCGTGTGCCGATGTATCCCATACCGTATATAACGCGTTCGGGCGGGTGGGGCACATAGGGGCCCGTTTTGAGATCTGTTGGTTCGATAATGGATGTCTCCACGGCATAAATTCCGTATGCCGGAATAAGCTTGTGGCTTTCTTGTACCTGTAAATTGGCCGTAGGGTAGCCGATACGCCGCCCTAGTTGATCGCCTCGGACCACCTTTCCCGTCAGCTGGAATGGATATCCTAGGTAGGTGTTTGCGGTATTGATATCACCTTTGATGAGGGCCTCCCGAATTTTGGTCGACGATACGGCTACATCATTGATGTCCTGTTCGGGGATTTGTTCTACAGCATAGCCATAAATTTCACTGTATTCCATCAGGTCTTTGAGTGAACCTTTGCGGTCTTTCCCGAAACGGTGGTCGTAGCCGATGATGATCTTTTTGGTGCCTATTTTGCCCACGAGTACCTCGCGGATGTACTCTTCGGGAGAAAGGTTAGAGAAATCACGTGTAAAGGGCGTGATGATAAGGTGATCTATTCCAGCATCGGCAAGGCGTTTCACCTTTTCATCGATATCGCTGATGATACGCAAGCTGTCGTCTTCGGGATGGAGGATAAGGCGGGGGTGTGGAAAGAAGGTGAGTAGGACCGTTTCGCCCTTAATGGCCTTAGCCGATTCCCGCAGGGAGCTTATGATTTTTTGATGACCCACATGTACCCCATCAAAGGTGCCAATGGTGACCACCGCATTGTCTAGCGGAATAAAATCTTCAAGGTTCCTATATATTTTCATCCGATGCTTCAAAATTAACGCCCTTTATTCGTTTCACCAAATCTGGTAATTGCCATGCATCAACTACATGGAAATCGCCGATTTTGGTCCGCCGTAGTTGGCTCAGGTGCGCCCCGTTGTTCAGTGCTTTTCCAAAATCATGTGCTAATGATCGGATATAGGTGCCTTTACTGCATACCACGCGAAATTCGACATGTGGCATGTCGATGCGCACGATTTCAAATTCGCGTATACTTACCTTACGGGGCTTAACTGCTACGGTTTCGCCGCGGCGCGCTTTCTCGTACACGCGTTCGCCATCTATCTTGATGGCCGAATGGGCTGGGGGGACCTGTTCGATATCACCCAAAAACAATTTGGTCGCTTCTTGGATCTGTTCATCGGTAATCCCTGCAAGGTCGAACCGTTGGTCTATTTCCTGCTCCAGGTCGTATGAAGGAGTGGTTGCACCCAACGTAATGATACCCGTGTAGGTTTTTTCTTGTGCTTGGAACCCATCGATCCGTTTGGTGAACTTTCCTGTACAGATCACCAGCAGGCCCGTTGCCAGCGGATCCAACGTACCCGCATGCCCCACTTTGACTTTGAGCGGCTTGATGGCGTTGCGTATCTTGTGTACCACATCGAAGCTGGTCCACCGCAGGGGTTTGTCGACCAACAGCACTTCGCCGTCGGCAAAATTAAAAGCTTGTTGTGTGGTGTGTGCCATTATAAGATTTGCAGGCTATGCCCACTAAGGAGCATGGCCATGATAATTCCGCCCACGATAATACGGTACCATCCAAATGCTTTGAAGCCGTATTTGGATACGACGCCGATGAACGATTTGATGGCAATGATGGCGACGATAAAACCAATTACGTTGCCAATGATGAGTTGGTTGATTTCTGGGCCACTTAACGCATGCCCTTCGTCGAAATAGTCTTTCAGCTTCAGTACTGTGGCACCAAACATCATGGGTACCGCCAGGAAAAAGGAGAATTCGGCCGCGGCCTTGCGGGTGAGGCTTTGTGTCATGCCGCCAACGATGGTGCTGGCCGAACGGGAAGTGCCCGGTATGAGCGCCAAACATTGAAAAAAACCAATTTTCAATGCCTGCGCGTAGGTGATTTCGTCTGAATTATCGATATGTGGTTTGTTGAACCATTTGTCTACAAATAATAAGACCACGCCACCGACGACGAGCATGATACCCACCACCATCGGGCTTTCCAATAACCCGTCGATGGTATCGCTGAATAGATAGCCAAGGATGGACGCGGGAATGGCTGCAACAACTAACTTATAATAAAAGTCGAGCGAACGGAAAAAGCGGCGGTAATACAATGCCAACACGGAGAGGATGGTTCCCAATTGGATGGCTATCGTAAACAATTTCACAAATGGGGTAGGCGATACGCCCATCAGCGCAGTTGTAATAATCATATGACCGGTGGATGATACCGGCAGAAATTCTGTGAGGCCTTCAATGATGGCCAGCACAATCACTTCAAACAACGTCATTGACTGTCCCGGTGGTTTTTAGGTTTTATTAAAATAGCGACCACTCCTAATGCAAAGCCAATGACAACGACCAAGGGCGCTAACGTGATTTTGGTGAAACTATAGATGTTTTCTGTACCAGTCATCAGGATAAAGCCAAGCGCGACAACCGCAATACTGGCCAAAAACAGTTGATAGTTCCGTTTGCCGAATACAAACGATGCTTTTTGGGGCGCTGAAGATTTTTTATAAGATGACATACGCAGTGATTATCGATATAATTCGTTGGATTTGAGCCGCAGGTATTTGCTAACGGCAAAATAGGTGCTTAGCCCCGAAATGAGGATGCCGAGGAAAGCTACGATGACAAATATGATAATAAATTCGAACCAATTGCGGAGAAATACCAATTCGGGAATCTCCCGCTGTCCTAAATGAAGGGTTAGGAGCAATAACAGGATGGCTATTAGCGCGCCCAATAGACCGTGCAGGATGCCGTACCCGAGGAATGGCCGCCTGATGAAGCCCCTGGTCGCACCGACCATCTGCATACTTTTAATCAGGAAACGCTGTGAGTAAATCGCTAAGCGAATGGTGTTGTTGATCAATGCCACAGCGATAACGAGAAGCAGTGCGGTAAAGGCCAGGATGACGATGCCGATGGTCCGGATGTTTTTGTTGACCATGTCGATCAGGGATTCCTGGTAAACCACTTCTTTAACCATCTGTTTGGCCGACACCTTTTTGATGAATGTCTCGATGCTGTCCGTATTCGCATATTCGGCTTTCATATAGATGTCTATAGACGATAGTAACGGATTGTGACCTAGAAATTCGACAAAATCTTCACCCAATTCCTTGGATAGGTTTTCTGCCGCTAGTTCTTTGCTGATATATTCCGAGCGCAATACGAAATTGTCGGATTCGAGCTCTTTTTGGTAGGCAAGTACATTCCCTTCACTCACCCCTTCGTTCATGATGATGTTGAGTACGATGTTTTCCTTTACGTAGTTGGAAAGGTTTTTCGCATGCACGAGCAATAAACCCAACATACCCGTCATCAATAATACCAATGCGATACTGATCACCGTGGATATGTAAACAGATTTCGTTTTTTTTGAGGATGTACTTACTTCATACGCTTCCATCTTCCCTTCGATTTGGAGGCGAAAATACTGATAAGATATGAGATATTGGCCATGGGATTGAGATTTTTTGTATTTTCGCGGTTCTTATTTAAATTCCGAATTAATGGATTATCAACATCGTGCGATTGAGAAAAAGTGGCAGAAATTCTGGGCGGACAACCAGACATTCCGTGTAAATAATACGTCTGAAAAGCCCAAATATTATGTGTTAGACATGTTTCCTTACCCATCGGGGGCTGGTTTGCATGTGGGCCATCCCCTTGGATACATCGCCTCCGATATCTTCGCGCGGTATAAACGGTTGAAGGGATACAACGTATTGCATCCCATGGGGTATGATTCGTTCGGCCTTCCGGCAGAGCAATATGCCATTCAGACCGGCCAACACCCGGCAGTTACAACGGCAGCCAACATCAAACGCTATCGGGAACAGTTGGATAATATTGGGTTTTCATTTGATTGGAGCCGGGAGGTGCGCACCAGCGACCCGAATTATTATCGGTGGACCCAATGGATATTCATGCAACTTTTCGACTCGTGGTATAACAGGTTGGCCGATCGGGCAGAACCGATTGACCGGTTGGTTGCGCAGTTCGAGAAGCACGGGTCTGACGGGATTAGCGCGGTTCGCGACGATGATGCCCGTTCGTTTACTGCTGACGAATGGAAAGCATTTAACACGGAAGAGCAACAGCGTGAACTGTTGAAGTACCGGTTGGCTTACCTGCGTGAAAGCACGGTAAATTGGTGTGCGGCGCTGGGTACGGTGCTGGCCAATGATGAAGTGGTCAACGGTGTTTCCGAACGGGGTGGATACCCCGTGGAGCAAAAGAAGATGATGCAGTGGAGCATGCGGATCACCGCGTATGCGGAAAGGTTGTTAAGTGGTTTGGAAACCATCGACTGGCCGGAGCCCCTCGTGGAGATGCAGCGCAACTGGATAGGCAAGAGCGTCGGCGCCAACGTACGATTCCCCGTACCCGCGCTGGGCGAAGATCGAGCCATCGAGGTGTTTACCACACGGGTAGATACCATTTATGGTGTGAATGCATTGGTCCTGGCGCCCGAGCACGAATGGGTTGGGCAACTAACCACCGAGGAATACCGTGCCGATGTAACCACCTACATTGCGCAGACCAAAAAGAAATCTGAACTCGACCGGATGGCCGACGCCCGGTCCGTATCGGGCGCGTTTACGGGGAGCCATGCCGTGCATCCACTGACCGGCAAAGAGGTGCCGATATGGATTGCTGATTACGTATTGGCGGGCTATGGTACCGGAGCCGTGATGGCCGTGCCTTCGGGCGACCAACGCGACTACCTGTTTTCCAACCATTTCAGCTTGCCCATTATCCCCATTTCAGATGCGCAGCAGTTGGATGAACAGGCAGACCCGACCAAAGCGGGGCGGTATATCAACTCGGGTATCATCAACGGGATGACCTATCACGAAGCGGTGGAAACGCTTATTGCCGAGCTGGCGTCTATCGGTGCCGGCGAAGCCACCGTGACCTACCGGATGCGCGACGCGGTGTTCGGTAGGCAGCGGTACTGGGGCGAACCTGTGCCTGTATATTTCAAGGACGGACTACCGGAGTTGATCGATAAGGGTGAGCTGCCTTTGCTGTTGCCCGAAGTGGATAAATATTTGCCTACGGAAACCGGCGAACCGCCATTGGGCCGGGCGAAAGGCTGGAAATATCAGGGCAAATTCGAATATGAGCTGAGCACAATGCCCGGTTGGGCGGGCTCCAGCTGGTATTGGTACCGCTATATGGATGCCACGAACGATCAATCGTTTGCTTCAGAAGCCGCCGTGGACTACTGGCGGGATGTGGACCTGTATATCGGTGGATCGGAACATGCCACCGGACACCTGTTATATAGCCGTTTCTGGAATAAGTTCCTCAAGGATCTGGGGCATGTACCGGAGGAAGAACCGTTCAAGAAGCTCATCAATCAGGGGATGATCCAAGGACGGAGTAGCTTTGTGTACCGTGTACTTGATAAGGATGGGAAGGGTACAAACACCTTTGTTTCTTATGGGTTGAAAGACGCATACCAAACGATAGCCCTGCATGTCGACGTGAATATCGTGAGCAACGATGTGCTCGATTTGGATAAATTCCGGCAGTTCCGGCCAGACTTCGTTGACGCCGAGTTTATCCTCGAGGATGGGAAATACGTTTGTGGACACGAGGTGGAAAAGATGTCGAAATCCAAGTATAACGTGATGAACCCGGACGACATCATTGACCAGTACGGGGCAGATACTTTACGGATGTATGAGATGTTCCTTGGCCCGTTGGAGCAAAGCAAGCCGTGGAATACCAACGGGATCGAAGGCGTTTATAAGTTCCTTCGTAAGTTTTGGAAACTATTTCATGATGCGGATGGCGGATTTGCTGTCAGTGACGGAGAGCCGGATAAGGCTGAATGGAAAGCCCTGCATAAGATCATCAAAAAGGTAGAAGATGATATCGAGCGCTTTTCTTTTAACACATCGGTTTCGTCTTTTATGATTTGCGTGAATGAGCTCACTGATCTGAAATGCAACAAGCGGGCTATCTTGCAGGAGCTATGCGTGGTATTGCACCCGTACGCACCACATATTACCGAAGAGTTGTGGACGTTGTTGGGCCATGCATCGGGTACGCTTTCGTTTGCCCAATATCCGGCTTTCAATCCCGAATACTTGGTCGAGAACGAATTTTCCTATCCCATCTCGGTCAACGGAAAAACGCGGTTGAACTTGACGTTGCCGCTTGATCTTGAGCAGGCTGATGTGGAGCGGGCGGTACTTGCCAACGAAGACGTACTGCGTTATTTGGATGGTAAGCCGGTAAGAAAAGTGGTTTACGTGAAGGGCCGGATTGTGAATGTGGTGGTTTGATAATTAGAAGGTAACCAATCTTTGCACATATGAATATGAATAGCGTATCTTTTTTTATTGTAGGGGTTCTTTTGCTGTTTATTTACAGCGTTGACGCCCAAACCAAGCGTTTAGACTTGCAACAATCCTTCGGGCAGAAGGCATCGTTGACCAAACCCATTAATCACGTACAGGGTTGGGCAGACGCCCAGCACTATATTGAGTACGATGTGCAAACAAAGCAGCGCTACCAGGTACATGTAAAAACCGGTGAACGCAGTCCTTACACACCCCCGCCTACCAGCGATGTGGAGGTTTATGTAGAAAACAACGATGTTTTCATCCGCGAAGGTTCCGACAGCCCGCGGCAACTGACACAGTCGCCCGAGGAAGAAGAGAAGAACCCCACGCTCTCGCCAGACAACCAATACGTCGCCTTCACCCGGAACAACGATCTGTACGCGGTAAGCGTTTCTGATGCCCGCGAAATACGGTATACCACGGATGCCACCGACGTTATTTACAACGGTTGGGCATCGTGGGTGTATTTTGAAGAAATTTTAGGGCGAGCATCGCGTTACCGTGCTTTTTGGTGGGCCCCGGATAGCAAAACCTTGGCGTTTATGCGGTTCGATGATACGCAGGTCCCCATGTTTCCGATATATGGATCTACTGGCCAGCACGGGTATGTGGAACAAACCCGCTATCCAAAGGCGGGCGATCCCAACCCCGAAGTGCAAGTGGGCTTCGTGCCTGTGGAAGGTGGCGATGTGGTCTGGGCCGATTTCAATGCGGAAGATGATCAGTATTTCGGACAGCCTTATTGGAGCTTCGATAGCAGCAATTTGATGGTGCAATGGATGAACCGCGACCAGACGAATCTCAAATTTTACCAGGTAGATCCAGGAACGGGTGCTAAAAAGGAAATTTACGACGAACGGCAGGACGCATGGATAGACCTTAGCCACGAGGAACGCATTACCTACCTGAAGGATAATAAGCATTATATCTTGAAGAGCGATAAGACGGGCTGGGCACATTATTACCTCTACACGCTTGATGGTACATTGGTGAATCCGATTACCCAAGGGGAATGGCAGGTTGCTGCGCTAGAACTGGTCGATGAAAAAAAAGAGGTCATCTATTTCACGGCTCGTAAGGAACATTCGGCCACGCAGGATCTTTACCGCGTTGATTACGACGGAAAGAACCTCAGGCGACTCACCTTTGGCAATTATAGCCACCAGGTAACCGTATCGCCCGATGGCAAGTATTTCATCACCACGTATTCCAATGTAAGCACACCACCCAAAATGGCGTTATTGGATAACAAAGGGAAGCTCATCAAGGAACTGTCCGATAGTCGGGCTGACGATTTTGATGACTATATCTACGCTAAAACGGAGTTCATGACCATCCCTACGCCCGATGGCTATGCACTGCCGGCAACGATCACCTGGCCGACAGATTTTGACGCGACCAAGCCCCATCCGGTTATCTTCAATATCTATGGCGGACCCGATGCGGGTTCGGTAAAGAATACCTGGAAAGGTACGGCCAACCAGTATTGGGCTAATGAAGGCATCATCCAGATCACGGTAGACCACCGGGCGTCAGGCCATTTTGGCAAGGAGGGGGTAGCGTTGATGCACCGCAAGCTCGGTTATTGGGAAATGGTGGATTATATTACCGCCGCGAAGTGGCTGAAAAGCAAGCCTTGGGTGGCCAACGATAAGCTGCTTATCACCGGGCACAGCTATGGCGGATACATGACCTGCTTGGCGCTGACGAAAGGTGCGGACTATTTCGACTACGGTATCGCCGGTGCGCCGGTAACCAGTTGGGACCTTTACGATACGCATTATACCGAGCGGTATATGGACACGCCACAGGATAACCCAGAGGGATATAAAAACGGTTCGGTGCTAACCTATGCCGACCAGTACAAAGGTGTGCTACGCATTTTGCATGGCGACATGGACGATAACGTGCACATGCAGAATACTATCCAGTTGGTTGATGCCCTCACGGACAGGGATAAGCATTTCGAGCTGATGATTTATCCGGGAAGCCGACACGGCTTTTCGCGCGAGAAATCAGCCTACGACCGGAAAGAGCGGTATCGGTTTTATTACCAATATTTATTAGAAAAACCCGTGCCTGAAGCATTACGGTAATACGTTCCGATCCGTTCCGTTTGTACAGCTGGCGATACCCACTCAAAAATTACCTGACGTTCGGTATTTCAATTATTAGCTAGCAATTGTATTTTTGGTGTTCTTGGATTAGGTATTATTTTAGTTCGCTGATGCGTAGAAGGGTATATCGTTTTTTTCTGCTCCTTTTTGGTTACGCCTGTTCGGTCTGGGGCGTGCATGCAGAAGAGGTTAGGCTTGTACGTATCGATGCTTCAGACACGTATAGCCTTAATGGATATGTTGCTTACTACGAAGATACGACGTTGATGGCGACGCCTGACGACGTGCTGGCATTCAAAGATAAGGGGCTATTCACGAACGTTAATGGCGATGATTACGTGAGCCTGGGTTATACTGATTCGTATTATTGGGTGTTGATCGAACTCGAGAACACCCTTCCCGATTATGTAGATTTATTTCTTTCTATACCGATTCCGAGCATCAACCGGATCGATTTTTATCGATGCGGTGCCGGAGACAATACCCCAACGTTGGTGAGCCAAACGGGCGACCGGCTGCCTTTTGCCCAGCGCCCATGGCCCGTGCGGGATTTCCTTTTTCCTATCCGGCTTGCAGGGCATGAGCATACGACGCTGTTATTCAAGGTAGATAAACGCGGGCAGAATTTCTCTATCAAAGCCAAGCTTGGTAAGCGGGAAGTGATTTTGCAACAAGACATCCCCATATACGCGGCGTTCGGGTTTTATACCGGTATATTCGCTTTTGCATTCCTCTTCAACGTGTTGATGTATCTTTCGGTTGCCGATCGGATCCATTTGTATTATGCGCTGTATATTTTGTGTTCGGTTATTTTGGTGCTTGATGAGGTCGGGCTCGCAAAAGAATGGTTTTTTTCCGACGTTGGACGATTACACGACTATGTAAAATCTTCCAGTGGCATGTTAGGGTGCGGTCTTTTGATCCAGGTGATGCAGCTGTTTACTAATCAAACATCCGCGAACAGCAAACTTTATCACTTGGCAAATTACTATAAGTACCTGGTATATGTTTTGGGTATCTTGCCATTTTTCGCGATGCTTTTTCCCGTAAATATCGGGTTAGAGAAAACGATTTTCTATGTGGCCAATATCAGCGTTATCCTGTCGCTGCCGCTCATTGCCGTTTGTGTGATTGAACGGATAAGGCGGGGCTTCATTTTAGGCTATTATTACCTGTTGGCCATTTTACCGTTGATTATTGGCGCCAGCAATTACATCTTGCAGATTATGGGTTTGGTGGGCGAACAGTTGCTCAAACCCAATGGGATTACCGTGGGCTTTGCGGCGGAGGTGGTGATTTTATCTTTTGCGCTCACTCAGCGGTACAATTTCCTGAAGCGTGAAAAGGCACAGCTGAAAAAGGAAAACGACCTGATTCGGATGCAATCCGTTCGACAGGTTTTCCAGGCGCAGGAAGATGAACGTGACCGGTTGGCTAAAGATTTGCATGATGATTTGGGCGGTACACTTTCGGTTATCCGGCTTAAAGTAACCGACTTTCAAACAAAGTTGGATCGTTTGCGGCCGGAGGAAAAAGAGGCACACGATGAAACCATCAGACTGATTACGCGGGCATGCGATGACCTCCGCGAAATATCGCATAGCCTTAAGCCTAAGTTTTTTCTCGAAAATGGCCTTATTGGCACGCTTCAGGAACGGCTTTCTATCCTGAATCGGGTCAGCGTCATCAGCTTTGAGTTTGTTTACCAATATACAGGCCGGTCGGACCCCGAAATTGAGCTATCTATCTATCGCATGGTGAATGAGCTCATCAACAACGTGGTGAAACATTCGTGCGCCACGCAGGCGACCATTCAACTCGTAGAAACGGCCGATGAGCTTGTTGTTACAGTAGAAGACAACGGTATTGGGTTTGATAGGCACGATAGCTCAGAAGGTATCGGCCTCAATAACGTGTATTCACGAATACAGTACTTGGGTGGTCGCTGCACCATCGATTCCAATAAAAACGGCACAACGATTACCCTAGAGATACCCCTGCAAAATCATGGAAACCAACCGCGCTGAACCAAACAAGATCAACCTGTTATTGGTGGATGACCATCAACTCTTCATTGATGGATTGCGTTCTATTTTGGATAAGCACGTGCATCTATCTGTCATGCACACGGCAAATGACGGGAGAGAAGCACTTAAATTCCTTCAATATCGTAAACCCGATGTTGTCGTGATGGATCTGAATATGCCGCGGATCGACGGGCAGCAGGCTGCGACCAAAGCGCTGTCCATGTATCCTCAATTGAAAATACTGATTGTCTCTATGTACTATACGGCGTCTTTGCAATCATCGCTGCAAGCGATGGGCGTTTCGGGCTTTATTCCGAAAGATTCTGACGCCACGGTGCTCATACAGGCTATCGAAGAAATCCACCGCGGAGGCCAATATTTTGTAATAAGCCCGACGGGTGGGGATGACGACGATGATGGGCCGAAGAGCATCCGACAGAAATATAACCTTACCAAGCGGGAAGTGGAGATTATCCAATTGGTAAGGGCGAATAAATCGACCCAAGAGATTGCTGATCGGCTTTTTCTAAGTCCTTTTACGGTTGAAACGCATCGAAGGAATATCTGTGCTAAACTGGATATCAAAGGAAACAACGGCTTATTGCTTTTTGCCCAGCAGCATCCCGATATTTGAAAGATATCCGCTAGCGTTAAATTTCATTTTGCCGCTTGCAAGTAAAATCTATTTTATCTATGTTTGCAGTCCGCAAAATGGGGGTTTAGCTCAGCTGGCTAGAGCGCTTGCCTGGCAGGCAAGAGGTCACCGGTTCGAATCCGGTATCCTCCACGGAATGTCCCGACGTTGTCGGGATTTTTTTTAGGGGCTAGTTGCCAGTTTAGCACGGATGCCGATGATTCAATTTCTGAAAGCCAGTACGTTTGCCGTAAATGAGGTGATTTCCCGGTCTTGGGACCTGCTCAGGAGCCATTATTTCTCTATAGCGGGGCTTTGTTTCCTGCTGTTTTTGACTTCCAACACGTCCGGTATCTTAGCCTTTTATTTCAGTGAGGTGAATACGTTCTTAAGCGTATTTATGGCCTTGCTTTTCGTTGTCTTGTATTTCGGGACACAGCTCACGCTGTTTAAATACATTCTCGCGTTGGCCGACAAAAAAGAAAAGATAAACCTTATCGATACCATACCCAGCGCTCGGGAATTGCGCTACTTTTTTTGGGGGATGTTGAGCATTGCACTGTTTGCATTGTTGTTTTACCTTTTTATTTCGGTGTTGGCGTTTCCCTTGGTATACACGGGTATCGACGTTTCATTGATGGTGAGCATTGCACGTATGGTGGCCGCTATTGTTGTGTTCGCATTCTTGCTTCGGGTAGCTTTCTATCCGTTTTTTATTATTGAGCAACAGGCACAACCCTTCCGTGCGTTGCGTCTCAGTTTTGCACTTACGAGAGGAAATGTTACCAGATTGTTGCTGATATTGGCATTTTTTGCCATTTTGCACCTTTTATATGTATATTTCAACTACGGGGGTTATCCAATGGTATCGACGGTGTTGAGTTTGGTTAATTCCTTTTTGGTGGGGCCATTGTCGAGCGTGGTTGTTTCAATGGCTTATCGTAGTATGATGGCCGACTATCGCGGGGGGGACGACCCGGCGGTGATGAAACATATTTTGTGAGTGACGGTACCTGTGAACATGTGGGTAGGTAGCATTGTGAATGTGTGCGGTGTGATTTAATAGATTGAAGTTAGCGGATTATTTTGGTAAAAAAGCAAATAGCCATACTTGGCGCCACGGGTAGTATCGGCACACAGGTGCTTGATGTAGTGCGTGCGAACACGGATCGGTTTGATGTAGCTGTGCTGACGGCAGCGACGAACGCCAAGCTTTTGATTGCACAGGCAACGGAGTTTGGTCCCCGTGCGGTGGTTATTGCCGACGAGCGTAAGTACCAAGAAGTGAAAGCGGCACTATCGCATATGCCTATACAAGTGCTGGCGGGGCGTGCAGCGTTAGAAGATGTAGTACAATACGAAGGCGTTGATCTGGTAGTCAGTGCTTTGGTGGGATCTGTTGGGCTCCGACCCACCGTGGCAGCCATCAAGGCCGGTAAAGATGTCGCATTAGCCAATAAGGAAACGCTTGTCGTGGCCGGCCAATTGGTGATGGACCTTGTGCTAAAACATGGCGTACGATTGTTGCCGGTAGACTCTGAGCATTCTGCTATTTTCCAATGCATCGTAGGTGAGCAACGTAATCCGATTGAAAAAATTTACCTGACGGCGTCAGGCGGACCCTTTAGGGGGAAAAGATTGGATTACTTGGCAACAGTGGGCAGCGAAGCGGCTTTGCGGCACCCGAATTGGGTGATGGGGGCAAAGATTACCATAGACTCTGCCACATTAATGAATAAGGGACTAGAAGTTATCGAGGCAAAATGGCTGTTCGATCTGCAAACCCGACAAATTGACGTGGTTGTTCACCCACAGTCCATTGTACATTCTTTGGTGCAGTTTGCCGATGGCAGTATCAAAGCACAGTTGGGATTGCCGGATATGAGGCTGCCCATCCAGTATGCACTTACGTATCCTGAGCGGGTTCCCAATCAACTTAAACGATTCAATTTCATGGATTTTCCGGAGCTGACTTTTGAGAAGCCCGACATGGATACGTTCCGTAATTTGGCGTTGGCGTACCAAGCATTGGAAATAGGGGGTACCATGCCTTGCGTACTTAACGCCGCCAACGAAGTGGCCGTGGCCGCATTTTTGAGAGGCGAGCTGGGGTTTATCCAGATGAGTGACGTTATCGAAGAGACAATGGGCCGAGTGGGTCCGATTGCGGTACCGACGATGGATGACTGTATGGAGACCGACAGGCGAAGCCGTGAAGTGGCTGCGGATTTAGTAACGAATATTAGCAAAGTATATCACATAGCAAAATAAAATAAATGGGTGTATTGGTGATGATTGGACAAGTGTTATTGGGCTTGTCTATATTGATTGTGTTGCATGAGTTTGGTCATTTTTTGGCAGCTCGTGCTTTTGGAATCAAAGTGGAGAAATTCTACTTGTTTTTTGACGCCTGGGGCGTTAAGCTATTTAAATTTACGTATCGGGGCTGCGAGTATGGCATAGGCTGGTTACCCCTGGGGGGCTATGTGAAGATTGCTGGGATGATCGATGAGTCTATGGATACCGAGCAGCTTAAAGGCGAGCCCCAGCCGTGGGAGTTCCGTTCCAAGCCCGCCTGGCAGCGTCTCATCGTGATGATGGGGGGTATTATCGTCAATATCATTTTAGGTATATTTATTTTTTGGATGTTAACATTCAAGTATGGCGAAACATATGTCGACAACACACAGTTGGTAAACGGTATTACCCCCGGCGTAATTGGCAAACAAATAGGTTTGCAGGCAGGTGACCACATTACCGAAGTAGACGGAGAACCGATCGTGAGATTTAAAGATCTCTTGGGTTCGAAAGTACTCATGGGCAATACGACATTGACTGTAGTTCGTGAGGGAGAAACGTTGTCCATACCGGTGCCGGGAGATATCCTGAACGACGTTGCCGATTACGATCGCAACGAGTTTGTGGGGCCTCGAGCGCGAACATTGGCCATTGACTCGGTTATCGTAGGAAGTGCGGCTGATCGGGCAGGTATTCGGCCGGGAGATAGCATCTTGACCATCAACGGGTCGGCCACACCGTTTTGGGATCAGGTGAAAGATATTATAGGCGGCAGCGTGGGTAAGGACGTGTCGTTGGCTTTACTCCGCGGCGGCGATACTACGACGGTGCTGGCGGCTGTACCTGAAGAAGGGGCACTGGGTTTTTTCATCAATCAGGATACTGATTTCCCGTATGTCACAACCTCCTATGGCTTTTTCGAATCCTTTCCTATCGGGGCTTCCAAAGCGTGGGGTACGCTGATTGACAACGCGAAGGGCTTGGGTAAAATTGCAACAGGTGAGTTGCGGGCAGATAAGGCCATATCGGGCCCTGTTCGCATTGCGACAATGTTTGGCTCTGAGGTGGATTGGGTGAAGTTCTGGACGTTGGTAGGGCTTTTGTCAATGGCGTTGGCGCTGATGAATTTTTTGCCAATCCCGGCATTGGATGGCGGGCATGTCGTCTTTTTGCTTATTGAAATGATCCAAGGCAAACCATTGAGTGATAAGTTCTTGGAGAAGGCTCAGATAGCCGGATTCTTTATCTTGCTGGCACTCATGGTTTTTGTCTTCGGCAATGACATTCTGAAGATTGTGAATAAATGATAACGGATAGGCAATAAACAACAGGTATATCGCGTAAAGTATATTGCATAAATTAATAAATCAAATATTATGGAAAGACGTCATTTTATTAAACGGGCGGGGGCAGCGGTTGCCCTTGCAGGCGTGGGCGGCGGTATGATCGCTGCATGTGCACCGCCAACATCAAATCAAGAAGACAATCAATCATCAAACACAAACGAAGAAACTAAAGAAACTATGGAAAACAAGGAAGTGATTGCCCATTACGTGCTTTTTTGGCTAAATGATGGCCTTTCTGAACAAGAAATAACCGATTTTGCCGGCTTTTTTGAGGAGTTGAAAGCTATCCCAACCATCAAATCGCTACATTATGGCCGTGCTGCCAGTACGCATGACCGTGACGTGGTAGACAATAGCTTTACGTATAACCTATTAGTATACTTTGATACGATGGAAGATATCAATACATACGAGACTCACCCCATCCATCTCGCCGCCATTGAAAAATACTCGAAGTTTTGGAACAAGGTCGCGGTACACGACTCGTGGTTGAAATAAGCCCAACATGGGGCAGACGAAGGGTGCAGGCTGGACAGTGACGTAGCTTTTGGCAATATGGACGGAAAGAATCGTAAAGACATTTATCCTGGCTTGGAAGTTGCCATAATTTTAAAAAAGGACCAACGGACCGGTCAGCTTACCGAAGGTGTGGTGAAGGATATCCTTACGTCTGCCCCATTTCATTCCCGTGGCATAAAAGTGCGATTGGAAGACGGGCAAATTGGTCGTGTAGCGGAGGTGTTGGGTTAGTGTATTTGATGTTTTTGGGCAATCTTTTCCTGCGGGAAACGTTATATCATTGTGGTAATTAATATAGGCGGGTTTCGCTGCGCACCAGTTAGCGCGATCCGTTGCAAGTGGCCAATTTTGCCAAAACCGACAAAAGCAACTGAATTTGAAAGTAAAAAACGCTTTTGAGCAAATATTTTTCTGTAGTTTTGGATCAAACGCAATTTAATTATGTCTGATACCCATATTAAACAAAGCGAACACCCTACCCGCGCCAAGCTTAGTTATGACGATTTCAAGGCTATTGTTATCGACGACTACCGCCTTGCCGTGGAGAGTAGAGCCGTTAGCTTGTTGGGGCGGAAAGAGGTGTTGACCGGGAAGGCGAAATTCGGTGTTTTCGGTGACGGCAAAGAGCTGGCGCAAATAGCCATGGCAAAAGTGTTTCAACTTGGTGATTGGCGTTCCGGTTATTACCGTGACCAGACTTTTATGTTTGCCGCGGGGATCATTTCGGTCTATCAGTTTTTCTCACAGCTTTACGCACATCCCGATGTCGAGGCAGATCCGTCATCAGCGGGGCGGCAGATGAATAGCCATTTCGCTACGCGGATGCTTACACCAGAAGGGCAGTGGGTAGATCAAACATTGATGAAGAATGCGGCCGCGGATATCTCGACTACAGGAGGGCAGATGCCCCGTTTGTTGGGGTTCGGGCTGGCCTCCAAGATGTATCGGAATAATCCCGATTTGGCGGGAATGACTACCTTCTCGAATAATGGCAATGAGGTGGCTTTTGGAACGGTGGGCAATGCGTCTACCTCCGAAGGTGTGTTTTTTGAGGCCGTGAACACGGCGGGAGTGAGGCAGATTCCGGTGGTGATCTCGATATGGGATGATGGTTACGGCATTTCGGTGTCTAACGAGGTGCAAACGACGAAAGCCGACATATCAGAGGTGCTGAAGGGGTTCCAGCGAGACGAAAAAGGTGACGGTCTTGAAATCTTCAAGGTAAATGGCTGGGATTATCCCGGGCTTTGCGAGACGTACGAACAAGCCGCGAAAATCAGTCGTGAGCAGCATATTCCCGTATTGATACACGTTACGGAGATGACACAGCCGCAGGGCCATTCGTCTTCCGGCTCGCACGAACGGTATAAATCGACAGCGCGATTGGCATGGGAGGAGGAGTACGATTGTATAACGAAGATGCGTAGGTGGATGATCGAATCGGGCATTGCAGACGAAGACGAGCTGGTTGCGATTGAACAAAGCCTGAAGGGGCGGGTCCGTGCCGAGCAGCGACGTGCGTGGAGTGATTACAATAAGATGCTGAAGAAAGAGGTGGATGAGGCCATCGGATTGTTGGCAGTAATTCCTCACGAGACCACCCAGATGTTGCTCAATGAATTAAAATCAACCACCGAGCCATCGCTCAAAGAGGTATATGGCGCTGTAAGGCGAGCCATCCGGTTATTGCGTTACACACAAAGTGAAGAGAAGTCGGCCTTGGTAGCATGGTATCGTGAGAAGCAGGGAATCAATCATGATCGCTATAATTCTCATCTTTTTTCGGAAACCACCGAAGCGCCACAACATGTGCCCAGTGTTGCTACAGCATATGATCCGAACAGTAAACCGGTGGATGGACGGGAAGTGCTCAACGCTTGTTTTGATGCCAACTTCGCACGGGATGCACGCATCGTGGCATTTGGAGAGGACGTGGGAAAAATCGGTGATGTAAACCAGGGGTTTGCAGGACTTCAGGCGAAGTATGGTGAGCACCGCATCTTCGATACGGGAATCCGGGAGGCGGCTATTATCGGACAGGGAGTGGGGTTGGCTATGCGTGGTTTGCGTCCCATTGCCGAAATCCAATATCTCGATTACCTAGTATACGGCCTTACTGTTTTGACAGACGATGTGGCGAGTCTCAGTTACCGTACGAAAGGTGGACAAAAGGCGCCGCTGATTATCCGTACACGGGGGCACCGATTGGAAGGAATATGGCATTCGGGGTCACCGATGAGTATGATATTGGGGTCGCTTCGGGGTATCCACGTATGCGTGCCGCGGAACATGACTCAAGCTGCGGGCATGTACAATACGTTATTGCGGTCTGACGAACCTGCTTTGGTCATCGAATGCTTAAATGGTTACCGGATTAAGGAGCGTATGCCCGCTAATATCGGTGAATTCACAGTGCCATTAGGTAAAGCCGAAATCGTGAGGGTGGGAGAGGATGTCACGGTCATATCTTATGGGTCTACGCTACGCGTGGTACAGGAAGCGTCCGCCGAGTTGGTAAAACTCGGTATTTCCATCGAAATCGTCGATCCACAGACCTTACAGCCCTTTGATGAGGAGCACCTTTGTACCCACTCGCTTAGCAAAACAAATAAGTTGTTGGTGGTAGATGAGGACGTGCCAGGCGGAGCTTCGGCATTTATCCTGCAACAGGTGTTGGAAGAACAAAATGGGTACTATCATCTCGATGGTCAACCCTGCACATTAACAGCCAAAGCTCACCGTCCTCCTTATGGGTCGGACGGCGATTATTTCTCCAAGCCTTCGGCAGACGACGTTATCGAGGCGGTGTATGCGATCATGCACGAATCAGATCCACGGAAATACCCGGCGTTATTTTAATTCAGCTTTTGTTTATCTATGCAAATTGTGCGGCTGCTCCGATCAATGAAGCGTGTTCTCCCAATTGGCTTATCCGAATATCGAAGCGGTCAAATGCTGCGGGACTGAACGCCCGGAAAATGTCCCATGCTTTAGCGATGTTGCCACCGATAATAAATCTATCCGCTGCTTCCCTTTCGCTAAAAAACCGGATAAAATGGAGCAAGTGATCACTGTACTCCGCTAAGATGTCATTGATGCAGGGTTGGTTGTTTCGTAAAGCCAACAATTCCCGAAGACCGGTTACCTCGATACCGTGTTGCGCAGCCTTGCGTACAAACCATCGGGTTACTAGATGTTCCTCGGCGTTGCTGCCGAGATAGGGGGTTTTCCACAGATCAGCATCCATGGCGTTGCTACCTTGTTCCCAGACAGCGGTCCCTAATCCAGTACCCAAGGTAATCCCTAACACCTTTGGGTAGCCGTTGTGTCCTCCTGCAAAGACTTCGCCCTGTAAGAATGCCGCTGCATCGTTGATAAAGCGAATATGAGTACCATCCACACCGATTCGTTCCGCGAGCTCCTTCCGGATGTTCATACCGTATAAGTTGTCGTACTTATCTTGGTTACGCATGTGCGAAATGCCGTTTTCGTAATCAAAGGGTCCGGGTATGGCGATTCCGAAGACGACTTTTGTCAAATCCTGTTCGTTTCGGGCAGCATTGAGCAACGGAGTTGCCCAAGCTGATAAAATCGATTTAGCAACGGCGTGTGAGTCAACAGAATGTCTCACGATAGACTCAGTAACTACTTGCCAGTGGTGGGTATTTACCCCTGCCACGGTAATGTGGGTTCCCCCGATGTCTGCGGCGATTACCATGGGGTTATTTTTGGTCATAAATTCGGTTTTTGAGTAAATGGTCGGCTAAGACAAGTGCTGCCATTGCTTCTACGATGATGACCGCGCGCGGAACCACGCAAGGGTCGTGTCTGCCTTTGCCGGTGATTTCACTGGCTTTCCCAGATTGGTCAATCGTTTGCTGAGGTCGCATGATGGTGGCTACGGGCTTAAACGCTACACGGAAGGTAATATCCATGCCATTGGAAATCCCACCTTGTATACCGCCCGAGAAATTTGTCAATGTTTTCAGCTCCTTGGCATCGTGCTCGGGGTTGACAAAGATGTCATTATGCTCGGATCCCTGCATCTCCGAACCGGCGAACCCCGATCCATATTCGAAACCATGCACGGCATTGATGCTGAGCATGGCTTTCGCCAGGTCGGCGTGCAGCTTATCGAAAACAGGTTCGCCCAGACCCACGGGTACCTGTTGGATGACCACGCTGATGCGCCCCCCCACGGTATCGCCGGCTTTGCGTATACCGTCTATGAAATCGACCATCTCATTGGCCGTAGCCGGGTCGGCACAACGGGCAATATTACTTTCCCGGATGGCAATGAGTTCATCGATGGGTAGCGGTTCTAGATTCGGCGCTTCGATTTTACCGACACCGGAGACATGGGCAAAAATACGGACGCCTACCTGTGCGAGGAGGCTTTTTGCCACTGCTCCTGCCGCTACCCGCGCGGCTGTTTCGCGTGCGGATGAACGACCGCCACCGCGATAGTCACGGATACCATATTTTATTTGATAGGTGTAGTCGGCATGTGAGGGGCGGTATTTATCCTTGATGTGCGAATAGTCCTTAGATCGCTGGTCTTCATTGGGAATGACCAAGGCTAATGGCGTACCGGTGGTTTTGCCTTCAAATACGCCGGAGAGTATTTGGGCGGTATCACTCTCTTTCCGTTGGGTGGTGATTTTAGATTGTCCCGGACGGCGTTTATCCAATTCGGACTGGATGAACGATTCGTCGATGGTGATGTTAGCCGGACAGCCGTCAATAATCACGCCGATCGCTTTGCCGTGCGACTCGCCAAAAGTGGTTATACGAAATACATCTCCAAAAGAGTTCCCTGCCATACTGATTGTCGATTTACGATTGCCGATTTACGATTTGGCATACCCCAAATCCCATCAATCGCTTTTGGTGGCTAAGATATAACAAATCCCTGTTGTTTCAAATGTTTCCAGAAATCGGGATATGATTTTTCCACCACATCCGGCTCATTGATCTGCATCCCGTTGAATAGCAATGCCAGCGGGGCAAATGCCATGGCCATCCGGTGGTCTTCATAGGTGTCGATGATCAGGCTTCCGGGCCGAAATAGCCCATCGGTACGAAGGTGGCATGCTGTGCCATCTTCCACCAGTTGTACCCCGATTTTACCAAGCTCGGTCTGTAACGCAGCTACCCGGTCGGTTTCTTTGATCCGGAGCGTATGTAAGCCAGTAAATGAAAGGTTGCGCCGTTGTGCGGCCGCACAAACGATTACCGTTTGTGCCAGATCGGGACACGCCGTGAAATCGAGTTCTTTTATCGGATCGGCGGTGCTTGATGAAGCCTTCCGGATACGCAGTCCCCCATTTTCAAAAGTAGACAACACACCAAAATGACTCATGATGGAGGCGATGGCCGCATCTCCCTGAAGGCTGTGTTTCTTGAGGTTGGGTAGAAAAAGATCTGCTTTTTCTGCCAGTGCTACCATGGCATACCAATAGGATGCCGCACTCCAATCGGGTTCGATTGTCAACCGGCAAGGTTTGGCTTCTTGCGGTGCGATAGAAATGGTGTCGCCTGTCCAGCGGTGCGAGATACCCGCTTCTGCCAGCATACCGAGTGTCATGGTAAGATAGGGGCGGGACGTGAGTTCACCTTCGATCTGCAGTTCCAGTCCTTCAGGTAGCGCGTTAGCAATAAGTAGCAATGCCGATAAATACTGGCTGCTTAAATTGCCCTTTATGCGTACAGCGGTTGTCTGTTGGGTTAAAGCTCCTTGAATGGCGAGCGGAGGGTAGCCCGGCTGCTCTGCATATTGGATGTCGGCACCTAAGGTTTTCAGCGCCTCTACCAACATGCCGATCGGACGCTGTTTCATCCGTTCGCTGCCCGTGAGGTGGTAGCGGCCCTTAGCAATCGTTAAATAAGCGGTTAGAAACCGCATGGCTGTGCCGGCGGGTCCAATATCAATCTGTGTTTCGGAACCCGGGGCCGCGGTTGCTACCTGCGCGAGCGCCCGCTGAAGCGTTACCGTGTCGGCAGCCTCAGAAAGGTTTTCGATCACGACATTACCACCACCGAGCGCTTCGATGATCAGCGCCCGGTTACTCTCGCTTTTGGAACCTGTTAATTGTACGGTGCCGCTGAGCGATTTGGTTGTGTGGGAAAGCCCGATTGCCCGATCTGCCATTACGCCTCTGCTATAGGTGTGGTGTTCATGATTTCATTCTGCTTGCGAATGGATTCGTTGTGAATCAGTTCCAAGAGCTTTACGGTAAAATCCTTGTCTAGCTTAAGTGCCTGCGCTACGTTGCTGCGTTTCTGGATGATTTCATCCCATCGGCTTACCTGAAGGATGGTGACGTTGTTGTCGCGCTTGTATTCCCCGATTTTCTCTACGATTTTCATCCGGTCGCTAAGGATTTTGATGATTTGGTCGTCCAGTTTGTCGATGTCCTTTCTGAATCCAGCAAGGGTGTCTTCGAATACGGGATCGTTGGATTCCGCATGTCGAGCCACGAGGTTGGTGATCAGTTCGGCAAGTGCTTGTGGGGTCACTTGTTGTTTCGCGTCGGTCCATGCCACGGACGGATCGATATGCGATTCGATGATGAGCCCTTGCATATCCATATCCAGTGCTTTTTGTGCAATGTAAGGGATTAATTCGCGGTTACCGCAGATATGACTGGGATCATTGATTACCGGAAGATCGGGTACCATCGTTTTAAGCTGGATGGCCAAATCCCACATCGGCTCGTTACGGAAAGCTGTTTTTTCGTAAGAAGAGAAGCCTCGGTGAATAGCGCCAAGCTTTTTGATGCCGGCACGGTTGATGCGCTCTAGGGCACCGAGCCATAACGACAGGTCGGGGTTAACCGGGTTTTTAACCAATACGGGGACATCTACACCTTTTAGTGCGTCGGCAATTTCCTGTACGGTAAAGGGGTTGGCTGTGGAGCGGGCACCCACCCAAAGGATATCCACACCTGCGGCAAGTGCCTCCTCAACGTGCTTGGCGGTGGCCACCTCCGTGGTAATGGGGAGACCGGTTTCTTCCTTCGCTTTGCGAAGCCACTGGAGGCCGACGCTTCCGATGCCTTCGAATTCACCCGGACGTGTACGTGGTTTCCAGATGCCTGCGCGAAGTACATTTACTTTGCCGGTGTTAGCTAGCAGGTGAGCAGTAGCCAGTACTTGCTCTTCTGTTTCCGCGCTGCACGGACCGGCAATGACCAATGGCAAGTCACCCGTATCGATCCACGAATTTAAAGGTACAATGTCTAATGTCTGTTTCATCGTTTTTCTATGTTTTTATTGTTAGTCCTTATTTTTTTCTCGTTGTTTTTGCGCTTTTTTACTTACTGCCCGATCAAACCTTATCGTTCTTGACGTACTCGCCCATGATGTTGAAGTTGTTCGTCAGTTTCAACACCCGGCGTATGGCGGCTTCGTAAGCTGCTTGGTCGTTCCATTCCACATCGACATAAAAGTCGTATTCGTTCCGTTTTCCCAATACGGGCATGGATTGTATTCGACTGAGGTTGATGTTTTGCTCGGCAAAACATTGCAGTACATGGGATAATGCCCCCACACCGTTGCCCGTTTGGAAAGAGAGCGAGGCTTTATTGACTTCGGCTTTTTCGACTGCTTTTTTAGCGAGAATAAGAAAGCGGGTATAGTTTTTCTTGTTTGTTTCGATACGTCGCTCCAGGATATCCAATCCGTATAGCTTCGCGGAAAGCTGGTTGGCGACAGCGGCGGTATCTTTCAGTTGCAGCTCACTTACTTTCTTTGCGCTGCCAGCTGTATCTTCCCCTTCGGTCACCTTGAACTGCGGATTCTCCTCGAGGTAATCACCGCATTGTTGTAGGGCTATGGGATGTGATTCCACGAACTTGATGTCGTGGATCGTAACGCCCGGAGCCACCATCAAATGTAATTTGATGTGGAGGTACACCTCGCCGATAATAGGAAATCGGTAGTCGCGAAGCAGGCTATGGTTCGGTAGTAATCCTCCAGCAATGGAGTTCTCGATGGCCATTACCACATAATCTACCTTTCCCTGTTTGAGCAGTTCGCATGTTTTTTTGAATGACTCGCATTCCACCGTTTCGATGTCTTCACCGAAATATTTGTAAGCGGCTTCTTCGTGGAAGCATCCTTTGATTCCTTGTATGGCTACTTTTATGCTCATATACTGTGTACGTGGAAATAAAAAAAGTCCCGGCTTTTTTGCCGGGACCTTTCTACATTTATATCTTCTATGTTATGAATGCATATCAAGCCCGGCTTTTATCGCTAAAATAAAAGAAACCAAAAAACCAGTATGCATTGTTCCGCGTTAACATCTTTTTTGTTTGACGAGCCAAATGTACGATATTTTTCGTTATTGTCAATAAAAAAATAAAAAATGTTATATCGGTAATTTCTCCCATTGTTACTGTTGGTCGAGAAAACGGGATGAATACGTGTACACGTATTCATAAATATCCATTAACTCTTTCTTGCCAAACATGCTGAATTTCAGCATCTCGGGTGGTTCCAAAAAAAGATCGCATTTTCGGGCGCTATCCGCTACAGATTGGCCAATGGCGAGGTGGGTTATCCGATCGAGTATTTTAGCAGGAGTAAGTTTATCGGGCATAATCTGATCCGGTGCATTTACGTGCACACCAATCAGGGTCTTGCACTGTCCGAGCAGCGGTGTTACCGGTAGGTTGTCGAGGATACCACCATCATAGTAAATCGACCCATTACGTTTTACGGAAGGGAACATCACCGGGATACTCGAAGACGCCAACAATGCCTCATCCAGCTTGCCCGTTTGAAAGCGTTCGGTTTGTCCCGATAAAAAGTTGGTGGCCGACACATGGAGCGGGATCTTTAGCGACTCAAAGGTGTTTTGAGGGATGTATTTCTGGATAAGCCGCGAAACGAAGTGATTGTCAACAAACCCGGAGGTGCGCAAGCGCAAACTCATTGTGGGAAACAGGTTGTTTTCCTTGACGACGCTCAACATCTCTTCTACTGTATATCCCGCGGCGTAAAATGCACCTACGATGGCGCCGATGCTGCATCCGGAAATGATTGACGGTTTGTAACCGTGTTCCTCGAGGGCTTTGATAGCGCCTAAATGGCCAATGCCCCGTAGGCCGCCGCCCGAAAGCACAAGACCTACTTTTTGCGGCCGACCCCATAGTTTCTTGAAATTGAAAGCCATTCGGCAACATTACGAATTTTGGCATAAAAGCGACACATTTTCGCTAATTTTGTTTTATGTTTAGAAAATGCCGTATCCTAATCGTACTTCTGGGTGGTTTTATCATGGCCTGCCAGTCTGTCGAGAAACCGTCGGGCGTGCCTGTTGTGGGCTTCGTGGAGGCCTTTGAAGATGCTACCATTTCGCAAGCGCGTAATGGCTTTATGGATGCGTTGGCCGACAGTGGATATAGTGAAGCCGAAGGTACCGTGGCAATCATCCATCGCAATGCGCAAGGTGATGCGGCTACGCTCAACCAGATTATCAGCTATTTTAACAGCAAGGAAGTAAGTCTCATCGGTACCAGTACCACGTTGGCGACTATTGCGGCCGTACAGCGAGGCAAAGATATACCCATATTCCAGGCCGTCACCGCCATGCCGAGTATCTTGGGGCTACTGGCGGCAGACGGCGCAGCTCCCGATAATCTGTTCGGTACGGGTGAGAACCTGAATTATATCGATACGTCGTTCACCCTTATCGCAGAAATGGTGAAGCCCAAGGAAGCCCAGTTAAAAGTTGGCATGATTTATAACCAATCCGAGCCGCAGTCGCTGGAAGCCTATGAACGGATTGCTGCACTTGCAGACAGCATGAATGTGCAATTGGTGGCGTTGCCGCTCAATTCTTCAGCTGAGGCCCAATTGGTTGTCCGGTCGTTGTTAAGCGAGAACATCGATGCCTTTTTTGCCAATCCCGATAATACCGTGTTCGCAGCGTTTGAAACCATCCTGAAAAACTGCAATGATAGCGATGTTCCAGTGTTTACCAGTGAATCGGGTCTGGTAGCACGGGGCGCCGTGGCCGCGTTTGGTGCCGATATTTATCAATGGGGCTACCAAAGTGGTGCGCAGGCGGCGAGTTACCTTGCCAGTGGATCGACCGATGGCTTACAAGTGGAAATGCTCCATGTGCGGAAGCGTGTATACAATGCCGAAGCGGCAGACCGCTTCGGCTATGCATTCCCCGACACATTCGAAGCGATTAAATCACGCGATTGATTCGCCGATAGCCTTTTATCTGCCGGCAAGAGCAGCCTTTACTTTGGGTGCGATTTTAGTGCCGTAAAGCTCGATGGACTTCATCAAGTCTTTGTGCGCGGGCGCACCTACATCCATATGTGCCGCAAATCGTGTCAATCCAAATGACTCCTGCATATACAGGATTTTGTCGACAATGGCATCGGGCTCACCGATGAATAGGGCCCCGTGTTTGGATTTGCCAAAGTCGAATTGGCTGCGTTGGTACGGTGGCCAACCGCGGGACCTGCCTACCCGGTCCATCTGTGCGGCATATAAAGGATAGTAATTGCTGCTCAGCTCTTGGTCATTATCGCCAAACAAAGCGTGGGAATGGATGCCTACACGGTATTTGGAAAGATCGTGGCCATGCTCGATGTAGGTCTGCTTATAAAGTTCGAAGAGTGACTTGAATTGTGCCGGCGACCCACCGATGATGGCGATCATTAACGGCAAACCCAATTTGCCTGCCCGGACGACCGACTGGGGCGTGCCGCCCACGGCGATCCATATAGAGAGGTCATTGTTTACCGCTCTCGGCAATACCGCTTGGTTGTCAATCGGCGCCCTGAATTTTCCACTCCATGTTACCTGTTCGTTATGATTAATGGCCAGGAGCAGCTCTAATTTTTCGATAAATAACGCTTCGTAATCCTGCAGGTTGTACCCGAACAGTGGAAAAGACTCAATAAAGCTACCCCTGCCGGCCATCAATTCCGCACGACCACCAGACAATAGGTCGATCATAGCGAAGTTTTGATAAAGCTTCACGGGATCGGAAGAACTGATCACCGATACGGCGCTGCCCAGTTTAATGCGCTTGGTTACCGTAGCTGCGGCCGCCAATATGATTTCGGGACTGGATACCGCGTAATCGGGGCGATGGTGCTCGCCGATACCAAAATAATCTAGTCCCACCTCGTCCATCAGCTTAATTTCCTCGATGATTTCTTGAAGCCGTTGTTGCGTTGGCAGAAATTTGCCTGTTGCTGGATCTACTGGTAAATCCCCAAACATACTGATACCTAATTCCATAATTGTTCTCCGTTTGCTACAAAAGTACGGAAGATGTTTTTTGGGGGCATTGTCCTAGGTTAAGAAATGGATATGCGGCTATGTAAAAACAAGCACGACGTTTCTACATGATTTTAGGATGTCTGCACTTAATTTTACAAATTTGGCGCGTGGAAATTAAACGTATTGGTAATCTTCAACGCCGCTACATAGGCAGCAAACAGGCACTATGTTTTTTTGCCACCGCTGTAATCTTTGCTGTTGGTGGGCTATTGAAGGGCTGCAAAGAAAAAGACGGCGACGGTGTGCTGTCTCCTCGCGCGTCGTTGAAAGCCATGGAGGTCGAAGCGGGCTTCGATGTGGAGTTGGTGGCGGCAGAACCCCTGGTGATGGCACCTGTAGCCATGACATTCGATGAAAAAGGCAGGATTTGGGTCGTAGAGATGGAAGGTTATATGCCCGATACATTGGGCGATGGCGAAGATGCGCCGATAGGCCGTATTGTTATGCTAACCGACCAAGATGGTGATGGTAAAATGGATGAACGCAACGTGTTCCTCGACTCGTTGGTGATGCCGCGAGCGATATGCCTTGTTGATAGCGGACTGCTCTTGGCCGAGCCCCCGAAATTGTGGTTTTACGAAATCCGGGAGGATAAACCTACTGGTCGTATACTGGTAGACAGTGCGTATGCCGAGGGTGGGAATGTAGAGCATCAGCCTAACGGCCTTTTACGGGGGTTGGATAATTGGATTTACAGTGCTAAATACGATTGGCGGTACCGGCGGCTTCCCGACGGAGAATGGCAGAAAGAGAAAACCCATTTTCGCGGGCAGTGGGGCATTAGTCAGGATAATTGGGGTAGGTTATATTACAACGACAACTCGAGCAACCTCTCGGGCGATTATTTTCCGCCCGGTCTCGGTTCGAGCAACCCCAACCAACGCAAAGTTGCCGGATACCGGGAAACCATCGTGGCGGATACCCGGGTTTATCCGATTCACCCCACCACTGGCGTGAATCGTGGCTATATGGAAAATGTGCTCGATAGTACGGGCCATTTGGTGAATTTCACGGCAGCCTGCGGACCGTTGGTCTACCGGGGCGGGTTGTTGCCGGGCATCAATGCCTTTGTTGCGGAGCCGGCCGCCAATCTGGTTAAACGGGATGTACTGGTTGAAGAAGGGTACCGGACCGTAGGCGAACAAGCTTATGGTGGCAAGGAATTTTTGGCGAGCCGCGACGAGCGTTTCCGCCCCGTGAATCTCTATGATGGCCCCGATGGTGCCCTTTATATTGTGGATATGTACCGCGGTATTATCCAGCATAGCACCTACCTCACGCCTTATCTGAAAAATGAAATCGAAGCCCGTGAGTTGACCGTTCCCCTTGATATGGGAAGGATTTATCGGGTCATGCCCAAGGGTGCTGAAAGGTATTGGACAACGATGCCCCAAGGCGCGGATTCCCTGATTGCGCTATTGGGACATGCTAACGGCTGGGTACGCGACAAAGCCCAGCAGGTATTGGTCGACCGACACGCTACAGACGTTGTAGGCAAGTTGCGCGAAATATTGCGTAGCGGACGTAATCACGTACAGGTCGTGCATGCGTTGTGGACACTTGAGGGGTTGACCGAATTGAATTTGGCGGACATCCAAGCCGTATTGGAGCGCCCGCAATGGCAACTTCGCGCGCAAGCTATTGCGGCGGCGGTATCGCTGGCCTCAACCGTTCCCCAAAAAGAACTGGCAGACATGATAACCGCTCACGTTTCCAATCGGGACACGCTGTTAATGCCTTATGCTGCCTTGGCAATGGCGGCATTTGCTGATTTGGAGGATACGGCCAGCGAGCAGTGGGCCTTGAAATATCCGAACAACAAATACCTCGCTGATGCGCTGGTCAGCGGACTCGGCGGCCGGGAGCAACCCTTCCTCAAGGAAATTGCGGAACAGCTGCCCGACACAACGTCGGCCTTGTACCACCGTGTTTCGACCGTTGTGGACGATATCGCGGCTAAAGAGAAACAAGGCAATCAACGGTTATTGGCCGAGCGATATCCGCAAGGCATAGCACTATTTCAGAACACCTGCCAACCCTGCCATGGAGAAGATGGTCGGGGCGTTTCGCCCATAGCACCGCCATTAGCGGGTTCGCAATGGGTAACGGGTGATGAGCAGCGCTTGATGGCCTTGGTGCTATACGGCCTCACCGGGGCAGTAGATGTAGCCGGACATACGTATGAGGCGCCCGAAGTAAGTGGTGAAATGCCGGGTATTGCCCATAACACAACTATTGACGATGCCGAGCTAGCTCAATTATTGAGCTATATCCGAAATGCATGGGGGAATGCCGCCGGTGATGAGGTACTGCCGGAAGATCTGGGCGCCATTAGGTCCACGTTCGGCAAACGGACGGAGCCATTTACGCAAGTTGAACTGTATCAGCTATTTGGAAAGGATTAGCTATCAGCATGCTGATTTTATCGATTTAGCACTGACTATTCCAAAAGTTTCATTAATTTTGACTGGAATACCACTATAGATCGATGATGACGCGCCTTCTTTCAGCGAAATGGTTTATTGGTACGGCGATTATTTTGATCGCGGTATTGCTCTCGGCTTATTTCTACACGTCGAGGAAGAACAGTGGCGGGGCGGGTTCGGCTCCCATGCCTGCCATAGTCGATTACAATTACCACATCCGGCCGATTCTTTCCGATAACTGCTTTGCGTGCCATGGTCCGGATCCGAATGCACGAGAAGCCGACCTGCGCCTCGACACGGAAGAGGGAGCCTATAAAGCGCTGGTGGAAACAGCCGGTATGCATGCCATCGTGCCGGGTCATCCGGATAGGAGTGAGGCCTACCGACGCATAACCAGTACGGATGAAATGGAGCGGATGCCACCGGTATCTTCCAATCTGGCATTGACCGACCGCGAGATAAAGCTCATCGAACAGTGGATTGAGCAAGGGGCGGAATATAAGCCCCATTGGGCGTTTCTTCCACCCGAGCAGGGGCCGATACCTACTGTCGATGATGAGTATTGGGCTACCCATGCAATAGACCGTTTCGTGCTGACCCGTATGGAGGAAAACGGATTTGAACCCAATCCAGAAGCCAAAAAACATTACCTGCTGAGACGGATGAGCTTTGACCTTACCGGGTTGCCACCCACCGAAGAGCAGCTCCAGCGGTTCCTCGCCGATGACTCCGAAAATGCTTACGAAAAGATGGTTGATGAGCTGATGGCGATGCCGGCCTACGGCGAACGTATGGCGATGCATTGGTTGGATGTAGCACGGTATGCGGATTCGTATGGGTACCAGGACGATGATATTCGGACGCAGTGGCCGTGGCGCGACTGGGTAATCCACGCATTCAATAGGAACATGCCATACGACCGGTTTGTGACTTGGCAACTGGCCGGTGATATGCTACCCGAAGCGACGAAGGAGCAGGTGCTGGCCTCGGCATTCAACCGGAATCATAAAATTACCGAAGAGGGCGGCGTCATCGAAGAAGAATACCGCGTGGCATACGCTATTGACAAGACCAACACGTTCAGCAAAGGCATCCTGGGCATCACCATGGAGTGCGCGCAATGCCACGACCACAAATACGATCCTTTCTCGCAAAAAAACTACTTCCAACTTTACGCATTTTTCAATAACTCTTTGGAGAAAGGCCTGGAAGGATTGGTTAATTCGGGTCCATCGAAAACTCCACGCCTCACCATCACACAGCAAGATGTGGAGGATATCCTGCAATTCATCAATAAAGGAGATGATACCTCGGCGGTATCCGTATCGGTGATGGGCGAGCGTGATGAGGTGCGGCCTACGTTTATCTTAGATCGTGGGCTCTACGATTCGCCTACCGAAAGAGTATACCCCAGTACACCCGAGGCAATCTTACCCTTTGATAGTACAGCATACGAGTCCAACCGGCTTGGATTAGCCGAATGGGCATTTAGCAAGGAAAATCCGCTAACTGCACGCGTATTGGTAAACCAGCTGTGGGCGATGGTCTTCGGTCGTGGTTTAGTTGCTACTGTAGCAGATTTTGGCAACCAAGGGGACCTTCCCAGCCACCCGGAATTGCTGGATTGGCTCGCCGCTGATTTCCGCGATAATGGGTGGAATGTGAAACGTTTGATGAAACAGTTGGTAATGAGTGCTACCTATCGTCAATCGTCGCGAATATCCGAAAGACAACTGAACGAAGACCCAGAAAATATATACCTTAGTCGTTCAAAGCGACTGCGTCTCTCTGCTGAGTCCATCCGCGACCTCGCGTTGGCCAGCAGTGGCTTGCTGAACACGGAAATCGGCGGTCCGAGTATAAAACCTTACCAGCCCGACGGGCTATGGGAAGTTACCAGTTCGGGGCGGGGCGCGCTGGCTAACTATGTGCAAGACCACGGCGAGGACTTGTACCGTCGGGGCATGTACGTGTTCATCAAATTGACCGTTCCACCACCCAATATGCTGATTTTTGATGCCAGTAACCGAGATATGTGCGAGGTGACCCGGCAACGTACCAATACACCGTTGCAGGCGTTGGTGATGCTAAACGACCCGGTTATACTTGAAGCTTCGCGTGTGCTGTCGGGGCGATTGATGAGAGCGATGCCGAATGCCCGGCCGAGTGTTTATATTGAACATGCGTACCGCCGTATACTAAGCAGAGATCCGAGTGGGAAGGAACTGTCGTTGATGGAAAAATATTATATAGACGAGTTGGAGCGGTATAATAAGGCGCCGGATGCGGCCCAAGCATTTTTAACCGTAGGTGAGGCTCCACAAGATACCGAGGTGCCGGTGGCGGAGCATGCCGCATTAATGGCAGCAGTCCATGCCTTATATAATTTGGAAGAGGCGATTACACGAACTTAATATACCTACGTAACGATTTGAAGATTTGAAGGCGTATCGATAGCTGAAAAAGCATGAAGAAAGATAACATGATTGCGAAGGAAGTGGAGCAAGCCAGTTTATACCAGAATAGGCGGCAGTTTCTCGCACGTCTAAGCATAGGCATTGGAAGTGCTGCACTGGGGTCGTTGTTGATACCGGATCTTTTTTCGGGCAGCGGTACGGGGGGCGACCGGATGGCGTCGATGCTCCCACATTTCGCACCCAAGGCCAAGCGGGTAATTTACCTGTTCCAAAGCGGTGGCGTTTCCCAATTGGAATCGTTCGATCCGAAGCCGAAGTTACGGGAGATGATGGGGCAGGACCTTCCGGAATCGGTGCGTGGCGACCAGCGGCTTACCGGTATGACCGCAGGTCAGGCGACATTTCCATTGGTGGGTTCCTACTATGACTTTGCACAATACGGCAAAAGTGGCGCTTGGGTGAGCAGCGTATTCCCCCACATGGCCAACGTTGTAGATGACCTGTGCATTATCCGGTCGCTACATACCGATGCCATTAACCATGACCCGGCAATAACGTTTTTCCAGACCGGGGCACAACAAGGTAATCGGCCCAGCATGGGCGCTTGGTTAAGTTATGGCCTGGGTAGCGAAAACCAGAATCTGCCGGCTTTTTGCGTGCTGGTATCCAAGGGGCGAGGCAATGGGCAGGGCGTTTATGCTAAGCTATGGACAAACGGGTTCCTGGACTCTATTCATCAAGGGGTACAGTTTATGGGTGGTCCAGATCCCGTACTTTACCTAAGTGATCCCGCCGGGACCGACCGGATGAGCCGTAGGGCGCTTTTCGATAAGCTGGCAGAACTGAATAGTATCCAATTCGATGCATTCGGTGATCCCGAAATCACGGCAAAAGTACAGCAATATGAAATGGCTTACCGGATGCAGACATCGGTGCCAGAGGTGACCGATCTTTCGAACGAGCCCGATCATATCATCAAGCTGTATGGACCCGATTGTTTAGTGCCCGGCACCTATGCCGCAAATTGCCTGTTGGCACGTAAACTTTCCGAAAACGGTGTCCGTTTTGTGCAGCTTTACCATCAGGGATGGGACCAGCACGATAGCCTGCCCGGCCAGATGGCCATGCAGGCTAAAGATGTCGACCAGGCGTCGGCAGCCCTAATTACCGACTTGAAGCAGCGGGGGCTGCTTGACGAGACCTTGGTTATTTGGGGCGGCGAGTTTGGACGGACAAACTATTGCCAGGGTGCATTAGCCCACAACAATTATGGACGGGATCATCACCCGCGTTGTTTTAGCGTGTGGATGGCGGGCGGCGGCGTTAAGCCCGGCATCGTTTATGGTGAAACGGACGAATTCGGGTATAATATTATCAAGGATCCGGTACATGTGCACGATTTCCATGCTACCATACTCCATCAGTTAGGTCTGGATCACGAGCAACTCACCTATCGGCATCTGGGCAGGCGCTACCGGCTTACAGACGTTGCGGGAACGGTTGTAAAGGATATATTGGCATAAAAAAGATGAAGATTGTCCATTCTTTGTTGCTGAATCTGCTGATTGGCCTCGTTATATTTATCTTGTTTTTCCTGGTGTTCGAACAGGTTATCGTTGTTCCGCCGGCGTTACAGGTATTGGGACGTGCACACCCCCTGTTGTTACATTTTCCAATTGTCCTGTTGGTATTATCATGGCTGTTGGCGTGTTTTGGTGATCGGTTCTCGTTACCGCGGCACATCGTTACCCGGCTGGTATATGCGTTTCTTTTTGTCAGTGCTTGGACGGCCGCTGTTACCGTGCTGGCGGGTTTGGTGCTTGCGCAAGAAGGCGGCTATGACGGCAACGGTTTCCAATGGCATAAATGGATGGGGGTGGCTTTATGTTTGTTGGCAATTCTATTGCTAATGTATCATCGCTATACGATTGGTGCTACTGGCCGTTACCACGTTTTTTTTCGGGCAGGATTGACTGTTTCATTGGTCGTTTTGATGGTTGCTGGTCATTTCGGGGCCGCGCTAACCCATGGTGACAATTATCTTTTTGAGCCTTTACGCCGTAATCGACAGCCGGCATTGGATGTTGCGACCGCCGTTGTATTTCCGGATGTGGTTTACCCGATCTTGAAGGCCAAATGTTTGAACTGCCACAGCAGTAGCAAAGCGAAAGGTGGACTTGTATTGGCCGATACGACTTCTTTGATGCAGGGAGGCGACAGCGGCCCGGTGTTGGTGAAAGGTTCGGTGACGGAAAGCCTCCTCATTGAGCGGTTGTTGCTTGATCTCGACCATGAGCACCGGATGCCTCCCAAGGGAAAGCCGCAATTGACAGCCGATGAGCTGGCATTGATCAATGCTTGGGTAGCGTCGGGAGCGGACTTCAATATAGCATTGGCCGCATTGCCCGCCGACGATACGATCCGCCGGTTAGCGGAGGCGATCTACCCAGTGGCTGAAGATACATACGATTTCCCAGCTGCCGATGCCGATGTTATCAAATCATTAAATACCCCATACCGTTTGGTGCGTCCGCTTGCCCAATCATCGCCAGCGTTGTCGGTCAGCTTCTTTGGTAAATCATTCTATACCGAGGAGTCGCTTCAAGCATTGGCACAGGTCGACCAGCAGGTTGTTTCGTTGACGCTCAGTGGTATACCGCTTGTTGCGGGCGACCGTAATACCTTGGCGAGTTTTATCAATTTACGAGAGCTGACATTAAACGGTACACCGGTGGATGACACTTGGGCTGATATGTTATCCAGCCTGCCCAAGTTACATACACTGCGTGTGAGCAGTACCGCATTAACCGAAGCAGGCCTAACCACCTTGTTGTCCGCCCCAACCTTGCGATCGGTCTATGTGTGGAACACAGCCGTCGACTCGGCAGCGGTTGGAAGACTTCAGCGGGAATATGCACATGTCCGTATTGAACAGGGCTACATCGATAACGGGGAAACGGTGTTACCCTTAAATGACCCCGTCATTGCGCCTTCAACCAAGTTTTTCCGTGACAGCCTTTGGGTTACGCTTAGCCATCCTGTACCGGGCGTAGTGTTGCATTATACCATCGACGGAAGCGAACCCGACAGCCTGATTGCGCCAGTTTATAAGGAGCCATTTTTGATCACCGACATCACCCCTATTCGGGTAAAGGGTTACAAACCAGGATGGATGAGTAGCAGGGAAATTGCTCGGACGTTCCATCGTTCCGGTCGTGTTCCGAGTGTGGTGTCGTTGTTAACGTCGCCGGACTCCCGATACAGCGGCAGGGGAGGGTATACCCTGCATAACCTTGAAAGCGGCGGGGCGAACCACGCCGACGGAAAATGGCTAGGGTTTTATGGTGAGCCGATGATGGCCGTTTTATCGTTCGATACAGCGACCGATATCCACACGGTTGGTATCAGTATCAAGCAGGATTACGGCAGTCACATCTATCCACCGCAACACGTTCGTCTGTGGGGAGGTGCTGATTCTGCCGATGCCCGATTGCTCACCGAGAGCCGGCCCGATTTGTCTGCTGCTGCATTACCCACACGTATGGTAGAAATTCCGGTAATTGCACGCAACATTCGTTACTTACGGGTAGAGGCGAGGCCATATGTTCCCATACCTGAAGGCTATCCGGCAGCGGGTAATCCGTCATGGGTTTTCATTGACGAAATCATCGTTCGGTAATTTCTCGTCGGGCAAACAAAAAACCAAGTACATCGTTTGAAAAACCTAAAACCCGACTTTTCTGTCGCCTTTCCAATCGGTCGGTCAAAGTTTTATAATCGCTAAGGCATTTTGGAGTCGGCTTTCGCTACCTTTGTTTCTGACTGGAGAAGACCTGTAATTCACAAGATGTTTTGACAAGTTGGGGCTGATATGCCGCTTGTGGGTGATTAACCAGATCCAGTAATAATGAACCGGCTTTTTGTCCGATTTCATAAGGTTGTTCTTTGAGTGAAGCTAGGGGGGGGCGTTCGAGGTATTGGATAACGGGATTGGCGCCGTAACCAATCAATTCGATGGAGTCGGCCTTCGTCGCGAAATCCTGCCGCAGGCAGCTCAGCGCGTCGAGCAACACCTGATCTTTGAAAGCGAGGATTGCTGTGGGAGGCTTGTCAAGCTGCATTAAGCGGCGCGTAGCGAGCACGTTATTTGCTTGGGTAAAATCACTTTCCTGTACGAGCGATTTATCAAAAGGGATTTGGTGCTGAATCAGGCCATCGCGATACCCTAGAAAACGATCCCGACTGGTGGTCCAATATGAGGAAGCGTTGATGAAACCAATTCGTCGGTGACCGCGCGATGCAAAGTACGCTATTGCATCGATAGCACCGGTATATACATCACTGCATACGCAATGGTGCTCTTCGTTGATGGGCTTACGCATGAAATACACGATTGGTGTACCCGAGTTCACGAATTCATTGATATGGGTGGTGTCTACGGTCTCGCGTGATATAGCGATGATCAAACCATCTACCCGGTTGCTTTGCATGGTGATGAGAAGCTCCTTCTCTCGCTGGATGCTCTCATGGCTTTGGCCAATAAGCACATTATAGCCATGGTCGTATGCAAATTTTTCGAATCCTTCCACGGCAGCCACGTAAAAATGGTCGAGCATGCTTGGTATGAGGATACCAAGCGTAAATGATTTCTGCTGCTTGAAACGGATAGCGCTCTGGTTTGGAACGAAGTGCAGTTGCTTTGCAAGCTTTTTGACGCGCTCTTTGGTGGTTATCCCGATGTTAGGATGGTCCCGCAACGCTTTAGACACGGTCGATGGCGAAAGATTCAATGCCGATGCAATATCTTTTAATGTAGCGCGCTTGTGGTCCATCGGGCTAATATAACTAAAAAGCTGGAGTAAGAGGGTACGGGAACGATACGGAATGAACATCATAAGATTTACTATTTAAATTAATGGAAACAAGAAGATAATGGAAACAAGAAGAACATTTATTCAAAAAGGCCTTTTAGGCGTGTCTGCGGCCACGGTGATGGGTACGTCCGCTGTACAGGCGTCTTCCGGCAGCACTTCCGGTGCCATTGCAGCGGATGGGTTTGCACTCGGAATTGCTGGCTACAGTTTTGCACATTTTGATATAGACGCGTCGTTGGCGATGATGAAGCGTATGGATGTAAATTTCCTATGTATCAAAGATTTTCACCTTCCTTTGGCTAGTACAGGTGCTGAAATAGCCGCCTTTCATGAAAAGCTCGCGGCATCTGGTGTAACGGGTTACGCCGTGGGGCCACTATACATGACTAAAACCAAAAGCGAGATCGATAATGCGTTCGAGTATGCCAAACGGGTAGGTGTGAAATTAATGGTCGGTATTCCAAAAAAAGAAGATTTAGCGTATATTTCCGGGAAGACCGCCGAATATGATATTCGGTATGCCATTCATAATCACGGACCGGAGGATAAATTGTATCCCAATGCTACGAGTGTCTTTGAACTGGTGAAAGATTTGGATCCCCGAATGGGATTATGTTTCGACATGGGGCATAACATGCGCGATGGCCAGGACCCCATCCGCGATGTCAAACGATACCATAAGCGTATATTCGATATCCATTTCAAGAATGTAACGGCGGCGAACAAAGACGGAAAGACCTGTGAGTTGGGGAGGGGGGTGATCGACATCCCGGCATTCATCAACGCTTTACGTAAAGTGCGGTATGAAGGGAAATGCAGTCTGGAGTTCGAGAAAGACATGAAAGACCCACTGGCAGGATTAGCAGAAAGCGTCGGTTATTTCAAAGGGGTATCGGATGCTTCTTCCTAGTGGAAAAACGTTGTAATTAATTAGTTCCATCAATAAATCAGTATAAATGAATAAATATGAATATTCGAGGAGGGCATTCCTCAAACAGGCAATGCTAGCGTCTGCGGCGGCTACTGTTGCGCCTAGCTTACTGACGGCAAAGCCCAAGTTGGCTACTCCTAACGAACGCGTCAACTTGGCGTGCATCGGTATTGGTAATCGGGGCGCACAGATCATCGGCGATTTATACGCGACAGGGTTGGCAAATATCGTTGCATTGTGCGACGTAGATATGGGCGCGCCGCATACCGTGAAGATACTGGAGAAATTCCCCGATGTACCGCGTTTTCAGGATTTCCGTCAGATGTTCGATAAAATGGGCAATGAAATCGATGCCGTATCCATCGGAGTGCCTGACCATTCGCACTTTCCGATCACCATGCACGCCATGGGGTTGGGCAAACACGTATATGTCGAGAAACCCCTTGCCCGCACATTCCAGGAGTGTGAGTTGCTGATGCAGGCGGCACGCAAATACAACAAGGTGGTTACCCAGATGGGAAACCAGGGTCATTCGGAAGCGAACTATTTCCAATTCAAGGCATGGGTGGATGCTGGGATCATCAAAGATGTGACAGCCATGACCGCTCATATGAACTCACCGCGCCGCTGGCATGGGTGGGATCCGAATATCAAATCGTTTCCGCCAGCAGAACAGATCCCCGATTCGATAGACTGGGATCTTTGGCACTCGGCCATTGCGAAGCAGCACGACTATAACCACGATTACATCAATGGGCAGTGGCGCTGCTGGTATGATTTCGGTATGGGGGCGTTGGGCGATTGGGGTGCGCACATCATGGATACTGCCCATGAGTTCCTGGATCTCGGCTTGCCTTACGAGGTGGAATGCACGAAAGCTACCGGCCATAACGACTTTTTCTTCCCGATGTCATCCACCATCGTGTTCCGGTTCCCCAAACGCAAGCGGATGCCGGCGCTCGATATTACCTGGTACGACGGGCTCGACAACCTGCCGCCTATCCCTGAAGGGTACGGCGTATCGGGGTTGGACCCCAATATCCCGCCGCCAAGCACGGGCGATATTGAGCCCGTGAAGTTGAATCCGGGTAAGATCATTTACAGCAAGGAGCTCACATTTAAGGGAGGTTCCCACGGTAGCACACTTTCCATCATACCCGAAGAGAAAGCGCTGGATATGGCATCGCGCCTGCCGGAAGTGCCGGTGAGCCCGTCCAACCACTTTGCCAATTTCCTGAAGGCATGCAAAGGTGAGGAAAAGACGCGGTCGCGGTTTGAGATCTCAGCACCTTTGAGCCAAGTGTTCTCGCTGGGTGTCATGTCTCAGAAACTCCATACGAAATTGGAGTTTGACCGGAAGAAGAAGCAGATAACGAACAATAGCCTAGCCAACGAGTTGTTGGTTGGTCCGCCACCGCGTAAGGGGTGGGAACAATATTACCAGGTTTAATTTTTTGTTGAATTGATAATTGGGAACTAGTTGTTAATCATTTGTTTCCAATTATCAATTTTTCATAGTATCTTCACCTCCATGCTTGGAAGGTGCATATTACTCCTCCTGATCTCCTATGAAAGCTTCGCCCAAACCTATGTCGGTCCAAGCCAGCAAGCCATGGGCCAAGCGAGCACAGCCCTTGAGGGGATATACAGCATAACAGCGAATCCGGCAGGTTTGGCGGGACTCGAGTACATGGCCTTGAACGTTGGCTACCAACATCATTTTTTCGCGACCGATATCACCACCCAAGCGGCCGTATTCGGTGTTCCCACAAGGCTGGGTACCTGGGGTTTGGTGGTGCGTCGATACGGAATGGAGGGTGCATACCATGACACCAAAGCGGGGTTCGCCTTTGCACGCCGATTTGGTCCGCATCTATCGGCGGGAATGACGGCCAGTTACCATCAACTATATATCCCAAATTATTTGAGTGTTAACTCATTTGCTGTCGATATGGGTATTCAATACCATTTCGAACAGGGAAGTACGATTGGTGCCCAGTACACGAATATTGGCAATGCCGGGTATGGCGCAGCGGTTTACGGTACCATCCCATCCTTCGTGAAGATCGGGTTCAGTTACCCGCTGGCAATGGTTACGCTAGCCGTTGACTTGGCCTATCGGTTTGAGAATCGGTTAAGTGGCCACTTGGGGATTGCGTATTGGATTGGCGATATTTTGTGTTTACGTGGCGGGTTGTCCGTTAACCCCATGCAGCAACACGCCGGTTTCGGTTTCCGTTGGCAGCACTTTATGTTTGATGTAGCTGCGACGTTCCACCCACATTTGGGTGTGTCGCCACAAATCGGTGTTGGGTATGCGTTTTAGTCTATGCCTCGTCTTGGTGGTTTTGCTGTCCTCGGATTATGCTTACGGGCAAAACAACGTAGACCGGTTAATCGAGCAGCTCACTGAATTGGCCATGGAAGACCTTGACGAAAATTTCGACTTGTCGGACCTCGCTGACCGTTTATATTACTACCAGCGACATCCTATCGACTTAAACCGTACCGATGGCAGCGAATTAAGGGAACTCCAATTTGTGCCCCAATTATTCATTGATAATTTATTGGAACACCGCAGCCGTTCGGGAGCATTTGTTGCTATCGAAGAGCTGCAGGCGATTGATGGATTGAATATCGAATTGCTCCGTTCGCTATTGCCTTATGTAACGGTGAGAGAAACCTCTGCATTGTCTGGTGTCGGTGTGAGCGAATTACTGAAGGCCGGGACGCACGATTTGATGGTACGGTATGGCCGGACGGTACAGCAACGAAAGGGCTACGCGATTACGGATACCAGTCGTTCACGATATCTCGGTAGCCCGGATCAGGTGTTCGTGCGGTATCGTTACCGTTATGGCAACGACCTGCGGGTGGCGTTGAATATGAAGAAAGATGCGGGCGAGTCGTTTTTCAGTGGCGCCCAGCAGCGTGGTTTTGACTTTTACTCCGGGAGTGTTCATTTACGAAATCAAGGCAGGTTGAGGGATGTTGTGGTGGGCGATTATGCGCTTCAATTCGGGCAAGGCTTGGCGATGTGGAATGGCCTTGGGTTTGGTAAGGGTGCCATGGTGCAGGGCATCGCCAAACAAGCTACAGGATTACGGCCATATACGTCATCCAATGAGGTGTTGTTTTTACGGGGTGGGGCGGCTACGGTGTCGCTCGGAAAGTTAGCAGTTACGCCTTTTTTTTCGAGGCGTGGTTTTGACGGATCCCTTTCGCAGGCTGATGATGGCCGAACGACGGTGGGCACCCTGGGTCAAACCGGTTTGCACCGTACCCGTACCGAGGTTGCTAACCGCGATGCTGTTCAGCAGTGGGTGTCGGGGGCCAACGTATTGTATCAGCACAGACGGTTCCGCGCAGGGTTATTAACCTACTACACCCGGTTCGATCTGCCAATCGAACCGCAGCCACTGCTTCGTAACCGATATGCGTTTAGCGGCGACGCCCTTTGGAACAGCAGCTTCTATTACAGCCATTCGTGGCGGGGAGTTTACCTTTTCGGTGAGGCCGCACATAATTATGGTGGTGGTTTTGCAGTTATGCAAGGGCTGATTGCCACGTTGCACCACCATCTGTCTTTGGCCTTGCATTACCGCAACTACCAGCGCAATTACCATTCGTTTTTTAGCCAGGGACTCGCGGCCGGCAGCGGCGTGTCCAACGAGCGCGGTTTTTATACCGGTTTGGTGTATCATCCGAGCCGGAAAGTGGAATGGACGGTGTATGCTGATTTTTTCCGCTTCCCTTGGTTGCGCTACCGCGTGGATGTACCGTCGCGTGGCGTAGATTTACTTACGCAATTTACCTATACTTGGTATAAGAAGGCACATGTATCCGTGCGCTATCGGTATCGGCAGCGCCAAGAGAATGCTGCTATGGAGCAACCCCATCGGTTCGTTGCGGATGTGCAGCGCCAACAAGTACGCTTGAGCGGACAGTATAAACTGAGTTCCCGCTGGACGATGCGCAATCGCTTTGAGCTTTCTCATTACCGAAAGGAGGCAGCGAAAGCAGAATTGGGGCTCATGGCCTATCATGATGTTATTTACAAACCTCTTAATGGTAAGTTGAGCGGCAATATGCGGCTGGCTGTATTCGGTATTCCGAGTTATAATGCACGTATGTACGCTTATGAGAATGACGTGTTATACGGGTATTCGTTTCCCGTATACCATAACAATGGCATCCGAGCCTATGTGAACGCACGATACCGTATCGGTCGGAATATAGATCTTTGGATGAGGTATGCCTCATTTATTTATCGGGATCTCGATGAGGTAGGCAGCGGTTTGGATGTTATTGCCGGTAATCGGCGGTCGGATATAAAAGTGCAGTTGAGATGGCAATTTTAGCGGAATCGGACGCATATAATGGACAGATTCACCATGGTGGCCATGCACCTTTCGTACGTTTCTTAATTGCGCTGACAGTTGGCATCGGAATAGGGTGCGCCATGGTGCCGACCTGGCCACTCTATCTTGCCGCTTGGGGTGCGCTGGTAATTGTCGTAAGTGTTTTTATAACCATCCGGTGTATTACGCGGTTGCGCCAACACCGTTATTATAATACCTTGGGCGTGCTCGTTCTTCTCGCATGGAGTATAATAGGCTGTCTGTTGACTTGGCAAACGGATCCGGCGATTAACCGGACACATTTCAGTCGTGTCGAATCCAAGGCCTTGGTGGGCTTAGTGGCCGACGAACCCGTTTTACGAGGAAACCATATCCGGTTCCCCCTTGCTATCACACATGCATACGGAGATACCGGGGCTCAAAACGTTACGGGTACGCTGATGCTCACTGTCCGGGTAAGTGATAGTTTGGTTCCAGAACAATTGAGTTACGGCGACGAACTCTTGATCCCATCGGGCTATGAAACGGTAGCGCCGCCATACAATCCTGGTGAACTGGATTATCGGAGTTACCTTGCCGGTAAGAATATCTGGCATCAAGACTACCTGGGATCCCACGAATTGAAGAAGTTGGGTGGCGGAAAGGGGAGCCCATTTATTACCTATGCGTTGGCCATACGCCAGCGGATGGTGGCGAAGTTTGCTGAGTACATCCCCGATCGTGATGCTTATTCCGTGGCTTCCGCCTTGATTTTAGGCTACCGCGCGGAGATGAGCGATCGGTTGGTGCAGGCTTTTTCCAATACGGGCACCATTCATGTACTAAGTGTGTCGGGCATGCACGTGGTTCTCGTGTTCTGGTTGCTGGCTAAATTACTGTGGTGGATGGACCGAAGCAAGGGATTGCGGGTTGCTAAGTTTATGATCCTGTTGCTTGCGGTATGGGGATACGCCTTGTTGACGGGGTTTTCACCACCGGTATTGCGGGCATCCATTATGGTGAGCTTTGTGATGGCCGCCACGATATTTGGGCAGCAGAACCGGATTTACAACAGCATTGCAGCCTCCGCGTTTTTCCTTCTGTTATATGAACCAAAATTCATCGTCGATATCGGGTTTCAACTTTCCTATTTGGCTGTGTTGGGTATTGTTTACCTCCATCCCGTTATGCGAGCCTTTTTTCCCACCAGCAATCGGTTGGTGAGGCCCGTTACCGACTATATCGGGATGTCGATCGGAGCTCAGGCCGGAGCAGGGCCGCTGGCGGCTTACTACTTCCATCAATTTCCGCTGTATTTCCTTCCCGCCAACTTGTTTGTTGTATTACCAACCAGCGCCATTATGTATGTCGGATTCGCGTTGTTAATTCTGCCGGCAGGCAATTTGGCACGGTGGACTGGAGCCGTGTTAGAAAAGCTTATTTTGGCAACCAATACCACATTAGGGTGGATTGAGCAATGGCCGATGGCCAGCATTCGTGGCATCTGGACAACCTGGTGGGAGTCTCTTTTGGTTTACATGCTGATTACGGTGGTGGCAATGGCAATTATGGTGCGGCGTAAGCAGTGGGTGTATGGTGCATTGGTATGCGTCGCCTTTTTGGTATGCACCTCATTTTTCGCTGCATTAAGTAATACCGGTCCACAAGTCATCGTATTCAATGTGCGCCGGAACTTGGCCATTGGCCTTGTTGATCGGGGAGAAGCCTGGCTGTATACCAATCTTTCGTCCATTGATGACCGTTCGATAGGTTACTCCGTTTTGCCGGCTCTGGAGGCCCATGCATCCGTAGACGATATCCATTTTATGGTACGAGATAGCAGTTACCGTGATCAGCAGGTGTATGCGAAAGGAGATGTTTTGCAATTTGGGGATACCCGGTTCATGGTGTACGATGGAACCAACACCTACGGGGGGCATATGGAGGTCGATGTCGTTATTTTACGTAACAATCCGGAGGGGTCGTTGGCAACATTGCTGGAAGCCGTTGATTGCAAACAACTGCTGCTGGATGGGTCTAATTACCATTCGACCATCGACCGATGGAAAGCGGAAGCCAACGCAGTAGCACTGCCGGTTTATGTGTTGAAAGACAATTTTGCGTATGTTTGGCCATTGGAATCCCGAGTGCCATGAACAGTGTAGACATCCTTCGAAAATACTGGAAGCACGAGTCGTTTCGGCCGCTGCAGGAAGAAGTCATCCAGTCGGTGCTGGCTGGACGGGATACGCTTGCGCTGATGCCTACCGGGGGAGGCAAGTCGGTATGCTTCCAGGTGCCTGCGTTGATGATGGATGGTATATGTATCGTGGTAACTCCGCTCATCGCGTTGATGAAAGACCAAGTCGAAAACCTGCAAGCCAAAGGGATTAAAGCTGTAGCCATTTTCTCGGGCATGACTAAGCGCGAGGTGGATATCGCCCTTGATAATTGCATTTATGGTCCTATCAAGTTTCTTTATCTCTCACCTGAACGGCTAGGTAGCGATTTGGTGCAAGAACGCATACGCCACATGACGGTCAACCTCCTTACCGTAGACGAAGCCCATTGTATCTCCCAGTGGGGCTATGATTTCCGGCCATCTTACCTTCATATTGCTGCGTTACGATCGTTGCAACCCGGCGTGCCTTTTCTTGCGCTCACCGCCACGGCCACGGCACGGGTGGTTGACGATATCCAAACACAGCTGCGATTTGCTGAAAACCGGGTGCTGCGCAAGAGTTTTGTGCGCGAAAACCTGGCCTACATGGCTTTTGATGAAGAAGATAAGCAGGGACGTATGCTGCGTATCATCCGCAAGTTGCAGGGGAGCGGCATCGTATATGTGCGTAACCGGCGGGAGACGCAGGAAACAGCACGTATCTTGCTGAACGAGGGCATTTCGGCGGACTTCTACCATGCTGGTTTGGATACACCCGAACGGACCCGCAAGCAGGGAGCCTGGAAGGCCGGCAACATCAGGGTGATTGTTGCGACCAATGCTTTTGGGATGGGCATAGATAAACCGGATGTGCGATTTGTCATCCACCTCGATATTCCCGATTCACTCGAAGCTTACTACCAGGAAGCCGGCCGGGCCGGACGCGATGGTAAAAAAGCCTATGCGGTGCTGCTTTACCATCAAAGTGACCGTAACCAGTTGTTGAAAAACCATACACTGAGCTTTCCGTCTGTCGACTACATCAAGCAGGTTTATCAGTACTTAGGCAACTATTATCAATTAGCCTATGGGGCGGGAGAGGGGGTAACACTGGATTTTGATATAGGCGATTTTTGCAGTCGTTATAAACTGGATGTAGTGATGACGCTCAATGCCTTGAAGTTCATCGAGCGCGACGGATGGATCAATGTGACCGAATCGGTGTACATCCCTTCGCGGGTGAAGTTCGAGGCGGACCAACAGTACCTGTATAAATTCCAAGTGGGAAATGTTGCCTACGATGGACTGATAAAAACTATCCTTCGCAGCCATGGCGGTGCTTTTGATGATTTTGTTCACATCCGTGAGTACGAATTAGCGAAGCGGCTAGGAACGCAACGTGCCGCAATTGTCGATATGCTCGGGCATCTTCAGCAGATGGAAATCCTTTCTTACCTTCCCCAAACCGATAGTCCGAAATTGCAGTTTTTGCGACCTCGGATCGATAATAAGCGATTGCATATCGATAGCCAATATATCCGTGCGCGGAAAACGGTCAAGCAAGGCCAGTTGGACGCCGTTTTCGCCTACCTCGAGAGCACGGATTGCCGGAGCAGGCAACTCCTGGCGTATTTTGATGAAGACAACTCCACGCCCTGTGGTATCTGTGATCGTTGCCTGGTGCGGAATAAAGTAGAGAACGTGGAGGAGCGCCTTATGGCGGAGTTGGCCGAGTTGCTTTCGGATGGGCCCCTGGACATCGACCAGCTGGTGTTGGGGCTCCAAGCGGGCGACGAAGCAAGCCGTTTAGTATTTATCCGTAAACGACTGGACGAGGGGCGGCTAAAAGTGAATGGCGATAAATACTATTTAAAATGATTTGTGAAACCAAGAAAAAAGTCTTAAATTCGTGGACACATTTCCTGAAAGGAGAAGCAGAATGGCATACGAAAAGCAATTGGACCATGAAATTAGAAGTATCCTCAAAGAGTTTGATACCGATGGCTATCTTACATTAGGCCTCGGTTCCTTAACTTTTAATGGCCTTTTTACAGATCGGTTGATGATGACCACGGTGGTGCAAAGCGGTATATCCTATCGTTTTTTTGAAATGATACAGCGTATCACACCTTTTACCGAAAACGAATGGGCTGTTTTCCTTGAATTGTCTACGAAGACACTCACCCGTTATAAAATGGAGAACCGCTACTTCAAGACATTGCATTCCGAGAAAATCATGGAACTGGCAGAGGTAACCCGAGAGGGGTTAGAAATGTTCGGCGATGCCGAGCTATTCAAGCAGTGGCTTCATACCGCCAACTATGCACTCGGCAACAAAAAGCCTATGGAGCTCTTAAAAGATTCGTATGGCAAGGAACTCGTCTTGAAAGAGCTTACGCATATCAACCACGGTATTTTTGTATAGTATGGTTGTCTTCAGGCTGGTTCGTGAGCAGTTCGCTTCCCCTTTATCCGGAAAGGGCGCTGCGTTGCGCGGGGCACGATGGAATTCCGTCGGAGTAGAACTGATTTACACCGCGGGTAACCGGTCGTTGGCGATGGCGGAGGTAGCAGTTCATCTTACGCTGGCATCGTTGCCTTCTGATTACCTGATGATGTCAATATGGATTCCGGATGACGTGCAAATAACTAGTCTTTCCGTAAGTGACCTACCCAATAACTGGAATACATTCCCACATCCTCTTTTGACGCAACAGATCGGGGATGCGTTCGTGGCGAATGCCAAATGTGCTGTATTGAAAATTCCATCCGTAGTTACATACGGCGACTTTAATTACCTGATTAACCCGAAGCATCCGGACTTTTCCCGAATAAAAGTCGATTCGCTTGTGAAATTCCCTTTCGATAGGCGGCTTTTCGGAGCATGACACCCCAATAGGGATTGGTGTCCATCGATCGTCCATGAGGAACTTGCAAAATAGCGTATTTTTAGCTACTTTCGCGACTGAAATTCATTCAGATTATGTCAAAAAACACCACCATTTCTTATACTAGAACAGATGAGGCGCCCGCATTGGCTACCTTTTCTTTTTTACCGATTGTTAAAGCATTCACAAGTCCGGCCGGTATATCGGTCGAAGAAAAAGATATTTCATTGGCTGGACGGATTATTGCGAGTTTTCCGGAGCAACTTACGGCTGACCAAAAGGCGGCTGACGCGTTGGCCGAGCTAGGCCAGCTAGCCACTACACCAGAGGCCAACATCATCAAATTACCCAATATCTCAGCATCCATCCCGCAGCTGAAAGCCGCCATCGCCGAATTGCGGCGCAAGGGATACGCGGTACCCAATTATCCCGAGGAGCCGAAGAATGACGAAGAGAAAGCCATCAAAGCCCGCTATGCCAAAGTGCTGGGGTCTGCCGTAAACCCGGTACTGCGGGAAGGTAATTCTGACCGCCGGGCACCACGTGCCGTTAAAAATTACGCCAAGCAGCATCCGCACTCCATGGGGGCATGGGCAGCAGATTCTAAAACCGAGGTGGCCTCGATGCCATCCGACGATTTTTACGGGAATGAAAAGTCGGTAACCGTACCACAGGCAACCACGTTCAAGATTGAATTCGTGGACGAAGGCGGCACTAACACGGAGTTGAAAGCGCCGGCCCCATTACAGGCAGGCGAAGTGATCGACTCATCGCATATGGGTATTTCCGCACTGAAGAAATTCGTGGCGGAGCAGATCAATACAGCCAAAGAAACCGGTGTGCTGTTGTCGGCCCACTTGAAGGCAACCATGATGAAGGTTTCCGATCCGATTATCTTCGGTGCTCTTGTTGAGGTCTATTTCGAGGAAATATTTAATAAATATGCAGGTCTTTTCAAAGAACTCGGGGTGGATACCCGTAACGGTCTGGGCGATGTATATGCGAAAATTGCCGGGCATCCCCAGGAGGATGAGATAAAGGCAGCCATCGCTGGGGCTATCGATCACGGTCCAGACTTGGCCATGGTCAATTCCGACAAAGGAATCACTAACCTGCATGTCCCGTCAGACGTCATTGTTGATGCCTCCATGCCAGCCATGATCCGTAATTCCGGTCAGATGTGGGATAAGAACGGCGACGTTCGCGATACACTGGCACTGATACCCGACCGTTCGTACGCGGGGGTATATGCGGCTACGATTGCCGACTGTAAACAGCATGGGGCGTTTGACCCGGCTACGATGGGCTCGGTACCTAATGTGGGGCTCATGGCCCAGAAGGCCGAAGAATATGGCTCGCATGATAAAACCTTCCAGGCGACTTCAAAAGGAACGATCCAGGTGGTGGACGGTGATGAGAATGTGTTGATGGCGCAAGAGGTAGACGCGGGGGATATTTTCCGGATGTGCCAGACTAAGGATGCACCGATTCGAGATTGGGTGAAATTGGCCGTTAACCGCGCACGCCTTTCCGATACGCCTGCGGTCTTTTGGCTGGACGAGAATCGCGCCCACGACCGTCAACTCATTGAAAAAGTTAATACCTATCTTGCCGAGCACGATACGTCGGGCCTCGACATCCGTATCCTGAATCCAGTAGAAGCGACAAAGTTCTCGTTGGCGCGCATCCGCAGGGGCGAGGATACGATTTCGGTAACGGGTAACGTACTTCGGGACTACCTCACCGATCTGTTTCCTATTTTGGAGCTCGGTACCTCGGCGAAGATGCTTTCCATTGTTCCATTGATGAACGGCGGCGGGCTTTTTGAAACGGGAGCCGGTGGATCCGCACCTAAGCATGTGGACCAGTTCGTGAATGAAGGGTACCTGCGTTGGGATTCATTAGGTGAGTTTCTCGCGTTAGCCGTTTCCTTAGAGCACGTAAGCCAAACCCAGGGCAATGCCAAGGCGCTCGTATTAGCAGAAGCGTTAGACGCGGCCACCGAGAAGTTTTTGGAAACCGATAAATCACCGGCTCGGAAGGTTGGTCAAATCGATAACAGGGGCTCGCATTTTTACCTGGCGCTTTATTGGGCCGAGGCACTGTCCACTCAGTCCAAAGATAGCGAATTGGGCGCATTGTTTACGCCAGTAGCGGGTAAGCTACGTGCCAACGAAGCTAAAATCAATGATGAATTAATCGGCGCGCAAGGTAAGCCGCAGGATATCGATGGATACTATTGGCCCGATAAAGTGAAAGCGGAAGCCGCCATGCGGCCAAGTGAAACACTGAACCATATTATCGCATCGGTTTAACACTTCAATCTTACTGGCTTTCGAGGATGGTTTTCAGTCCCTGCAAACCTTCCTCGAAACTATCGCCCATATCGAAGAAGAGTGACATCAGATTGAGCGGGTACGGTGACTTTCCCGAAATTCCCCATTTCACAACGGTTTGGTTTCACCTTGCGCTTCGGTAAGCAGGTAGCATGATGCTTCCGATTCAAATGGTTCTTTGAAGCGAAGCTGCGTGTCCATCCTTTCGCCCTCCACAAGAAAAACACTTTTTATACGCAATAAAAAACGCTCCCTGAAATAATTTTTCAGGGAGCGTTAAGCTATGCGTCAACAACGGCTTATGCCGTTATTTTTTTGACTTGTTGGCACTCTCTTCGCCTTCCAACTGTTGTTTCAGCTGCGCAAGCACATCGAGGTCGCCCAGTGTGGATTTCTCTACGGATTCCTTCACTTTCTTCACGGCAGATGAAGCGGCTTTTGCTTCTTTCTTCCGATTATTGAAGTCTTCCATCCGTGCTTCTGCACGTTGGTCTTCCCAGATACGGGAATGTGAAATCACCACACGCTTGTTGTCTTTGTTGAATTCGATGATTTTGAAATCAGCAACTTCGTCAAGCTTCAATGGGTTTCCATCTTCTTTGATGCTGTGCTTGGCGGGAGAGAACCCTTCCACACCATAAGGCAGGGCTACGATGTTACCCTTTTCGCCCACCTTGATTACGGTTCCTTCGTGGATGGAATCGAGGGTGAAAATGGTTTCAAATGTATCCCATGGATTTTCTTCCAACTGTTTGTGGCCGAGGCTCAGCTTGCGGTTCTCTTCGTCGAGTTCGAGTACCACAACTTCCAATTCTTCACCAACTTTGGTGAATTCGTTGGGATGGTTGATTTTCTTTGACCATGAAAGGTCAGAGATATGGATCAATCCGTCGATACCTTCTTCGAGTTCAACAAACACGCCGAAGTTAGTCATGTTTTTCACCACGGCTTTTTGTTTCGAACCGATAGGGTAGCGCTCAGCAATATCTTTCCATGGATCTGGGGTCAATTGCTTAATGCCAAGGCTCATCTTGCGGTCCTCGCGGTCGAGTGTGAGGATTTGTGCTTCCACTTCGTCGCCTACTTTGAGGAACTCTTGCGGACTGCGGAGATTCTGTGACCACGACATTTCCGATACGTGGATAAGTCCTTCCACACCCGGGGTGATTTCGAGGAATGCACCGTAATCTGCAACGGTTACGATTCTACCTTTCACTTTGGATCCTACTTCAAACGCGGTATCCAACGATTCCCAAGGGTGCTCGGTAAGTTGTTTCAAGCCGAGGGCAATCCGTTTTTTCTCGTCGTCGAAATCGAGTACGACCACGTTGACGGTTTCGTCAAGCTGCAACACTTCCCGTGGGTGTTCGATACGACCCCAAGAGATGTCGGTAATGTGCAACAGGCCGTCCACACCGCCGAGATCGATGAATACACCGAAATCCGTAATGTTTTTGACCGTACCTTCCAATACCTGTCCCTTTTCGAGCTTGGAAACAATCTCGGTTTTTTGGTTTTCCAAGTCGTCCTCGATGAGTACTTTGTGAGACACGACAACGTTTTTGAATTCGTGGTTGATTTTGACCACCTTGAATTCCATGGTTTTGCCCACGTAGATGTCGTAATCACGTATGGGTTTAATGTCGATTTGCGAACCGGGTAAGAACGCTTCAACACCCTTGATGTCTACGATGAGACCGCCTTTGGTGCGGCTCTTCACGAAACCGTCGATGATGGTGTCGTTTTCCAGCGCTTCGTTGATTTCTTCCCACGATTTCTGTGTTTTCGCACGTTTGCGTGAAAGTACCAACTGGCCGTTAGCATCTTCCTGTGATTCGACGAAAACGTCGATCGCGTCACCAACCTTCAGGTCGGGAGTGTCACGGAATTCAGAAAGGGATACCAAGCCATCGGATTTGAAGCCGATATTGAGCACCACATCCTTGTTGTTGATGGATACAACGATGCCCGATACGATTTCGCCCCGGTTAATTGAATTGAAGGTTCCTGCATACTGTTCTTCCAACTTAGCACGTTCTTCGTCGCTGTAGTTGCCAAAACCTTTTTCGTCCTTGTCCCAATCAAAATCGTCATCGGGAGTTTCCCAGGCTGTCGATTTGATTTCGTCAATGAATTTCGAGTCGGCTTCCGATTCGATGTCCTCCTTTTCTTTCACCAAGGTCTCCTCAGTGTCTTGAAGTTCAGCTGTTTTAGCTGCCAGTTCCTTTTCTGCTTCTTGTTTTTTTGCCATTAATTCATATTTCTCCTTTTCCCCGATTTTTATCGGGACTGCAAAGGTATGAAAAACTTTTATTTATAGGGAGTTATTGTTTTATTTTTGTATTATTTAAGGCAGAGTTGATAACGCAGCGTCAACTTTCACAGCGTTGGGATTCCGACCCTTATACGAAAATGCTTTATAAGCTCAACAACACCATAAGGGACGAATCTTGTTTTTTGGCATTATGTTCGCATACATATAATTAGGAGTATTGAATAACGAAAGGAGAATAGGGTTATGAAACAATTATCAATATATGCGGTGTTGGCTTTGGTTTCCGCCGCATTGCTGTTGCCCAGCTGCGTTAGCAACAAGAAATACCGTTCGTTGCAAGCAAATTACGACGAAATGCAGCGCAAAGAACAGGAGCTGAGCAAGCGCTATCAGGACGCCCAACAGCAATTATCGTCCGTAAATACTCGGGCGAAAAGCCTGGAGGACCAAATCGCTTCCGAGCGTTCGAATGTGGCGGCACTGCAGGAAGCGCTTAATAAATGTCTTACCTCTTCCAATCAAGGAAATGTGAATATTTCCAAACTGGTCGATGAAATCAATGCATCTAACCGGTATATCCAGCATTTGGTGAATACCAAGAATAAGAGCGATTCGCTGAATCTGGTGCTTACCAACCGGTTGACGCGCTCACTGAGCCGCGAGGAGATGCAGGATGTAGACGTGCAGGTGCTGAAGGGGGTGGTGTATATCTCCTTATCGGACAACATGCTTTATAAGTCGGGAAGCTATGAAATATCCGACAAGGCAGGGGAGACGCTTAGTAAGATTGCGAAGATCATCATGGACTATGAAGACTACGACGTGCTTGTGGAGGGCAATACCGACAATGTGCCGATCTCGAAGCCAAATATTCGCAACAATTGGGATTTGAGCGCGTTGCGCGGTTCATCCGTTGTTCAGGCCTTACAAGAAGATTATGGAGTGGATCCCAAGCGCCTTACCGCAGCCGGGCGCGGCGAATACAATACCATTGCCAGTAATGCGACGGAAAGTGGCAAAACGCGCAACCGCCGTACGCAGATTATTATTACGCCCAAGCTCGACCAGTTCATGGAGCTGATTGACAAAGCGCCGGAAAGTGAGCCGGCGCCTGACATGGAGGGGGAGCCTGCGGACACCAGCATGGTATTGCCGATTGAACACCCCTAATCGGTTTAATTACGTTTTGCCGGAAAGCGCCGCTGTGATTGCTTTTACAATTTCGGTCTCGGTAAAAGGCTTTTCAATGAAACCATCGAAGAACGCCTCGACGTGTGCCTCTTCCGCGTATTTCAGGGTAGACATGTCGGCAGAAATAGCCAACACGCGGACGGTGTTGAACCGTTCCTCCGCACGGATTTTTTCGAGCAGCTTTACGCCGCTCATGCCGGGCATGTTAATATCGGTGATTACGAGGTCGACGGCGTGGCTATCGAGGAAAACAAGCGCATCTTCGCCACTATTGACGGTGTGAATGCTACCCACGTCCTTGAAAAACTGTCTCATAAGTAGGATGTTGATAGGGTTGTCGTCCACAACGAGTAAGCGGAGGTCCGTAGGCAGATCGGCAAGCTGAGCTTTCCGGTGCTCTTGTGTTTCCATCTTGCTATCCGAGAAAGGGATGTCAGCAAAGAAAATAGCGCCTTTGGTAGGTTTGTTTTTCAATCCGATGGTTCCATCCAGCTCCTGGGCCATGATTTTGGATATATATAGTCCCAAGCCGATTCCCCCTGAATTCGGATTAGCCGTAAAATATTTGCGGAATACTTGGCGGCGGTGCTTTTCACTGATACCTATGCCGCTATCTTCGACTTCGAGGTGCAAGTTGGAGTCGTTACCTTTACGGAATAACGATGCCCTGAACGTGATATCGCCTTTCTGGGTATACTTTATGGCATTACTCAAAAAGTTGGAAGCGATTTGACGTATCCTGAATTCGTTACTCAGCAAAGTCAGTAGCGGGTCGATTTCGATTTCGGTATGCAACTGCAAGTTTTTCAATTCGGCCTGATTGCTGTGCAGGGCTACCACATCTTGGAAAGACCGGTTCGGTGAAAAATAATCTTTTGCAATGTTGCTTTTATGGGTTGCCTCGAGTTTGCTTAGGCTCAATATATCGGTAATATTGTTGCTGATGAGGTTGATGTTATAATATACCGAATCGATAAGTTTTTCATCGGCCGAATCGGATATTGTCCTGCTTTTTAGCAGGTCAATAACACCCAACAGGGAATTGAGCGGGGTGCGGATTTCGTGGCTGATGTTTGCCAACACGCTGGTTTTCTCTTCGGCCAGGTTGGCTGCATAATCTTTTTCCACATGCAATCGGCGTTCGTATGAACGGGCATAGAACTGATAGTAGACCAATGCCACAATCATAATGAACATCAATATCAATGCGAAAATCAACTGCGTGCCAAATAATTTGATGTTTTCTTTGTAGAGCGAAAAATCGCGTTCCTCCGCTTTGCGCAACGTATACACATCAAGTGTCCGGACAATCTCCATACTTTCCTTGAGTTTGTTCAGTAAGTCGATATTGGTCGTGATGAGCTGCCTTTCTTTTTCCTGCAGTTGACTGAACGTCTGCCGGAGATCCATAATATTGTTCAAGTAGGACCTTTCGAGGTTGGACTGTGCCGTAGATAAATTGTCGCGTAGTAGTGCAATACGTTCCACATCCACGCTGTTGTGTTCAGTGGCTATAACGATGGTGTCGTCTTTGGTATTGAAAATCCGTTTGAGTAACCCCGGTCTTTTTCTTACAATGGTGTCTTTTGTAATATTGGTCGTCGTATCGCGCAATACGTTGTCTACGACCGATTCAATCCGGACAGCCGAGGGCGGTTTGACGTGGGTGTGCTTACTCAGTATGCTCAGCGAATCATGGGTGTGGAATACCAGGCGGTCGAGCCTTTTTTTGAGCGAGGCAAACTCCATGGCTATCCGCTGCTGGTCCTCAACCTTCAGTGTCGGGTTATTCAACGGATTTCCTGAACCCCGTTGTGACGCCAGCGAGTCTACAAAGCTTTTGAGTAAATTGAGTTTCGTTAGGTATCCTATATAACTACTATCGCTAAATTCTAGCGTATATAAGCGGAAGGCATTTTCTGCTTCGCTGTAGGTGGAAAACAAGTAGTTTAGGTTGTCCGATCCCGCTTTCCGCGTTTGATACGCCGTTGTTAACCGACGTTCAAGTTTTCGGTATTGGCCATACTGATAAATGAAGACCGACCCAATAAAAAGAAACAAAATGATGAAACTACACAATAATAGGATTCGTGCTGTCGGCGTATGTTGTTTGTTTTGCTTCATGGTTAAGCAGCCCCTTAGCCGCCGATATATAGGTCGGCGCTTGTCAGCAAAAATAGATTAAAATCTCATTATTGGCAAAAAGTTTAATTACGATGAACCTTTCCCTTGGCCGATTCAGCAGGTTTTTCTGTGGCTTCGTCCGATTTGAAGGTGTTGAAAGCACGCGGTCGTACAATCTTGATACTTTGTTTCGAGAGGGCAATGCTGGCGTTCAATTCAAAACCTACAAGTAGGATAAGAGAATTGAGGTACAGCCAAATCATGATGACGATTAGCGTACCGATTGAGCCATAAAGCTTATTGTAAGCGTTGAAGTTGTTGATGTAGAAAGCAAACCCAGAAAACGTCAATATGGCGAGGATGGTCGCCAGCATGGCGCCGGGGCTGAACAATTTCCATTTTCGCGATGCGGCGGGACCGAATTTGTAGAGGATGCTTACGGTGAGAAAATAGATTCCAAAGAGGATAAACCATCGGGCAGCCGCAATCACGAAGCTCCAGAAAGCAGCATTGATCGCGATATTTTGCCGGAGGTATCCCACCACATACCCTGCAGCGGTGAAGATGGTCATGCCCACCGCTAGTGCAATGATAATCATGAGTGTCAATCCAATGGCGACCAACCGCTGTTGGCCCCAACTGCGGCTTTCGATAAGCAGTGACGCCTTGTTAAAGGCAAGCATCAACGAACTGACACCATTGGTGGCGAAAAAGGTCGCCAGGATAAAACCGACGGAGAGCAGTCCGCTATTTTGATTTTTCACAATATCTTCCAGGGTTGACTCTACCGTAAGGAACGCGTTTTCGGGTATGACTACCTCCATGAAGTCCAGTAGCTTTTCCTGAAAATTGTCTATCGGGATATAGGGGATGAGCGTAAATAGGAAGATGATGCCCGGGAAAATGGCCAACATAAAGTTGTAAGCCAGTGAAGATGCTTTGTTGAGGATGGACTCGCGCGCGATCTCTTGGAAAAAAAAAGTGGCCACGGTATATAATGGCAACGCACCGAATCCTGGCAATACAATAACCTTGGTCCATTCGATAAAATGGAAATAGGGTCTGAATTTAATTAAGGTATTATGAATCCAGTTCATTGCTCAATCGAAATACGCTGCCAACCGCTCCATAAAATCGGGTGGCGCTACGCACGGCTTATTGCGTTTCATATCTACGAAAACCAATGTGGTGCTGCCTGTGTTGAGTAATTCACGCTGTTGGTTAAGCAATTCGTATTCGAAGCGGATTTTGACGCCAGGTTTTTCTTTTAAATGTGTGCGTACGGTGATTTCCTCATCATACCGGGAGGGCTTCAGAAAGCGGGAATACAGCTCGAGGACGGGCATCATCACCCCACGATCTTCCAATGCCTTATATGAAAAGCCGAGGCTGCGGAAGAGTTCCACGCGCCCAACTTCGTAAAAAGCTGCATAATTGCCGTAATAGACGTACCCCATTTGGTCGGTCTCGGCGTATCGAACCCGTACGGTTGTTTCAAACGTATACATTAGCGCTTGATGTTTCGCTCATTGAGCGCTTGTTGGAATTTGCGCGCATTGATGTTATGTTCGGCTTGCGTTACCGCGAAATTATGGTAGCCCGAAAAATCATCCTTGGCACACATGTAAATATAGTCGTGTTGTTTGTAATTCAATACAGCGTCGATAGCCGCAATACTAGGCATCATAATCGGACCCGGCGGTAATCCACGATACAAGTACGTGTTGTATGGCGAGTCGGTGCGCAGATGGCGGTAGAGCACGCGCCGTATCGTAAAATCGTTGTTGGCAAAAATAACGGTTGGGTCGGCCTGTAGCAGCATGCCTTTCCTCAACCGGTTGAGATACAGTCCAGCAATAGTGGGCATTTCGTCGGTATGCAGTGCCTCGCCTTTCACGATAGCGGCGAGTACAGCTACTTCTTGCGGATTGAGGTTGACGGCCTCGGCTTTCTTTCTGCGTTCGTCGGTCCAGAATTTCTCATATTCGTTATGCATCCGCTCGGCAAATTGGTCGATGGATGTATTCCAATAAAATTCGTAGGTGTTGGGCACGAACATGCTGAAAAAATTATCGGTGTCGAATCCGTAACGTGCGGCTAGGCTATCATTATTCATTAGGTTGATAAAAGCAATGGAATCGGGCTCCAACTGTTTTGCCAGTATACTCGCCAAATTTTCCTTGAGCCGTACGTTCTCGAAGCGGAGCTTTACCGGTTCTTGGAAACCACCACCAAGCCTGTTAATCAGTGCCCGGTTATTCATACCCCTGTCCAGTTTGTATTTTCCCGGCTTCACGCGAGCGGGATAATCCATTTTCGTAGCTGCCCATCGCAAAGTAGCCGTATCTTCGACGGCCTGCAATTCCGCTATACTGGTCATCACGTCTTCAAAACCCCAATGTGTGTAGATATATAGATATTCGGCATTCGCGGTCACATTCGGAGCAAAAAAAGACCGGTAATACTTATACGCAATGGCGCCACCTATTGCGAGTACAACGACGGCAACGATTCCCAGTGTAATGAATATGCCTTTCTTCTTTTTGTTCATGTTGTTTTGGTCTGCGGGTTCACTACCGCGAGTCATTTATTGTTGATTCGTAAGCGCAACATTGATTGGTGTACCGATACTGACTTTCGGGTCGGTGGGCGTTGGTGTTTGTGAAATGATGGTTGCGCCAGCGGTATCCGTTACCAACCCCATGTAGTTGACAGCGCCCAGCGACAGCGAATTGCCCTGCAACGCAAATCTCGCCTGTTCAAGTGTGAGTCCAGTCAGGTCAGGCACCTGTATTTCGCTTGGTCCGCGGCCGTCACCCAGCACGAGATCTACCGTCGATCCTTTGGGGATAGGACGCCCCGCATTGAGCCGTTCGTTGCCAAACTTGACATCTAGCACCACGTTTTCGGCAATATCGGGAATATAAGTGGTGTCGCCCAGTTTAATACCGTAACTATTGAGCACGGCACGTGCTTCCACGAAGGTTTTCTCAATCAGGTCGGGGAAAGCTACTTCGGGCGCCACGCGGGTAATAATGGTGAGGTAAAGGGTGCGGTTTTTCTTTACTTTCGTTGCCGGGTCGGGGTCTTGTTCGATAACGAGCCCTGGCGTCGCATCTACTTGGTAAACCGAATCGAGGTCGTATTCGAAGCCGTCGGCTTGCAATTTTTCCACGGCCTCGTGAATTGGTATTCCCCGTAGGTCGGGCACTGCTATCGATTCGTTGTGGCGTGTATAGGTGTTGAGGCCGAATATGATGAGCAGGAGAAGAACGGTCAGGCCGATAATGGCGCCGATGAGATTCTTCCTGAAGGTGTCGGTTCGCAAATAGTTGAAAAATTTTACCATTGTTAAGTCTTAGCATTTTCGCACGCCCTGTGCATTCCCACCCGTGCAGAGCAATATTAGCGCCATTGTTTAGTTATCCTAAATGAATACCGCATATATCGCACAAAATTATTTGTTTTTCCGGGCATAGCAAATATATTTTTATCCCGAGCTCGCTTTTCCATCTTGTATATAATCTGCAAGTTAGCTATGTTTGCTCAATCATGAGCATACGCATCGCATTAGTTACCGGCGGCTACACCGCAGAGGCCGAGGTTTCGCTGAAGAGCGCGGATTTTGTTTTCCAGCAATTGGATAAGTCGTTGTACGATGTTTACCTTATTACGATTACCACCGACAGCTGGTTCCATGTGGGCGAAAACGGGGTGCCGTATCCTGTTAACCGCGACGACTTTAGCCTCTCCATGGATGGCGATACCATACGTTTCGATTTAGCTTTCATTATGTTGCACGGGTCTCCGGGTGAAGATGGCCGCCTTCAGGGGTATTTAGACATGGTGGGTTTGCCCTATACCTCGTGTGATGCCCTGACGTCGGCGCTGACGATGAACAAAGCATATACTAAAGCGGTACTGGCTGGCATCTCCGACCTGCATGTGGCTCATTCCGTCCAATTGTTTGCATCGCAACGCGGCTCTGCTGTCGATATGGTGCGTGAGGCGTTGTCGTTGCCGTATTTCGTTAAGCCCAATGCCGGGGGGAGCAGTATCGGGATGACCAAGGTTAAAGTGGATGCCGAGCTTGCCGACGCGATCGACAAAGCATTCGATGCGGAGAACACGGGCAACCAAGTCATCGTGGAAGAGTTTGTGGATGGAAGGGAATTTTCCGTGGGCATATATCGTAGCGCAGGCGAGTTGGTGGTGTTGCCGGCCTCGGAGGTCATCACCGAGCGCGAGTTTTTCGACTTCGAAGCGAAATATATCGATGGACAGACCCAGGAAATAACTCCCGCTGAACTCACCGCTGAGCAGCGTGACCGTATAGATCGCGTCGTAAAGGCCATTTACACCCGTCTCAATTGCAAAGGGATGGTGCGGGTAGACTTCTTCCTTGAACGCAGCAGTGATCGGTTTTATTTCATTGAGATCAACACCATCCCCGGCCAAACGGCACAGAGCTTCATCCCACAGCAGGTGCGCGCGGCTGGAATGACCGAAACCGCATTTTACGGCGAATTGATCGAGGAAGCTTTACGTAAGGGGTAGTTGATCATCAATAATCACCTACCTCCACCCACTGACCGGGTGTTGTTGCTTGTATCCGATTGTCATACATAGCCTCTACGCTTACCGCTGGCAAGAAATACCGGCCGATATAAGAGGCATTCAATAGCACGCGGTAGGTCAGTGTTTCATTCTCCCTGATGTTGAAATGGGTAAGCACGCGGTCATCGCGGATATCCAGGTAAGTAGACGGGGATGAACTCACGGCCGACTGGGTGTTGTTCAGCCGTGTGTTGATAATCTCCCATCCCGACGGGAAAATCTGCGCGAGCGCCATATGCTCGTAGGTACCCATGCTCCCCGTGTTCTTCAGCGTCACCGCGGCTACGAAATCCGTTCCTTGAGGCAGGGCCACCGGGTCTATTGGCTCACCCTGCAGGTTTGTGTATTGTACGCCCATGGTGAGCAGCTCGGGGTTATTGCGCACGGGTGGATTTTCGCCCACGGGCAGCTGGCCTTCACGGATGATACGGACGTATAGCTTATTCGTTCCCTTGTTCTGGATACGCAGCGTACGGTCTGGCTTGCTCAGGTCCACATCAATCCGGTATAAGTACGTGTCGGCATTCACGCTGGCCGATTCGCCGTTGAGGGTGTAGTCGAAGCTATTCTTCCGTTGTTCACTGCCACCGAACTTGCCGATCGCCAGTAGCGCATAAGCGGTGGTCTGCGTGCTGTACCACCGATCGTTGTCGAGCCCCGATGCGACGGACAGCAGCATGCGTTCGGCCTCCTCGTGGCGTCCCATCAGGTCGAGTGTTTCGAGAATCATCGCGCGGTCACGCAGCGCCGACCCGAAGGTGCGTCCGGCGTGTTCATAAGCCTTTACATCGGTATTGCGGCCTTTCACCAGCTGGCTAGCCACAATACCCTGGCCAGCCAGTTGATAGGCGGCGGCAAGTCGCCAGGCGGCCTCGTCCGATAGGTAGGGGAATTCCTTGAGTCGGTTCATCGCCCCCATTTCAGGAGCTTTCGCCAAGGCCAGCAAGTAGAGCCGGTACGCCTGCAGCAGGTCGCCCCCCCGCCAATTGTATTGGTCGGGCGCCCATCCCTGTGCAGCACCGCGCTGGTAGCGAAGCCAGCTGTCGAGGAATCCGGCGGGGAGCGTATATCCCTTGGCTTGTGCCTCCAAAAGGAAATGACCTGCATAGTTCGTGCTCCATTCATTTACGTTTGTGGCTCCTGGCCAGTAGCCCAGTCCGCCATTGGGCAGCTGGTAATTGCGCAGCCTGTTAATTCCCGCTTTGATATTTCGCTCGATGGCGGCTTTGTCCCGGTCTTTCAGTTCGACCAGTCTATCCAACATCAGCTGCGGGAATACGCTGGATGTCACCTGCTCCAGGCACCCGTAGGGGTATCGGATCAGGTAATTCAGCCGTTTGGAGAGGTTGATGGGTGGAAGGGACGATACCTCCACCGAGGCGGTATTGCCATTGCCCGGCCCAAGGGGCTCCATGGCCTGTTGCCACGACCCATTACCTGCTATTTCATCTTTATCCACCGAAGTGATGAACGGGTTGGGGTTTCGGATATCGATTTCTATTTCATACACTGCCGTTTCTGAGCCGCTTTTCGCTACCGCACGGAGCTTGCCCACGCCGGTTTCGTTGCCCACGGTTACCGTGGCATAGGCCATCTGCTCACCGGGTTTGGCGAAAGTCAGCGTCTGTTTTCCCCCCTGAATGGCAAGGCCACCCGAAGCGGTCACATCGATGCTCACCTGTTTCACTTGGTCTTCCATGGCGAAGACCGTCAGTGGTAGCTTGAACGTTTCCCTCGGTCCGATTACGCGCGGCAGGGTCGCCAGCAGCATCAGTGGCTTTTTCACGGCTACGGCTTTCTCAGCAAAGCCGTAGGCGCCATCCTGTCCGGCGATGACCATGGCCCTTACGGAACCGACGTATTGCGGTAACGTGAAGTTATGGGTGTTGGTGCGGCCCTTGCCCAGCGTAAAGGGCCCCAGGAATTTGACCACCGGCTGGAATCTATTCGCCTTCGCGGGATTAACGTTGCGGTCGATTTCGCCGTCGCCGCCGATACTGAGTATCCGCTCCAGGTCGCCGCCCCAGGCGCCGAGCACCTGGTCAAACAGATCCCACGAGTTTACACCCAGCGCTTCCCGGGCGTAGAAGCTCGCATGTGGATCCGGCGTCTTGAAACGGGTAAGATCGAGTAGCCCCTCGTCTACTATGGCAATGGTGTAGGTCATGGCCTTGCCGTTGGATTCGGATACGGAGATGCGCGATTCGGTCTCCGGGCGGAGTGTTTCAGCGATATCGATCTGTGGTTTGAGAATCGTTTTCGGATTTTCGATGAGCAATGGTATCACGCCATACATCCGTATGGGCAGGTCGTTGGCCGTTTGTTGGTGTGGTTGCAGGAGGGTTACATTCACAAACACATTGGGGGCCATCTCTTCGGTGGCCTCGAAGCTGTGCACGGTTTGCCCCTGTTCGGTATCTATCCACCAGCTCTTCAATACGCGACTTCCATTTTCGATGCTGATGAGCCCACGGCCGCCGGCCGAAGAGGGAATGGTGAGGGTAACCTTCTCACCCGCGTGGTAGGTTTCCTTGTCGGCCGTGAATGATAGCATGGAGGCCTCTGTAGGGTTGTTCTGTTGTTCACGTTGTGCCCATCCGGGCCAGTCGATGTAGAGGGTTTTTCCCGTGGCGTGGCCGCTTTCGAGGTCCACCACGCGCACTAGGTAGCGACCCCAGTCGGGGTAGTTCACGCGGATGTTCCATTTGCCGGCGCCGTTTTCGAGGGTGATGGTCTCTTTTTTGAGCAGTTGGTTGTATTTATCCTGCGTGAAGTTACCGAGGTATTCGTCTTCCTGGTTCCACCACCAACGCCACCGTATTTTGTAGAATTCTACCTGTACGCGGCGCCGCCCCGTTATTTTCTTTCCGGTAGCGTCTACACCCACAATGTCAACGGCATGGCCTACATCGGTAAGCAGCCTCCCCGATAGGCGGTCGCCCTCGGGCGTGCGCACGCCAATGTAGCTCGTATACGGACTGTACGGCATGCTCACGTTGTCGATACTGAAATTGCCGCCCGGTTCGAATACACGGGTGGTGAAGCTCGCGCGGAGCATGCCGGGCGTGCCGTTTGTCCCGGTGATGTCGGCCGAAAAAGCAGCCTTTCCGGTGGCATCGAGCGTGCCGTCGAAGAGGATTTCGCTTTCCCTCGCGAAGCTGCGCGTTGGGTCGTCAAACGTATAGGTACGGTAGTCATCAAAGGTAGTCCTTACTGGAGTTACCACAGCCTCCACGCGGGCTTTGAGCCCTTGCACCTCGGCACCGAACAGCCATTTCGCAGAAAGGTTGACGGGCACCGCACTTCCTTTACTCAGTACGGCTTTGTCGCCGAAATCGAGATCGATTTTCAGCCGGTTGGGCATAATGGTCTCGATTTTCAGCGTCTTTTGGAATACCGCACCGCCCACACTCACTTTAGCAACCCAGTTGCCTGTGGGGGCGGTAGTTTCCGTTTTCGTTTTGAACGTATAGAACCCATTGGTATGCGTTGATTCTACCAGGCGCTTGTTGAGCTGTCCTTTAGGGTTGTACAGTTCGAAGGTAACGGGGTGCCCTTCCGGGAGGTCGGCCGATTGGTTTTCCATGATGAAACCCACAAACAGGGAGTCGCCCGGCCGCCATACGCCACGCTCGCCGTAAATAAACCCTTTGATGCCCTTCTGCACCACATCGCCGCCTACGTCAAAGCGACTCAACGGCAAGGACGAGCCGTCGTCCAGCTTAAGGTATCCACGCTCTTCGTTTTTGGCGGCGATAAGCATGAAAGGCTTTCGGGGTACTTCCACTTTAGCAAACCCGTCGGCGTTTGTGGTAGCGGTTTGGATCACCTGCTGTTGGTAGTCGAGCAGCGTCACTTCCACATCTGCCATCGATTGTGCGGTGAGGATACTGGTGGTGATGACGTTTATGCTGTTATCGTTGCCGCGCTTGGCAATGAGCCCGATGTTCGATGCCAGCATGTCGCGGCTGGCCCAACGCCCGGTGGTGTAGTAGGCACTGTGGCAAGGGTTATCGCGTTCATCCCAGTCGTAATCATACGGATAATAACTATTGTACCGCCCCCAAAACTCGTCCTCATCATCAATCGGGTCGCCGTAATAATAGCTGCGTTGCTGCTCCTCGGCCTCGGCGATGGCTTCGGCATCCGCATCGCTGCACGGGTACACGGAGTAGCTGTGGCGGAATCCGATCAGTACACGATAGATAGCCCCTGGCTCGGCTTTGAGTAGCTGGTCGATGTCCAGCGAAAAGCGGTTTTTTCGGTGCAGGTTTATGCTCTTGTCGGTATCGAGTGCGATGGTCTTCTGCACCACGGGCCGGGCTACGCGCCGCAATTCGTATTTGCTGTCGTAGGTCTGCTGGAAATATTGCGGCACGTTGTTTTCAAAAATTTTGACAATGGTCACATCCACGGCCCGCAGGTTTACCGCCTCGAAGGGCATGGTGAGTTTTCCCGAACCGGGTAGGATGGAGCCTTGGCCGGGGATGCTGACGGAGGGCAGTCGGTTTTCGAAATTGACATTGGCGGCATACGCTACCTTTATTTTCTGATTGTTGATGTTTTCCACTCCCTCGTTCACGGCGATGGCGTAGTCGCCCTCCAGCCGATCGGGTGCATATGCTTTCACTTCACTGCCATCGATGGTATAGCGAAGTTCTTGCATGTCCGCGATATCGATCAATCCGCTGAGCTGTTGGGCAACGAGGATGGGATCAGAGAATTGCACCAGTACATATTGCTCTGGCTCGTGTACCGCGCGGATATCCAATACCTTGAATGTACCTTTGGCCGGTATTTCGATGGTTGTTTCATCCGCTTTCGAAGCGGTAATGGAACGGCCATCCCAGTTCATGACAAGGCTGCGCGCCTCATCGCCCCTAGGTATCGAGTCGATAGCGAAGGTAGATAGTCGTGTTTGGACGTTATGCTGCCATTTGATATCGTACAATATACCTTCCTGCGATGCTGCTGTTAATATTTTCTCGATATCTTCCGGCTGTTCCGCATCTGCAAAAACAATGCGTCCGGTGAGTTTCATCAGGTCGGTGGCGGTGTTTGTCTGCGATGTCAATCCGTCGATTTCCACATTATACGATGGCTCGATGACTTTGAAATTAAAGACGAAATCGGTTAGATCGTTGCTTACGTCGGCCACTTTATCGAGGTGGAAGGTGACGTTATACTCACGCCCCGGCTTCAGCTGCTCGTCGGGCCTGAACTCCACGGTACGGGCGTCTATCCAATACACCTTCCCTTTGACATGGGGGTCGACGGAAAAGAGCTCGCGCTGGTCTTCCTGGTTGGTTTGCTGAAAGGTGCTTATCTGTGATGCCAGCCGTACGCGTATGGTACTTTCGCGAGATACCACACCAGCGGTATAGGCTTCTACATATTTGGCGAAAGCGGTGTTGTTGGCATTCACGGTGTTCGATTGGCTGTACTTCCAAAGGAGCAACGCGATGATGATGACAATGATTACTCCACCTGCGGCAATCAACGTACTTTTGCGGGTGGGAATCCAATTGGCCTTGTTCATAGTGATGGATTTTATCAAGGCGAATGTACATAAACTAAGGGGTAAATCCTTGAAACCCGCAGGACGAAATTGGAAAATAACGGTTTTCGGGGATGGTTATCTCCGTCAATTGATGCCTTCCCACCACCGTGTAAAGGTTTGTGCGGTATCTCGCAGGTACACCGGTTCGCCGATCATCGGCGTAAGCAATGGCAAGCCCGTTGTACTATTCGCTTCGGTGATTTTGATGAGCGGGTCATCCCATGCATGCATGGCCAAGGGGAATTTGGAATTGTGCACCGGCAGTACCCGCTTGGCCCCGAGGTTTTGTGCGGCAAGGAGAACCTGTTCGGGTAGGGTGTGGATATACACCCAATGGGGGTGGTATTGTCCGTCTTCGAGGATGGCGAGGTCAAATGGTCCATATTGTTCGCCGATTTGCGAAAAATGCGTTCCGTAGCCACTGTCGCCACCGATGAATATGCGCTGTGTGGGCGTATTCAATACGAACGAGGCCCACAGCGTGCCGTTCCGTTTAAAGCCGCGGCCCGAAAAGTGGCGTGCCGGGGTGGCGCGCAGCGTAAGCCCGTCTGCCAGTGCGGTCGACTCATGCCAGTCAAGCTCCACGATTTTTGCCGCCGGGTAGCCCCAGTATTCGAGGTGTGCACCCACGCCCAGGGGGCAGACCACGCGGCCCACTTTGGGTTGGAGCTGTTTAACGGTGTTGTAGTCGAGGTGGTCCCAATGGTCGTGCGTGATGATAAGGTAGTCGATATCGGGCATATCCGACACGTGGTACCCCGTGGTTCCGGGGAAGCTTTTCGTAGTGAACGACACCGGGGAGGCATGGCCGTTGAACACCGGGTCTACCAGGAATTTCTTGCCGGCCGTCTGCATGAAGTACGAGGAATGGCCGAACCAGACGAGCATGTCGGTGTCGGGATCGAGCCCATGGAGGTCCGTTTTAACAGAAGGGATGGAATCCACGGGTATCTGCCGCGGTTTCTTGGCAAAAAGGAAATTCCATAGCACGGTAACCATATTTGCCCCTTCGGCCAGATCGGGTGTATCTTCGAGGTTTTGGAAGCGCCCGTCTTTATAGTTGGGCGATTGTTCAATCCGCTCCAGCCGTTGTCCCTGCGGGGCCCTGCCGAATGGTGGTTGTCGGATAAATATCATGATCCCCACGGCGAGCGCCGTAAAGACGATAAGCAAGCTTAACAACATACGTTTGATGGTTTTCTTCATGCCGGTGTAACAGGCGAAATACAGCGCAAAGTACTGCCCCTTACTCATAAATGCAATCCGTTGGTTGATTTTTACATTGGCCTGACGGCCGCCGTGTTACACCACGTCGATTTGGTCGAGAAACGCCATCAACTCCATATTGAAGCGGGTTGCATTTTCCAGATTGGGCAGATGGCCGCAATCGGGGATTTCCAGGTAGGTGGCCCCGGGTATCTTGGATACGAGGATATCGGACTGTTCGCGCGGGGTAACGCGGTCTTCTGCACCGCGGACAACCAGCGAGGGTACCGTGATCTCTTGCAGGCTATCAGTGGTATCGGTACGCGAGGCGAGCGCCAGTAGGGTAGCGCAGATGCTGCTTTCCGTGTTCCGGCGGATACTGCTTTTGATCAGGTCGATGGCTTCCGGATTTTCCGATAGCGCCTTTTGTCCGAATACGTTGTTGACGAACCCGATGGAAAATGCCCGTTTACCATTTTTCAGCACGGACTGGATGGTGTCAAACCGCTTTTGCTTCGCGGTGTTGTCGTCGGCAAGCGAGTTGGTGTCGCACAATACTAAACCGGCGAATGCGTCGGGCTGGATCTGGTATGCCCGGAGCGCGATGTATCCACCCATGGAAATCCCGCATACCACGGCGCGCTTGATCGCCATTTTCCGCAAAAAAACCAGCAGGTCTTTAGCGAACACATCCACACTGAAAAAGCCATGGCCCGTGGTGCTGTTTCCGTGGCCCCGCACATCCATCGCGATGCCTCTAACTGTAGGAGGAAGTCCTTCCAGTTGCGGTATCCACATGTTTTTATTAAAAGGGAAGCCGTGTACAAATACCACGGTTTGGTTGGTAGGTTCGGTTTCTTTCAATAAATAGCTGATACTGATATCGCCGATGCGAATCCGACGCCGTTTGATTAGGCTTTTATTGTAATCCATAAGGAGTTTAACGTTTGACACGATGAATATGTTTGGCTTTAAAGGTAATAAAATCAGGGGACTAATACCATTCCGGTGATCATACCCGGTATTTTTTCCAAAAATATTTCGCAGGTATCAATCAGATTCCTATCTTTGCGAACCGAATCGGGAATGCGCTTGTAGCTTAACTGGATAGAGCACCTGACTACGGATCAGGAGGTTAGGGGTTCGACTCCCTTCAAGCGCACATGTTTCACTCATATAGCCTAATCAGCATACCGGTTAGGCTATTATTTTTTACGGATATATGATGCTAAACCTTGTTTTATTTGGCCCTCCGGGAGCAGGGAAGGGAACCCAATCGCAAAAGCTTATCGACCGGTACGAACTGGTGCATATTTCCACGGGCGATATTTTCCGGGCGCATATCGCCAACCAGACGGAATTGGGGCAGCGTGTGAGCAAGTTAATTGCCGACGGCGAATTGGTGCCCGATTCCATTACCATTGCCATGCTGGAGGAGGAGATCGATAAGAACCCACAGGCAAAGGGTTTTATCTTCGATGGTTTCCCCCGCACGGTGGCACAAGCCGAGGCATTGGATCGCTTCCTGGAATCGAAGGATTCCAGTATCACCGGCGTTATCGCACTCGACGTTACTGAAGCTGAATTGACGGCGCGTATTGCTAAACGTAAGGCCATCAGCAACCGCGCCGACGACGACAGCGAAAAGTTGAAAAAACGTATTGAGGAGTACTTCAATAAAACCATCCACGTATTGCCGTATTATGAGCAACAAGGTAAACTTACCAAAGTGAATGGAATCGGCGACATTGAAGCTATTTTTAGCGAGATCGGCGGAGTTGTTGACTCGTTGGTTTGATTGTAAAGCGTGGCACAAGGGTCAAATTTCGTAGACTACGTAAAGATATGCTGCCGTTCCGGTAAGGGCGGGGCGGGCTCTGCGCATTTGCATCGCGATAAGTTTACCTCCAAGGGCGGTCCCGATGGCGGCGATGGCGGCCGTGGCGGCCATGTCTTCCTTAAGGGCAATGCGCAATTGTGGACGTTGCTGCACCTGAAGTACCGCAAGCACGTGATTGCCGATGACGGCCAGCCCGGGGGCAGTGCCCTGAAATCCGGTGCCGATGGCAGGGACGAAGTGCTGGAAGTACCGCTGGGTACCGTAGCGCGCGATGCCGAAACCAACGAAGTGCTGTTTGATATCACCGAAGACGGTGAGGTGAAAGTGCTTACCGCCGGTGGGCGGGGCGGACAAGGGAACTGGCATTTCAAAAGCCCTACACAGCAGACGCCGCGGTATGCACAGCCCGGCGAATCGGGTAAGGAGCAATGGATGGTCCTTGAACTGAAAGTGCTGGCTGATGTGGGATTGGTAGGGTTCCCCAACGCGGGGAAGTCTACGTTGCTTTCCGTGGTCTCTGCCGCAAAGCCCGAAATAGCCGACTATCCTTTTACTACATTGGTGCCCAACCTAGGTATCGTTTCCTATCGCGACAACAAGTCGTTTGTTATGGCCGATATCCCCGGTATCATCGAAGGAGCGTCGGAAGGGAAGGGGTTGGGATATCGATTCCTACGCCACATCGAACGTAATTCCGTGCTGTTGTTCATGGTGCCCGCCGATACGGACCGGACCATTGCCGAAGAATATAACATTCTATTGGGCGAGCTCATTGCGTTCAACCCCGAATTGAAAGACAAACCCCGTATCCTAGCCGTTACCAAAGCTGACATGCTCGACGATGAACTGGAGGCCGAGATGAAGGCTGAAGTTCCTTCCGGAATACCTTATGTATTTATCTCGTCGGTAGCAAATAAAAATATCCAAGCCTTAAAAGATATGATTTGGCAGGCCATTACGGGCTAGCCTCGTCGTCATCTGCAGACTCGTTCGCGATGGCCGAATTCCGTACGATCAGGCTTTGGGTAGGGTAGGCGAATGTGATCCCCTCTTTTGCAAATGCATCATAAAGGAACAGGTTAATCGCCTGATTGATATCCATGTATTTGTTGAAATCATCATCGAGTACAAAATATACCGTTTCAAACACCAAGCTGAAATCGCCGTAAGACAAGAAGTGTGAGCGATCGAAAAGCGTTTCCGGTTGGCTCGTAATCGCCTCTTGGATCATGTGCGGTATCTTTATCAGCTTCTCTTTCGGGGTATTATACGTAACACCGGTAGTGAAAGCAATCCGCCGTCGCTGCATCCGTTTGAAATTGTGAAGCCGCGAATTGGTCAGGTCCGTATTTGAAAAAACGAGTTGTTCCCCCGTCAACGCCCTAACGCGCGTGGTTTTTATACCGATTGATTCAATGGTGCCGCTTTTGTCTTCTACCACGATGAAGTCGCCTATTTCAAAAGGGCGATCGAAAAACAGCACGAAATAATTGAAAAGGTCGGCGATGATGTTTTGCGTAGCGAGTGCAATTGCAATACCACCTATCCCAAGGCCGGTTAATAACGTTGCCACGTTGTAACCCAGGTTGCTGATGAAAAAAAGAATGGCTACGATCCATATCATAACGGAAAGAATCAGCGTAATCCCTTTTATTTGCTGCAAACCGGTGGCTGCACGGCCCCGCCGTTTCAAATGTTCCTTCAGGAAATAGTGGATGGCAAAAATGATGAGCCGGGTAATCAGGAAGACCCATAAAAACATGGCGGCGATGTCGATCGCCCGATTTAGCCACATGGGCAGTACCAGGCTTTTCAAGGCAAAGTAGACCACCCCGAAATACAGCAATGGTAAAAAGGCGTTGCCGATTCCCTGAACTAAAAAATCATCGAACGTAGTGATCGATTTTTGGACCACACTTTTCAGCCAAACCAGCAGGGTACGTTTAAACAGGCGGACAACCAATATGCCCAGTACGATGATGGCGATAACGATAAGGTAAGCTTGCAAGGTGTTTTCGAAAACAACAGTATCCATAAGCGCGTGTATTGCCCCGCTTGGGGATGCCAAGCGGTGTTTGGTAGGCTAACAATCGGCGCTTGATAATTGTTGACGAAAAGTCAAAGTCGCACTCAATACTGTTCCTTGTCATTCGGGAAGTCCGACGACTTGACGTCGCGGATGTAGCTGCTCACGGCATTGCCTATTTCCTCATATAGGTTGGCATATTGGCGTAGAAACCTTGGTTTGAATCCTTTATTGATACCCAGCATATCATGCACCACAAGTACCTGTCCGTCGCACCCGGCACCTGCGCCGATGCCGATGGTCGGAATGCCGATGGTGCCCGTTACCGCGGTTGCAAGTGCCGCTGGTATTTTCTCGAGTACCAGACCAAAGCAGCCGGCATCTTCCAATATTTGGGCATCTGTTTTGAGTTTTTCGGCTTCGGTTTCTTCTTTAGCCCGTACGGTGTAGGTGCCGAATTTATAAATAGATTGCGGGGTAAGACCCAGGTGGCCCATCACGGGGATGCCCGCATTGACGATACGCTGCACCGTTTCCTGTATTTCGATGCCACCTTCCACTTTGAGGCCATGGGCGCCCGTTTCCTTCATTACGCGCACGGCAGCTTTCAGGGCGTCGCTGCTGTCGCCCTGGTAGGAGCCGAACGGCAGATCCACGATCACCAGCGCACGCTTAGCGGCACGTACCACTGCAGAAGCATGGTACATCATCTCCTCGAGTGTGATGGGCACGGTGGTTTCATAGCCAGCCATCACATTGGCGGCCGAGTCGCCCACGAGAATGATATCGATGCCCGAATCATCCAGTACGCGGGCCATGGAATAATCGTACCCCGTAAGCATCGCTATTTTTTCACCACGGCTTTTCATCTCCCGGATGGTATGGGTGGTGATGCGTTTGATTTCCTTGTTTACCGACATAACACAAACGTAGTAAAAAAACGCCAAATGGTTTTGGCATTTGACGTTGCATATTTTGTTCCTACAGCGTCTGCTGGCGGCGCGGCTCAGCTGATTTTTTTGACGTCTGCCGCTTGCGGGCCACGTTGGCCTTTCACGATGTTAAATTCGATACGGTCGTTTTCGGCAATAGGTTCGGTCAGATCATTGACATGGAAGAAGATACGTTCGCCTGTCATGCCGTCATTAATGAAACCATAGCCCTTCGACTCATTGTAGTACGCCACACGGCCGGTACGCATGCCGTCGGCATCTTCGAGGTCTTCGAGTTTTGGCGTGCTGATCAAGATTTCTTCTGCCGACACCGGTTTGAGCTTCTTGGGATCGGGCGGGGTATTCGTGATGTTGCCATTCTCATCCACATAGGCAAGCATTTCATCTAAGCTTTTGCCTTTGCTGGATGCAGCGGACTCCCGCTTTTCGTCACGGCGCAACTCCTTTTCTTTTTTCTTCTGTCTTCGTTTCTTGGCGTTTTCTTTTTTACTGAATGTCTCTTGCGATCTTCCCATTGATGATTTTAAATTAAACAACTCTATCAGGGCCACTACCGCGTTTCGAGGATTTGCAAGCTGGGGTAGGGAGCAACAACGAAAGGAATAACATGGCCCTTTCTGCAAAGGTACAAAATAGTATCGGATAACCAAAAGGGTGAGCCCGAGCGGAATTGCCAAATTGTTTCTACCTTTAGCGGCTGGTCGCCGTAAAAGCGGAACGGCCGATAGGACCATGACGAGTAAAAAAATCATCATCATCGGGGCAACGTCTGGCATTGGCCATGCGGTAGCCGAGGTTTTTGCGACCGAAGGCCATATCGTAGGCATCACGGGCCGGCGCGAGGCATTGCTTCGCGAGATGGCGGATGCGCGGCCGACCAGCTACCATACCGTTGCGTTCGACGTAACAGCTGTCGCAACGAGTATCACCCACTTAGCGGCGCTTGCAACAGCCATGGGCGGCGTAGATACCATTGTGATCAGTGCCGGGGGTGGCGATACCAATGCAGCACTGGATTTCGACATCGAACAGCGGATGATCGACCTCAATGTGCGTGCGTTTACGCAGCTGGCCGATTGGGCATTCAATTATTTTAAGGCGCAGGGGCGTGGGCATTTGGCCGCCATCACGTCCGTGGCCGGCATGCGCGGCAGTCGGCAGGCACCAGGATACAGCGCCAGTAAGGCTTATCAGATCAATTATCTGCAGGGGCTGAGGCAGAAGGCGTATAAAGAACAGTTGGATATCGCGGTAACGGATCTTTGTCCCGGCTTCGTGGATACCCCGATGGCCAAATCACCTACACGATTCTGGGTGGCACCGGTGGATAAAGCGGCCCGACAGATTTATCGGGGGTTGCAGAAGCGGCGCCATGTGGTGTATGTCACACGGCGGTGGCGGGGTGTCGCCTGGCTCTATCGCGTACTGCCCGGTTGGTTGCATCAAAGGCTGTAAGTGTAGACTGCCGTTGCCTAGCCAGCGTCATGCTAGCTTGGTGGGTGCGTGGCGGGCGAATGTATGCCGAAGAATCCGCATTCCTCGCCACACTATCGGGCAGTTGCACGGGTAGGTCCATACGCACCGAATCATTGGTAATGGGCCGGCCTGCTGCGGGCGATTGATCATCTGCCCCAGGCGACTCCGGTGTGTCGGTCGAGTCGGCTGGAACGGCCGATGCCACGTCGGCGGGTGGTCGCCGGCGTGTCAATAGATCCTCCTTCGAGATCGGCCGGTCGCCCGGTTTCCACACAAAGCCATCCAAAATCTCGGCCTCCTGCGGCACAAGGAACATGGGGTATAACTTGCTGTCCATACGGTTTATGGGAACGAACTTCACGATTTCATTGCTGTCCACCACGATCTTGATGCGGCTGCTCCGGCTGTGGTACATGTTGGTGTAAACCTGCTTCTCTTTATCGACGTTGTAGTAGATACTTTCCGCGTTGCCATCTACAAACATGCGGTCCAGTTCGTTATTGTCGAAAAACGCGGTAATCCGCCGACCTTTAATCTGGTTATACTTCGTGGAGTCCAGCTGGGTGTTCACCATGAAAGCGTTACCCATAAGGATCATGTTATCCAGCTGTTCGTTATGCACCTGCATGAAAATGGTATCGGAAGTCATCTGCGACCCTTGGGCCCAGATCATGGGTCGCCCGAAAAAGCGCATCATCGAGTCGGGGTATCCATAATATACCGAGTCGGCGACCGCTTGTAAGTCCGATTTAAACAGCCGCACGTTGTAATACGCTTTGATAATGCGTGTTTTAGCGGTGTCGTTAGCCAGCGAGTCGGAAGGGATGGTATCTGTAGATGGGCGCGAGAGTGCGGCGATGGCACCGGCCATGAGACTGTCCGCTTCGCCCCCCGTGGGGATGATGGCCCGGTCCCGCAGCAGGCTGTCGGCCGCCAAGCTTTGCGCCAGCGCATCGTGGCCCAGCTCGGCGCCAAGCGGCACCGCGTTCACGCGTTCGATATGAGTGGCCAGCAGGGCAGAATCGGTTGCCAGCTGTTCGCCGGCTATGGCGGTATCTTGTTGGATAATGGTGTCTTTCAGCACTGTTGCGAGGCTGTCGGGCGGTGCTTCGAGCGAGTCTAGCGGTAGGGCTGTACGGTCTACCCGCGCGGTATCGGCGCCCGGTGGCAGGGCTGGTGCACGTACACTCGTGTCGCCCGGCTGCACCAATTCGTCCAAACCGCTGAAGCCATCCATGCCACCGAAATCGTCGCCATACGACTCATCGGTAAATTCATCGAGCTCACCACCCTCGCGGTCAAGCTCGAAAACCCGTGGTACGTAGTCTTTGAGCAAAATCAGCCGCGAAAAAAGCGTGTCGGCGGTGAGGTATATGGTATCGATGACGGGTGGTTCGTTGACCGGTGGCGCTAAGCTATCGGCAAAGAGGCTATCCGGAGGCAATAGCGGTTCGCTTATACTGTCTGCGAGGAGGCTGTCCGTAAGGAGGCTATCGCCCATCAGGCTATCTGCCGAAAGGCTGTCCCTGGCGGTACTGTCGCTACGGGTCACGGTCATTACCAGTGGGTTGCGGGTCATCGTGATCGATTCTTCGGTACGGTTGTACACGCCTTCGCCGCCGTAGCTGAAATATTGGTCGGCCGTATCGATAAACACCACATTTCCCACAGCGTGGCCATTGCCCGATACGCCGTCGTAGTAAATGCTATCGCCACGCAGGAATTTGCTTCCCTCGGTATATAGGTTGTCCAGGTCGAACCACGCTTGCTCGGTCTCCGTGTTGTACTTGCCCCGCTCGGTATACATATTGGCCCCATCGTTGCCCTTGATGTTGGTGGGACCATAGAAGTAGGTGTCTTTCGTATCCGAATTGTAGCGCATGGTGTCGGTATAAATCTTCACATCGGGCGTGCGCACGACGACGTCGTACCGGAAATAAGCGTCCTTCGTATTGTCGAAGTAGTAAGCATTTTTACTGGTGATGGTATCGGTTGTGTTTACAATGCGTCCTCCACCCGTATAAGTGCCCACGCTGCTTTCCATGTTGTAAGTGAGGTAGTTGGTAGTGAGTATCGAATTCTCACTGACCATGCGTACGTTGTTGGTAAGGGTAGCCAGTTGCGTTTCGGCTACGTAGTGCAGCTTGTCGGCATAGATTACCGAGCCACTGGGCTGGGTGATGATGACTTTACCGAAGGCATCGAAAAACTGGCGCCCTTCGTCGTCGTTGTAGATGTAGCCGCTATCGGCGGAGAGGGTGGAGCCATGGTGTTCGTATACCGGCCGGTAGTTGATCATGCGGCCGGTAACGGCATTCAGCCGACTATGTGATGATGACAGGAGGCGCAATTCATCCCGCTGCTGCGCCTGTAGCGCCGAACAGCATAGGGTAGAAATAGATATGAGCAACAGCCATTTTTTCACAGGGACAAAAGTAGCTAAAAAGCGCGGTATTCCCCATCATCACCGAGGCGGATATTGATGATGCCTGATTTTTCGATTTCAGGGTGTCGCTTATAAAGCCTGTTTTCCATCACATTCACATCTTCGGAAAAATCAGCTGTAATTTCTACTATTTCGGTGTATTCAAAGAATGAAGAGAGGGCTTTGTCCTTATATAGCCGTTCGGAAAAAGTAATGTGTTGCCATTCTTCGAGGAGATTTTGATGGTCGCGGTCGAGGGAAACTGTATCCACGCTGACTTCGTCGTATCGTTGGTAGATTTCATGCAACTGCCCCTCGGCGAAATCCTCAAACCAGACGTCAAATTCTTCGGATGTATTTATGAATGTATTGTACTCTTCCTTGCACCGGGACATCTCGCTGCCAAGCGCAACCATATCATCGGTTACACGGTCCTTGTTTGTCCGGAAATCGTCCATATCGATGTGGAACACGCCACTGTTGTCTAGTGGGCGGGCATGTACGGATTCGATGATTCCGGCCACGGCTTGTAGCAGGCGTAGCCGCTGTCGGTATGGCGATATGGCGTAGAAGATTTCTTTCATATGCGAGATGGCCTTATCCAATCGGTGCTCATACTCCTCGCGCATATTTTTTAGCCGCCACACCTCGTCATGCAGGTGGATATATTTCGATAGTGTTTCCTTTTCCCAATCGGGTTGCGGCCTATCGCGGTGATACGCCAACTCGATAGTACGGAGCGGATGGTGGGTGATGTTTTTTTCCATGGGTTCATCAATTGCAGCAAAAGTACAGAAAAAAAAAACGGCACCCCATTTCTGGAGTGCCGTTAAAATTGTTAGTTCAAGAAGTTCCGCTGATGTTGACTTGCGGACGATTGGACCGCGGTGCTTAGCATCAGATTACAATAGCCGTTACCTTGTCGCTGTAATTCAACTCATCCGTATCATTGCCGATGTAGGTACAGCGAAATTCATATTCCACGAACTGCTGCAACCCAGCTACCGTCCGTTTGGATCCGTGGGCATCCACTTCGGTCCACGCATCGGCACTACCCGCCATCCGGTAAGCAAAGCGGTAGGCCCGGGCGTTGCGATGGGGTTTTACCTTCAGCCTGACGGCGCACGAGCCGAGCGACCCGTTGATGACCACGAAATCGATGGGCTGTGGACATAGGCCCTTGGGTTGGCGGGCCTTGGTGTGATCAAATCCGGCAGCCAAGATAAGGGCTGGGTCGCCCTTGGCCACCCGATGTACGCCCATAGCAAGCATCTGTAATCGGTTTTCCAGAATGGTCCGAGTTTGATTACGCTCTGTGGTGGTGGACTTGCCGCCACGGATAGCCGCTGCTACAGCCGCACGGAAATCGGTCAGTTCGGTTTCTAGTGCGACTACTTCATCGGCCACATCCGTAAAAAGCTCATTGCCGCTCATATTGGTGAATACCTTCTCGGCTGCATGGTCCAGCGCTTCTGTCGTTTTGCGCTTGAAACTAAATTTGGGTTTGTAATACATAACAATTGAATTTAAGTGTTTAAAATTTAATGAATTAATCCACAGGTTAGGGTTGATGGTTCTGGCTTTACCGGAGGTATCCGGAGGTTGGGCTGATGCGGCGGAACGTTTTTCCGGGTTTGAAGGTGTTCAATGAGCTTTTGCTCATCTTCAACGCAGCATTGAAAGCGAGCAATGAACTTTTGTTTACCTTCAACGCAGTATTGAAAGCGAGCGGTGAACTTTTGTTCACCTTCAACGCAGCATTGAAAGCGAGCGGTGAACTTTTGCTCATCTTCAACGCAGCATTGAAAGCGAGCAATGAAGTTTTGCTCATCTTCAACGCAGCATTGAAAGCGAGCAATGAACTTTTACTCATCTTCAACGCAGCATTGAAAGCGAGCGGTGAACTTTTGCTCACCTTCAACAAAGCATTGAAAGCGAGCAATGAAGTTTTGCTCATCTTCAACGAAGCATTGAAAGCGAGCAATGAACTTTTATACATGAGCAATAACGCTTTCTCGGTGAGCAGGAGCTTCCCCCCGGGATGTAATAACCTGTCAAAGAACGATGCCCGTTGTCCATACCTGTAGGAAAGGGGCATATAACAAAATTGGGGAATATTGAGGCAGCGTGTTAGCAGTATCGTGCCAATCTGCAATCCGATCAATGGTATTTTTGGCACGATATTGATAATTGTTCGTGCAAAGGTCTTATTTGTAGGTGTTTAACGGTGTTCGTTGGGTAGGTGGCCAAAAGCGGCTTTATACTGTGTAGCGAAGTAGGACGGATGGTTGAACCCCACCATGGTGGCTACGTCGCCCACGGAATGGTCGTTGTTTTTCAATAGCTCGTGTGCCCTTTCCAACCGGGTAACCAGTATCAGCTTCTGGGGTGTAGATTTCTCTTGGTTTTCAAACAACCGGTAGAGGTTGCGGCGGGAGAGGCCGACGTCTTGCGCGAGGCTGTCTACGTTGAACGTGGGGTCGGCGAAGTGCGTTCGGATGAGTTCTTCAGCCTGGCGCAGCCTATCTTCGTCTTGCGTGACGCGCGGCTTAGGTGTGGCCGCCATTAAATTGGTATGGTAGAGTTTCGCTACCTGATAAAGCGCTTCTTTGCAATATACATTCAATGCAAACCCTAGTTTATCTCTTGTATGAAGCCGGTCCAGGTACTTATATACGGTGTATGGAAGGAACCGGTGGGGGAGGGTTTTACTTTCCGGCGCAGTGTCTTCGGTCGTTGCCGCAAGCTCGGCAAAGCGGTCAAACTCTTTCGCCAGCAAAGGGATGGCCCGGTGCGAGAAGCCGATGCAATGCGCAGTGGATGTGGATGTGCCCTGTTCGGGTTGCACCTCGATAGCTCCGGCCGGTCCCAGGACTGCGAAAAAGGCGAACGGGGGGATGTTGAGCTGCTTCCGGTCATTTCCGAACGCCCACCGGGTTGCGCTCTGGCCGTTGAGTACCAGTAGGAGGGTGCGGGCTGGCAACTGCAGTGTTACTCCTGTCGTCCCCGCAGGTACCTTCACGGCAACATAGAAAACGGTTGTGCCGGCAAACGCGCGCTCGGGTGGGCGGGATTTGCCGCTTATGCTTAACTGGATATGTTGCTCTATCGGCTTCAATAGGCCGCTTGGGTAGTGTTCACGGGTTAAAAATAGCAATCTCATGGCGAAAAAGCAAAGTTTGTACGACCATATATCCAATATCCCGTGAGTGTGCAGGAGATTTGATTCTGCCTTGGCAAGGAGGTTCAAAAAACTCATATTGGAAATGGCGACAATCAGGCTTCTGAATTAGCGGCAAACGTGAGGCAACCATCCACTGTGCAGGCGGCTGTTAATGGGACAGCGATGAAAATATGGGCATCACATAGGATTTTTTTAGGGTGTAAATATAAGACGGCAGTATGTTGGATAGTATGAATGCCGCAACCAGAATGAGGAGTAACAATATAAAATAAAAGTAGAAAAATAGTTGTATACTTAGAACTTCTATGTATAATTGCAGTATTATGAAGGAAGTTGGAAAAGACCTAGTTGCCAGCTCGCTCGCGCCGATGGTATTAATGATCCTTAAAAGGCAAGAAAGTTACGGGTACGAACTCATTCAGCATCTCAAGGAAAAATCAGGCGGCCAGCTCGATGTGGCTGAGGGCACATTATATCCAGTACTCAAAAAAATGGAAGGCAAGGGGTGGATAGAAGCTGATTGGAAGAAGGGTGATAATGGACGGGAGCGGAAGTATTACAAAATTACGAGCAAGGGGATGACAGCGCTCGATTCCCAAGTGGGGCAATGGGATTTTATTCATGATTTAATGCAGCAATTATGGCAACCTCATTTAACATTGAAAAAGCAGTAGCGAAGTACGTCGAATCAATCGCTGCGGAGGGTAGTCTACCCTCCGATGACGCTAAAGAACTTGCGAGTCATCTCCACGATTCCGTTGAGGTGCTCGCCAAACAAGGGCTAACCGAAGAAGAAGCCTTTACAATAGCCATCAAACGTTTAGGTACGCAACGGCAATTGGTGAAGGAATATGGGAAAGTACGCCCTTCTTTAAAGGTTAACCGGATTTGGGTTTATTTCATTTTTGGATTTGCCGGATTGACCGGGCTTTGGGAATTAGGTAAAGCTTTGTTGACTGTTATCTACGGTAACGCCTTGAGAAGCGGTGGGGAGGTGCCCTTGTTTTCATCGCTATTGGTCGCAGCTACACACCTGGTGCTTTGTGCCGCAATTGGCTTGCTGATATACCACAAACGCGCTGTCGCTGCCTATTTACAGCGCAAATTACAGCGACGTCCCCTGTTGATGCTGGTTAATGCAGCCTTCCTCATGGGGCTGGCGGCATGGGTAAATAAAGTCGTGGCAATCAACAGCCAATTTGATAACGCGCTTTCCATTGCGCTCTACGAATTCCAGAATTCCTATGTCGAATTCAGCTTTTATATGCTATTATTTATGCAGTTCATCGGCGTGGTTAGCCTATTTTTCACCATTCGGAACCCAGAGAATGCAAGCTTAAAGCACCTTTTTAGCCGACCGTCTATCCCATTCCTTTTACTGGCTGGTTTTGCTACGGAGCTTTTGGCGGCATGCACACGGGTTCTCCCGCCCCATAATATGGCACTGATTGCCGGACTATATTTCGGGGTAATTTATTTTCTTGGCGCTTTTGCGATCAGTTATTACAATAGAACGAACGCTGTCAAGTACCTTTGCTGGTATGCTGTGTTTGGCATGGCTACTGAAATTATTGTTGGTATCCAAGCTGATTTGATTCGACTTGCAAGTGATTACGACACTTCAACCGCTTATAATGCCATCCTAACCCCTTACTTCGTGCTCGGATTAATGGTCGGCCTAATCGGCGGCTATAAGGCCGGCCGCTTTTTTAACTCTCGATTGTCTTTTTCATAAGGACGCTGCGGGTAACAAGCGCTTCACCCTGCGTTTGCATGCAGATAGGTTATATTATACCGGTACATGGCACTTTGATACAGAATAGGTGTTTTTTTGAGATGAAAAACGATCCCTTGATTCTACCCTGACAAAGAAGCTCAAAAAACTCATATTGGAAAAAGCGAGAACCAGGCTGCCAAATTAGAGGCAAACGTTAATTAAGTACAAAATAAAAAAGCCCAGCATTACACTGGGCTCAATATTTTTTTAGAGTGCACCACCAGAGCAATGTCCGATGAGGCACTTTGTTCTGCAAACGTACATAAAAATTAATTTGCAAATAAAATATCATTGATTAACGTATTTTATTTTATCCCTGACGATCTCCGCTATAATATCATTCTGGTTATGATGAACAAAAAATCACGTATTTCCTCGTGAAATTATTAATCTGCTCAGATACTGAAAATTATTAAATGGCCGCCCGCTGCCGTCATTCATAAAAAGACCGTTGGAACATCGCAAACTCCCCCTTTCGGAACATAATCCGCGCTAGGAAGGCATGGATGAACCCCATGCCATACCCCAGCAATTGCACGTAGCTCGTTACCACAGCTAGTAAACCGATCAAAAAGTTGCGGCTGCGTACTGCCGCATCTACCAGGATGAAGCCAGCGTGCGCAAGCAACAAGATTAAAAAATAAGGAGATAAAAACAGCGAAAGCGCTAAAATGAAAACAACCCCTAGGGTGAATACCGCAGGGGCCAAATGCACTACTTTTAACGAATGGGGATGCCGCTTATACAGATTGATGCGCGCAATGCCCGAATTATACACCTGCTTGAAAAACCGCCGTAAACTGGTACGCCGCCGATGATAAACATACGCTTGTTTGATGAGGCGTGTCCTGAAGTCGGCCCTGATGACCCGGATGCTCATATCGATGTCTTCTCCGAAACGCATCGCTGAAAACCCACCCGTGCGCTCAAACACCGCTTTGGAATACCCCATATTGAAGCTTCGTGGATGGAATTTATCCAGCTTTTCACTTCCGCCGCGGATGCCACCGGTGGTAAAGAAGGAAGTCATGGAATAGTTGATGGCCCGTTGCAGCAACGTGAAATCGGCCCGCGCTTGGTCGGGTCCGCCGAACGCATCGGCGTATTCCGATGCGAGGGACTGCCGCAGGGTTTCGATATAGTGTTCCGGCAAAACACAGTCCGAGTCGAGGAAAACCAGATAGTCGCCTGTTGCCGCCTTACTACCCGCATTGCGCGCCGGGCCTGGACCAGCATTCTCTATAAATAGGTAGTTGATGTCCAACTTGGACTGGAACGCCGCTGCCACCGTTTCGCAGCTATGGGTGGAACCATCTTCTACAATGACCACTTCGAAAGCCGAATCGGTCTGGCAAGTGAGGCTATCCAACAGGTCTTTTATTTCGTTGGGTCGGTTGAATACGGGTACGATTACGGATAGGTGCATGGATGTCTTCTTTCCGTAAACAAGACGGCACCCGCTGCGGATACGCTAGTCGTTTTGCCGCTTTTTATGCAGAAATCATTGAAATTGAAAATATTGGTTATTTTTATTAGCGTTTTGAATAGGGCACTCGTCTTTACTAATGGAGGCTCGAAACTTTAGACATATACGATTAGGACACCTGCTTTACGTGGACGAGAAAGACGACGATTTTTTAGCCGATATATTCGAGGGTAGGGTACACCTTACGGCGGAGATGGAGGAAGGACTCTATAGCCGGTACTGGGGTAAGTTGATGGCGGTAGCCCGTCGCTATGTGCCAGCAAGGGAGACGGCGCGGGAGGTGGTGAACGATAGCTTTGTAAAAGCATTCCGTAAGTTATCGACGTTAAAAGGAAACGGCGACGACAAGAAGGCCGTATTGGAGGCGTGGCTGGTCCGCATCACCGTCAACACGGCCATCGATCGCCTGCGGGCCCAACGTACGTTGCCTGATACGTTGGCTATCGATGGGCTGGAAAATCATCCCGCGATAGAAATGGACGACGCATTGGACGTGGAAGACATCTTGCGGTTGTTGCAGGGGCTGCCCGAGCTGCACCGGATTGTTTTTAACCTCTATGAATTGGAGGGCTACTCCCACGATGAAATTGCACAGTTGATGGGCATTCCCACCAGTTCCAGCCGCGTTTATTTGGCAAAGGCAAAACAGGAGCTACGGGTGTTATACATCAAATATTTTGGAGGGCGGCATGATGGATAAGCGACCGAGGAAAGAATTGATCGACGGCCTGAGGGATTCACTCCGGAATTTCGAGGAGCGCTACGACCGCTCCGAGTGGGAGCACTTCCAGCAACATCGAAATGGAAAGCGCCGTAAGCCGGTTCCCTTATTCGTGAAATTAGCCGGGATCGCTGTGGCGCTCGTTGTGGTCGTGTATGCTTCGGTCCGGGTGCTGCCGTTGCTCGATCGCACGGATGATGCCGGTAAGCATACACCCAGCGAAGTTCCACATCCGCGGCCCGACGAGGGCAAGGAGCAGGCCGATTCACTGACCGTGGATTCGTTGGTAACACCGACTGAGGGACAAACACGCGAATCTACGAACGTACCGACGGCTCAATCGGAAAACACCATTATTCAAACGCGCAATAGTATGGTTAGCGATCTGATACCGAGGGAAGAGGTTGGTAACACCGGAGCGCATCAGCACAGAAAAGCCATTGCCCGTGTTGAAACGAACGCGCCGATTGTCTGTTCACCGGCAAACCAGCGCCCTGCAAGAACTGGAATAGTGAAGCGAAAAATCGCGCGGTCGCCGCAAGGCGGGCGCAAGCCGTTGCACATTGACCTGCCTAAGATTGGCGGCTGGTCGTGGGGCTGGCCTACATTCAGCGGAATAAACGTAGGGGCCCATATATCGCCGGTATTAACGAATAAGGGGTTTTCACTTGGTGGTGGTGTTTCCGCTCGGTTGCCGTTGACCAACCGGTTAACTGCGGAAATAGGGGTGAGCTACCTGAATGTAAAGGTTGGACAGGATAAAGAAGCGGATCCAGCCGATACGGTTAGCCTACAGGTGGTCGGCGTGCAAAATGCGGTAGGGATGGTGGCCGTACCGGTCTCCTTGAATTACGCCATTTCCGAAAACTTCGGCGCCTCGTTGGGGCTCGTGCCCTTCCGGGTGGTGCGCGACCAGCGCACGGATATCCTTCAACGTAACCGGTGGGTAGGCAATGGTGATGGGACGGGGCGGTTGGAAGGGGAGAGGAGTGTGATGAAGCGGGCCGACTCGGTGTATATGGGTAATACGTACTTAGGATTCGTCAGGCTTTCTGGTCAGTATACCCCGCCGATCCTACCGCGGCGTAACCTGGTGCTGGCTCCCTTTGTGGCCGTCCCAGTGGGTAGGTTATGGAACGACGACTATCGTTGGTTGCATGGTGGGGTGTCTGTTAGGTGGTATTTGCGGTGACGCCCAGTTACCTTGTTTCAAACTGAAATAAGTGTAAGCTCCTGACGGTTCAGATTTGTTTGCGCATTAAGCCGATGTTTTCTATCTTGCAACGTCGTATAAATCAGCATCGTCTGTACATCCAATGATAACCATGAGAAAAGCCACGTTTCTACTGACCTTACTAGCTGCCTCGTTGTGGGGCGCCTGCCAGTCTCATCACCCAAACCCGGTCTATAACCTCGATTTTGAAACGGTCAGCGGAGGCATGCCGGTTGGATGGAGCGGGAACGGCAATAAGAATTATAGGCAATCGCTTGATTCCGTGGTAACCAAGAGCGGAAACTATGCCGCGGTGCTCGAATTTACCGGCGACACGCCAGCATTCGGAACATGGACGGTCATCCTCCCCGAAAACTACCCCGGTAAGAAAATAACCTTTTCGGGGTACATCAAGACCGAGGATGTGGAAGGATACGCGGGACTGTGGATGCGGATCGACCCGCAAATCGCTTTCAATAACATGCAACAGGAAGGGATTTCGGGCACCACCGATTGGAAACGCTATTCGTTTACACTCGACATGATTCCCGAAAAGACGGACCAAATCGTACTGGGTGCTTTGTTGGCTGGTACGGGCAAAATCTGGATAGATAGCCTTTCGGTAACCATTGATGGCGAAGACATTTCAAGGATATCACCCTTGAAAAAGGCCCCCGCAAAACAGGATACCGCCTTTGATAAGGGTTCTACGATCAATTTGCCTGACTTGAACGCAACGCAAACAGAGAACCTCAAAACACTTGGATTGGTATGGGGCTTTATAAAATATTATCACCCCAAGGTGGCGAGCGGTGAAGTGAATTGGGATTACGAATTGTTTCGCGTGTTGCCACACGTATTGGAAACCCGTGATGTGGCGGAAAGGGACAAGGTACTGGTGGAATGGATACAGAAGCTGGGGCGGTTAAAAGAAGGTAATGATATGTCGGCTGTGACGGCAAAGCTGCAACCTGACCTGGACTGGATCACCGCTTCGGGTTTTTCGGCCGAGCTTACCGAGCTGCTTACGGACATCAAACAAGCCAAGCGAACCGATACGCATTACTACATCGGCATGGTGCCAAACGTGGGAAATCCGGAATTCAAGAATGAGGCAGCCTACGCACAGATGGATCCTGCCGATGATGGCTTCCGCTTGTTGGCGTTATACCGGTATTGGAACATGATCCAGTATTTTTTTCCGTATAAAAACCTCATCGAAGAAGACTGGAAAGAGGTGCTCGGAGAGTTTGTGACCCAGTTTGCAGCAGGGGATGATACAGAGGGGTACGTCCTGGCATTGCTTGAATTGATCGGCCGGGTGCACGATACGCATGCCTCCCTCCGGGGAAATCCGGTACTGGAAAAGTTCTTCGGCGAGCGGCATGCACCGGTAGATGTGTATTTCGTGGAAGGGCAGCCGGTGGTAACCGGATACCGGCACAGCCAATGGGGCGCGGCGACCGGGCTGGAAGTGGGCGACTTGATCACGGCGGTAAATGGCAAGGCCGTAGCCGACCGGGCTAGCGAGCTGCAGAAGTATGCACCGGCTTCCAACCACGCGCGGCAATTGCAAGACATCGGCCCGATGCTGGTACGGTCAAACGACTCGACCATCCGGCTGGATGTGCTGCGGGATGGCCAGCGGCTATCGAAAATAGTGAAGACATACACAGCCGGCGAGCTGACCTTCAACAATCCGTTCTATGTGGAGGACAAGAGCTTTAAGATCATCGGCGACGACATCGCCTACATCAACAACGGCAACTTCGATGCTAAGGACCTGCCCCTATATTGGGACCGCATGAAAGACCGTAAGGGGCTGATTATCGATGTGCGTAACTATCCGAAGCATTTCCCGATCCATCAGTTGAGTGCGTACCTGATGCCCCGCCCGATACCGTTTGTGAGTTATAGCCGTGGCAGCATACAGCATCCGGGCCTTTTTGTCATGAGTCAGCCTGCTACCGTAGGTGTCAGAAATGGTAAGCGGTATGACGGCAAGGTGGTGGTCTTGGTCAACGAGATGTCACTAAGCTCTGCGGAATACCATGCCATGGCCTATCGGGTGCATCCCAATGCCACGGTGATGGGGTCGGCCACAGCTGGTGCCGACGGTAATGTCTCGCCAATTATGCTGCCTGGCGGTATCCGCACTGTCATCAGCGGCTTGGGTATTTACTACCCCGATGGTAGCGAAACGCAACGGGTGGGTATCGTACCGGATATCGAGGTGAAACCCACCATTAAAGGAATGAAGGAGGGCCGGGATGAAGTGCTTGAAAGGGCCGTTCGGTTCATTAACAACCCGTAAGTTCAATGGCGATACGTTATGGTTAGAGGTGGTGCGCCAGTTCCCGCTGGCTGAACAGCCGGAAGCCCACCCCGGCCCGTACATCGATATACGGAGAGAAACCGCTCCGTTGGTTCGAAACCGAGAGGTCATCGAGCGGGATAAGGACGTTCCGCCGCGGACGGGGCCCGTCACCGGTCGTTTTCACCCAATTTTGTGTAAGCCCGAATCCATAGGAAGCCTCAAAGACCAGGCGCTGCGCATATCCGATGTACCGTTTTGCTTCCACCGCCATTCGGCCTCCTGTATCCGCATGGTCTTAAGCAGCGGGCCGGCTCCGATGAAAAAACTCGTCATGTTGTTGCGCGCTGTCCGGCTGGTATAATAGCGCCATTCGGGGTTTAGCCGGACGCCGAAGCCCCGCAACTGTTCGCCTTCCTCATCATACTGGTCATAGTCTTCGGGAAATAACATATCCACGTTGGCTTGTATACCGGTATGTTGGGTGGTATACAGTTGGTATGAAACGCCGAGGCCCCATTCATAGGGGTTGGTGTTGGTTATCAGACCAAATGAGTAAATATCAGCATACGTGATGGTTATGAGGTTGGCTACATGTTAATGTGTTCGATATCGAACACTTGTTGTTCGTAATCGGACAGCTAACAGCTATCGGCGAGGCGGGAAAATGGCGGCATCATGAGTGCCTTGATGTATAGGTTTTTAACGGTAGTTGTTCCCATACTTATCCTATATCGTGCGGATTAACTAACAATACTTCTGGGAGTTTGTTGAAGTCTGAGACATTACGGGTAACGAGCTTTAACTTATAAATAGATGCGGTAGCGGCAATAATAGCATCGGGAAGTTTTATGCGATGAGCCTTACATATAGCGATAGTTTCATTAACTACTTGATTGTCTATACCAAGCACCGTACTGTCATGCATAAAATCCGTAAGGGTCTGATAGACCACAGGTGGAGCATTGAATCTCAAAACCTCAATCTTTGTGATAACGGATACATTAGGTATGTTATCAACTATTTTATGCATGAACGTCATACCTGAAGCGGGAAGCTTATTGTCCAGGTAGTCGATGACCGCGTTGGTATCGATTAAATATCCCTTTCCCACTCGTTTCGTCCTTCTGAAATTTGGTTTTGAAAAGCCGTATACTGTTCATTAGTGAGGTTTAATGAACCTGCATACTTCTCGGAAAGCTTCCGGGTTTTTATGGGCTTTTCGGCCCGCTTCAAGACGGCCTCCACCTCGGCGAGCACGCGATCACTCTTCGTCCGCAGCAACTCTTCTATCAAATGTAGTTTTTTGGCTTCTGAATACATTTATTTGGGTCTCCTTTCCAATAAATACAAACTTACATAAAAATTTTCGATGTGCTTACACTCCAACAGCAAGCTTCGAATCATCGCCATAAAAGTAATCCAGTTTACGCGATCAGATGCTGTATTTTTTAAATTGCCTTATTTCGGAACCATAGCCCTGTGTTTGCTCAAGCGGTTTTGCCGCGTAGTATTACTATTGAAAGTAATTTTGCAAAATTGACCGAGCACTGTCGTAAATACATTGCGGGCAATGGGTAAGCATACGACAGGATGAATATCCCTATTTTTTCGGTAATTCCTGCTTGGGGTTGTAAATCGCATCCAGCCGTTCGGCATTCTCTTCTACGGTGAGTTCAAACCCGGCGGTTTTCCGCAGCTCATTTATCCGTTTGGGATCTGCTACAGGCCATACATAAGACTGCCCGGTAGTATCACCAGATGCTTGTGTACCGTAAATTTGCTTTTTGCCCTGTTTCATCAATAACCTGTCTTCCATCAAGGCAGCATGGGTGGACTTCGCCTCGTTTTCGCTGGCAAGTTTTTGCAAAGCGGGTAGGTTTTTTTGAATCATCTCTTTGCCGCCATGTTGCACAACGAAGAAAATGGCACTGGATGCTTTTTCTCCTACCTTGCTTTGGGGGAGCCAGCCGTAGTCCGAAAGGATGCCATTCATTTTAATCCGGTTTACGGAGTCAATCTGAGCCATTCGGCCGAATAAGTCACCTAGGTCGCCACCCAACGCATTCATCAACTCAATCTTGATACCCTGATCAGCGTCATAAATCTCCTCAAGAACAACTCGAAGCGAGTCATAAGGCACGGAGTCTGTGTCCGTGCTTTGGAGTCTCGAAGGGTCGGTACCCTGGCCGCAGCTGAATAATGTCAATACTATTGAACTAATAAGCCATGCCCGTTTTGATGGGACAAATATCATTTTCAAAATCTATCGTGTTTTATTCGTATCTATAGCGTATGCCAGCATATATTCAGCGTTGAGGTAAGGTAGGTGAAAAAAGTAAATATCCCGTACCTTTGGCCGTATGAACGTGCAGGAGCGATTTTCCCAATTCCTTGATGAACAGAGACTGTGCCAGCCCGACGGACGCATATTGCTGGCCGTGAGCGGGGGCAAGGATTCGGTACTGATGACGCATCTATTTGCGGCCGCTGGCTACCCAATCGGCATCGCCCACTGTAATTTCCAGTTGCGCGGTGCAGCGGCCGATGCTGATGAAGCGCTCGTAAACCGACTGGCACGGCAGTTAGACGTGCCGTTCTACACCACGGCGTTCGATACCGGGGCGTACGCACAGGCGCATGGTATTTCCATCCAGATGGCAGCGCGCGACCTGCGCTACGCATGGCTAGAAACCATCCGTGGCTCGCAGGGTTACGATTGCATAGCAGTAGCACAGCATCAGAATGATCATCTCGAAACCCTGCTGCTCAACCTGGTGCGCGGTACGGGGCTAAGCGGCCTCCGTGGCATTCAGTCCAAGCGCGGCCGCATCATCCGCCCGTTGCTGTTCCTCACCGCTGCGGAAGTAGCAGCCGAAGTGGCGGGGCGGGGCTTGGATTACCGCGATGATGCGTCTAACTTTTCGACCAAATACGCCCGCAATAAAATCCGGTTGGAGGTCATCCCCAAGCTGAAGGAACTGAATCCGGCACTCGAACATACCATGGCCGCTAATATGGCCCATTTCTCGGGCGCCTATGTGGTCGTACAGCGGTATGTGGCCGAACTGCGCGACCAGCTGTTTGTGCCGCAGCAAATAGAAGGGGAGGAAGAGTGGCACATCCCCACCGCAGCGCTGATGGGCCTCGACCCGCAACCGTTCTTGCTGTACGAGTTGTTCAAGCCCTACGGGTTTACCGAAACGGTATTGGCCGATTTGACTGCAGCCTTGCCCGGTATACCCGGCAAGCAGTTTTCCTCGCCGTCGCATGTGCTCCACCTCGACCGTGAGGTGGTGGTGATGAGACGGAGCGACGCATTTACGGAGGAAGTGGTGACCATCCATGAAGCCGGAGAATCCGTTTGTTGGGGGGACTACCGTCTCGAGTCGGGCTGGTCTACGGATACGGTGGTGCGCGCTGCCTCCCACATTGCCCAGTTCGATGCCGACCTGCTTGTTTTCCCATTGCAGATCCGTTCGTGGCATCCGGGTGATGCCTTCCAGCCGCTGGGGATGAAAGGCAGCAAAAAGCTGAGCGACTTTTTCGTGTCGCTGAAAATTCCGGTTTACCGTAAGCACCGGGTACCGATAGTGATCAACGGCAACGGCGATATTATCTGGGTGGTGCCTTATCGGATGGACAATCGCTATAAAATTACGGCCAAAACGAAAAAAGTGTTTACATTAGCACGTCTTTAATGCCATGGAGGAAAAACCGATTTACGTAGAAAACCAGTACCTGGGGCGCGACCGCGGCTGGCTCAGCGTGCGGCTGGTGCTGGCGTTGTTCTGTTTCACCGCCTATTACATCAACATAGAGCGCGAGAGCGAGAGCCAATTGTTCCTCGTGGTAGGCATCGCCATCCTCTTCGTTTCGATCGTGATGATGTATATGTTGCAATACCGGGTTACCGTAGAAGAGGGCTGTGTGAAGCTGAGCGGATTGTGGACCACCCGACTGGTGAAGATCGATCTCAACAGCATCGTTAATGTGGAGCGTAAGCCGTACAGCAAGTTTTTCATCAATAACCCTGTCTACAACCTGCACCAAAAGGGTCGTATTAAGTTCTATGCCGGGGGCAAGGATGCGATTTGGCTCACGGATCGCGATGGCCTACTGTATATCATCGGCACGCAGCGGCAGGTGGAGTTGGAGCAGGCGATCCTGAAGGCGAAAGCAGCAACCTGATTTATCCCTGATACCCATTTACGGCAGGTTATCATAACGGTACTCAAGCGCATCCAGCGACTGGATGTTTCCCTGTCGGTCCCTGCCGTAAAAGATGGTCATTTTTCGTCTGAACCGCACGAGCTCGCTTCCCTCAAATGCACGCGACCAAGGGCAGGAATGCCGTTTGATTGCCTGTAGTATTTGTTCGTGGCCGGGTTTGTCGACACCGGTAGATTTAAGTCCGGATAGCTTTCCATTTTTGAGCATGATGAATTGGACCGTGATGGAATCGGGCGTCGTCGGTGCTGCGGTTTTGTCCGTGGGCAGTCCCATGATTGATGATAGGTTTTTCAGGTAAAGTGCTACACCCAGATAAGGCTCCGGTTCTCCTTTCGCCCGGTGATAGATAGTGCTATTGTCCGTCGTGTCAAAATCAGCCGAATAGCAAGGACACATCGGGTCGATGGTAGCGGGGTCAGCGAAAATCATCAACGTTCTACGGGGAAACGTCCAGCCATACTTGGAAGCGTAATTGAATAGGTACCCACTGTCCGCCAGGTGGACCACATACCGTTCGCCCCCCGCAGACTGGAGGCCGTCCACTTCGACAGCTTGTAAACCTTTGGGATTGATGTAATATAAGGGAAGCTGGTCGTGGATGATGGTGCCGGCGCCCGATGTGTTTTTATAGCGGCTGCGCCAATGGACGATGACCTTTTCGGGCGGCAAACCGGTATGCTTTTGAATGAGTTCTGGCAGGGGGATACGTTCGGCAAAAAAATCCTCATCGGTGTAAACTCGGATGGTGCCGTGGTACCCGGTGCCGTCAATCACGGTGTCCTGTGTCGATTTCTCGATGCGGTGATACGCTTCTGCCCTCGACGACCGGATGGTATATGGGCTCACCTGTATATCGTTGATGAAATAGGCGGGTTCGTCCGTATACGGACGGGCCGGTGGCGGTGGATACCAGGGGGTGTGGAAATAAACTGCGCCGGCCAGGATCTTGCTCAGCTTTGCTTCGGGGTAGTCAGTCAGCTGATCGTGGGCAATCGTTCCCCCGTTCAATATAAATTGGTCATTTTCAAACGTTCCGAATGTTGTCGGGAATAATGCGGCACTATCCGGAGGTGTGGGATTTGCCCGCCGCGAATGTGATCTCTGCTGCAAATATGATGTTTTAATTTCTACCGGCAAGGTTACAAAGGTATCCAGCGACAGGAGGTTGCCGCTTTGGTCTTTACGGTAATGGATTTTCATTTTTCGCCTAGCGATTACCGGGCGCCCGCCTTGTACCGCGGGCAACCATACGCAGGCAAGCTTTTTGATGGCCTGCAGCATGTCTTCATGGCCGGGCTTATCCAGTTCATTGCCTTCGAGTGCCGTCAGCATCCCATTCCGCAGCACGATGAATTGGACGGTGATGGAATCGGGCCTGCTGGTTACGTGGGGAGTATCGGCAGGCAGTCCCAGGGTTGCCGACAGTTTTTTCAGGTAGTCTGCTTCGCACCCCTTGCCGTGACAGGGCCGGGGTTTGATTTCCGTGCTGGTGAAGATAGCTTGGCCTTCCGGGTCAAAATCAGTCACATAACATGGTGCGACGGTGTCAATAGCCAAAGGGTTTTCAAAAAGCAATCTACCTTTTGGTGTGCTCCGGCGGTAACTGTTGTCAATCACGTGGACCACATACCGTTCGCCTTCCGCGAATTGGATGCGATCGACTTCCACCGCTCGCACGTCATACCGAAAAAAAGCGGATACGTTTGGCGTATTGCCTCGTTTTTTAATGCTGAAGTAATGGATGGGGAAATGATCACGGATAATCACGCCGAATTCGTCCCCGTCCCGGTATTGGGACGCGGAGCTGCGCCAATGAACGATCACTTTATCGGGCGGCAAGCCCGCGTATTGATGGATGAGCTGTGGCAGCGCGGTGCGATGAGCAAAAAAATCCTCGTCGGTATGCACCTGTATACAGCCCTTGTACAACGTGCCGTTTATCAAGGTGTCCCCAACCGACTTTTCAATTCGGGTATAGGCTTCCACCTCGGTTTGCCGGATATGAAAAGGACTGACTTGCCTGCCGTTGACGAAATAGGCCGGATCATCGGCATAACGGACGGAAGGGGCATACCGTTCTTGCGTATGGAAGTATACGGCACCGGGGTAGTTATGCCCTCCAAGCGTAATGACATAAGGGAATACGTTATTCAATGTCGCACCCGGGTACTCGGCCAATTCATGCTGTTCGATGACCTTTCCATTCAGTATAAACGCGTAATTTTCAAAGGATCCATGCCTTTTCGGAAATAAGGTGGCACTATCCGGATAGGTGGAATATACCTGCTGGGACAGCACTGGGATAGTGGATAAAACCAACAGAAAAACGGCTAAATAGCGCATGGAATACGGTGTCATCGTGGCATATAATCGTTAGTGTCAGCTAAGCTAGCTTTTTGAATTCAATTATCCAATGATTCTCCGGATTTATTGGTGAATGTACGCAACGGCCGGTGGAGTTGAAACAGGCGATCGTCAAGGCGAAAGCAGCGACCTGATTTATCCCTGACCATTCAGTTAAGGCACGTTATCGTATCGGTATTCAAGCGCATCCAGCGACCGTATTTCGCCGTTTTGGCCTTTACTGTAGTCGATTTTTATTTTGCATGCTGTGTGTAGCGGGCGACCGCCCGTCACGCCGGGAACCCAGACACAGGCGAGTCTTTTAATGGCCTGCAGTATGTCTTGGTGACCGGGTTTGTTGAGGTCGGTGCATTCGAGCGCGGTCATCCTCCCCTTCCGGAGCACGATGAATTGGACGATGATGGAATCGGGCGTCGTGGACGCATTAAGCGCATCGGCAGGCAGCCCCATGACTGCCGATAAATTTTTCAAGTAAGTCTCCTCGCATCCGAGACCCCTACAAGGTTGGGGCTTAACTTCCGTGCTGGTGAAAACAGTATGGCCTGCTAGATCAAAATCAGCTACATAACATGGAGCGACGGTGTCAACGGGCAAAGACGGAGGGTATTCAAAAAGCAATGTCTTCTTCGGTATGGGCCACAAGAACGTGGCGCTATCCGGATCGGTGGAACGTACCTGCTGGGATAGCACGGATGTGGCGGATAATACCAAAAGAAGGGTGGCTAAATACCGCACTGAATGCTGGGTCATCGGCTCGTAATTGTTGGTATCGGCTAATTTAGCCTTTTGAATTCATTTATCCAACAATCCGTTGGATTTATTGGTGAACGTACCTTCGGTTGGTACAAGGGGCGAAAAAAGAGGCGACGAAAGTCCCGTAAATCAATAGTGACAAACTTGCATGTAAATCCATTTTTATGTAAGTTTGTATCAATATGGGATTATTGAAGTTTTTAGTCATCGCAATAGCCGTTCTGTGGTTGGTACGTTTGGTAGCACGGCTCCTTTTCCCATGGGCGATGCGCAAGATGGCAGAAAAGGTAATGGGCAACGCCCAACAACAATACCAACAAGGAAATACGACGTTCCGTGGGGCTAACCCCAGTGGCCGGCGCCAGCCGGATGGCAAGGTGCGCATCGAGTACATGCCGCCACAGGACAAACCCAAAAACGGCGCTAAAAACGCCGGTGAATTTGTGGATTTCGAAGAAATCAAGTCGTCTGCTGAATAGCTGCCTATATGTGGCTAAAACAACTCGCTGTCCTTAATTTTAAGAATTATACCGAAGCTACGCTGCACTTTGCACCGGAGGTGAATGCGTTTACAGGGCCCAACGGCGCCGGCAAGACAAACCTGTTGGATGCTATCCATTACCTGTCCTTGTGCAAAAGCTTCTTCAACCCCATCGACTCGCAGCAGATCCGCCGTGATGCTGAATGGTTTATGGTGCAGGGTGAGTTTGACAAGGAGGGCCAGCCGGATACGGTGGCGTGCAGCCTCAAACGTAACCAGAAGAAACAATTCAAGAAGAATAAAAAGGCCTATAACCGCTTGGCCGACCATATCGGTCTATTCCCGCTGGTGATGGTGTCGCCAAGCGACTCCGCCATCGTTACCGATGGCAGCGAGGAACGCCGCCGATTCATAGACAGCGTGATCTCGCAGACCGACCTGGCTTACCTCGATGGACTCATCGCTTATAATAAATGCCTCGCGCAACGCAACAGCTTGTTGAAACAGGCTGCCAGGGGTGGCGTGCTGGACCGTAGCCTGCTGGAAGTGCTCGATATGCAGCTGGTGGAGCTCGGGGTGCCTATTTTTGAAAAACGCCAGGCGTTCATGGCCGAGTTTATTCCCGAGTTCGACCGCCATTACCGGTTCCTCACCGACACAGCCGAAACGGTGTCTTTGGTATACGAATCGCAACTGATGCAGGGTTCGTTCGCTGCATTGCTGGCGCAGCATCTGGAGCGCGATCGCCTGCTGGAACGGACCACCGCGGGCATACACAAAGACGACCTGGTCTTCGCTATCCACGGCGATATGCCACTCAAGAAATTCGGGTCGCAAGGGCAACAGAAGTCTTTCCTGATTGCGTTGAAGCTGGCGCAGTATAGTTTCCTGCACCGCCGGAAAGGGTTCAAGCCACTGCTGCTGCTCGATGATATCTTCGATAAGCTGGACGACCAGCGTACCCGGAAGCTGATGCAGATGGTGTCTGACGATGATTTCGGGCAGATATTCCTAACCGATACGGATTCCATGCGGATAAAGCGTATCTTTGATGAGATAAACCGAAGTGTGCAGGTTTTCGAAATTGACGACGGCACGGCACATCAATTGGAGCAGCATGAGCAGGGGTGAAGACATGACCATCAAGGAAGCCATCGAGCGTATGCTCGATGTGTACCGGCTGCGGCGCAAGTTTGACGAAACCGCTCTTGTATCGGCTTGGCCCGAGTTGATGGGCAAGGCTATCGCCAGCCGCACCAAGCAGCTGTATGTGCGCGACAAGAAACTGTTTGTTAAGGTCGAATCATCGGTCATTAAAAGTGAGCTGGTGCTCATGCGGTCGCAGATTATCGGTCGTCTCAATGAGCATGTGGGGCAGGTGGTGATCGAAGACCTGGTTTTACTCTGACGACGGTACAGAGAGGATAAAGCCAACGCCGTAGCTGTTCTCGATACGTACCCCCGAGCCCGATTGCCGCAACAGCTTACGGAGCCGCGATATGAACACATCGAGGCTGCGCCCCATGAAATAGTCGTTTTCGCCCCAAAACCGGATCAACAGGTCTTCGCGTTTCACAATGGTATTGCGATGAGTATACAGGTATTCCAGCAACTCGCCCTCGCGTAGCGTTACCGTTGTTTTCACACGGCCATCCACCGACAAGCTCAACGCTTCCTTATTTAGTGTAATGTTGCCGATTTGAATGGTTTCGGCAGGGGGATCCGCCACCGCTACGACATTTTTCCGCCGTACGATGTTGCGGATGCGCAATACCAGTTCGTCGATATCAAACGGTTTGGTAATGTAGTCCATCGCGCCCATATCCAGCCCCAGCAGCCGGTCTTTTTTCTCCTTGCGGGCGGTAAGGAATAGGAAGTAAGCGTTTTTGTCGTGCGCCATGATTTTCTGCGCCAGGTCGAAGCCGTTGAAGTCGGGCAGTTGGATGTCGATGATGACCAGGCTGTACGTATTTCCGCCCCGAAGATATTCCTGGTAGGCTGTTTTCCCATCCACGCACCAAGTGACCTCGAAATTCATCGCTTCTAGGTATTGTTTGGTTACATTGCCCAGATCCATTTCGTCTTCTACGTATAGTAATTTCGGATTCATCTTCTGCGTTAACTTTTATGTGGGATATGGATGGTGAACTGGCTGCCGATATGTTCCCTGCTCTCCACGGAGAGGGTCCACCCATGACTTTTGATGCATTGGTAGGTGTAATAGAGTCCCAATCCCAGCCCCGAGATATGCTGGGCCCCCTGCTTCTGGAAACGGTAGAACTTTTCGAATACATGTTCGATCTCTCTGTCCGGAATACCCGTGCCATTGTCTGATACCTTTAGCTGAATGGTGTTTTCGGTAAGTATGGTCTCTACCACGACCTGCTTATATTCGCTGCGGTTGTATTTGATGGCATTGTCAAATAGGTTTAGCAGCATCGTGGTGAAAAAAAACTTATTGAGCTCCACATCAAGGGGCTGCGCAACGGTTTGCAGGGTCACGGCAGCGTTCTGGATCGATAGCTTTACGTTGTAGTCGGTAATCATTTCATTCAGCAGCTGGTTGAGTTCGTAGCGCTCTTTCTGTAGCGTGGCGTCATCCATCGTGGTGATGTCCATCACCTGGTCAAATAGCTTCTGCAGGCGGAGGGATTGCCGCTCGATGATTTTCGTGAGGGGCTTGATGTTTTCTGCATTGGCCAAGACGTTATCGTTTTGCATATTCTTGTTGGCAACGATGATGGTGGAGAGGGGCGTATTGAATTCGTGCGTAATGCTGTTGACGAAGTCCGACTTCATCTCAGCCAGTTTTTTCTGGCGGAGCCAGTTCCGATAGGTCACGTAATAGATTGACACCACGCAGCCGATGGCAAACAGTGCGAGTAGTAGCGTAGGCATCATCAGGCTCATCACACGCCAGGTACGATTGCGGTGGTCGGCATGCAGCGAGAAGGTCATCCAATAATTATAGTCTTCGGCGTTGCTGACTGTGATGTTGCTGATTTCATTTTGTGGCAACGGCGTGTTGAGTGCACCGCCGATGCGGACGCCTATGGGTGTATTCAGGCTGTCTACAAGAAAGGGGGGTGGTTCGTTGGCCTGATAGATGTTGACGACCGTCATGTTTTTGAAAACCAACTGGATGTCGTTGATGGTAAGCAAATATTCGAGATCCTCGTCCAGTTGGTATTCCGTTTTAACGGCCGCAAAAAGGCTATCCATGGTGTTGCCCGCCCGGAGTGCGTGGAACATGCTGTCGAGCATGAGGTTTTTTTCGTGCGCAAAAACCGCTGGGCCTTGCCGGTAAGCCGCTTCTAATGCATGGATATTACCCATCACATATCGATCGATGATGGCTACGCCGCCCGGAAACACTTTGTCGTTGCGGATACGCTGGGTGTAGCGCTCGTTGATGAGCGTTTTCTCAACGGCCTGGTACTGCTCGTCCCTCAACTTAAAGGTATTGAACGTAAGGTAGAACACCACGGAAATCAATAAAATGAGTCCCAGCAGGGAAACACCTTTATGTGTCGTCAACGAATACCGCATGTATTTACCTGATTAGCCGTTGTTTTAATAGAAGCGAATATAGTAATGAAATCATAAGAATACGTGCCGTGCAACCGGCTATTTGATTTTTGTTAACATTTCGTTGGGCATTTGTTAACAGGCCCCGAAGCACGAATGTACTACTTTTGTTATGGTAGATGTAATTGTACCCTATTAAAACAGAATAAATCCAAATGCGGAATGGGCGACTTTTGCGAAGACAAAGGTTGCCCATTTTTATTGCTAAAACAAACATGATAACGATTCGCCTTTTCTTTGTTGGCCTGCTCCTTGTGGTTTCCCAGGCCGGTTTGATTTCATGCGGTACAACCAAGCGTTCGGTCTCTGCCGACCGGAAGGGTGGCGGCGTGGCCGACACCTTGGTACGTGATGGCTTTGCCTTGGTGTTCATCCAGCAGGATGCGAAGTTTGATGCCACGGTGGCCAGAAGGTTGCAGGAGGTGTTTTTCAGTGTATACCCCCCGCTGGTCGAAGCATTTAACCCGGCAGCGGTGCGTGAGGTAACACTAACCATCGACACAGCGTATGACGGGGTGGCCTATGCTCACGATGGCCGGGTGGTGATTAGCCAGGCTTGGTTGGAAAAGAAACCGGGCGACGTGGATGTAGTGACCCATGAAGTGATGCACATCGTACAGGCTTATCCATCGGGTAACCACCCGGGTTGGCTGGTGGAAGGGGTTGCGGATTATGTGCGCTACAAATATGGCGTGGACAATGCCGGGGCAGGGTGGTCGTTGCCCGATGTGAAAGATGACCACCATTATAGCCAGAGCTATCGGGTTACCGCTCGCTTTCTGGATTGGATAGAAACCCACCGGAAGCCGGGGTTGGTGAACGTGCTTGATGCCGCCATGCGTACCCGTACTTACACGGATGATGTATGGGAAGACCAAACGGGCCTTACCCTCGATGGGCTATGGGCGGCGTATGTACTTTCTTCCTATGTTCTGAAGGATGATATAACCGATAACACCGGAAAGGGCTGAGGCGATAAGGATAGCAAACTTGGCTTCCGTTTGGTGATAGACATCATCAAACGACAGCAACGCGATGAATATCGACATGGTAAAACCGATACCACCCATCAGCCCCATGGCCAATACCTGAAACCATTTGGTACCTTTGGGCAGTTCACTCAACCCTAGTTTTACCGAAATCCACGACAGTAAGGTGATGCCGATCGGCTTGCCGATAAATAGGCCCGCAATGATGCCCATCCCCAGCGGACTGGCAAGGCCTTCCATCATGCCACTTTCAAACCGGATGTTGGTGTTGGCCAGGGCAAAGAGCGGCATGATGATGAAGTTGACCGGGTTGGCGATTGCATGTTCCACGGTTTGGATGGGGGAGTGGCCCGGCTGCCGGCCTTTGATGGGGATGGTCATGGCCGTAAGTACACCCGCTATGGTGGCATGGATGCCCGAATGATGGATGAAATACCACATGAAGACACCGGGGATAAGGTAGAACCATACCGATTTGATGCCGATGCGATTCAGGAACATCATCACCACGAATATGCCGAGCGCAAAGAGCAGGTAGGTGCTGTGGAGCTCCGTGGTATAGAAGATAGCGATGACCAGGATGGCCCCCAGATCGTCCACTATGGCCAGTGCGGTTAAGAACACTTTCAGTGCCACGGGTACCCGTTTGCCCAAGATGGATAAGATGCCGATGGCGAAGGCTATATCGGTTGCCATGGGGATACCCCAGCCGTGGGCGGTCTCGGTGCCGGTATTGAACAGGGCGTAGAGGCCTGCCGGAACCAGCATGCCGCCTAGGGCAGCGAATATGGGCAGGGACGCTTTTTTGGCCGATGACAGCTGGCCGTGGGCTAGCTCCTGCTTGATTTCGATGCCGACCATCAGGAAAAAGAGGGCCATCAGCCCATCGTTGATCCAAAGTAGCACGCTGTACTTGAGGTGTACCTGCGATGTTTCAAAGCCGATTTGCTGGCCAAGCAGGGATTCAAAGCCCGGTCCCAAAGGGGAATTGGCAATAATCAATGAGATAATTAAAAATACCAGTAGGGTGATACCGCTTGCGGAATCGGCTTCGAAAAACTGCTTGATCTGTTTGCGCATCTGTGAAAAATAATTATCGGTTACTGCTTAATCTGTTTCTTTCTGCTACATGAAAAGACTGATATCCCCTTTGCCCTCACGAATGATTTCAAAATCGCCCGACGTGGTGTCCACCACGGTGGAGGCCACGTTGCCGCCATAGCCACCATCGATGACGATGTCAACCAGGTCGCCGAATTTCTCGTGGATGAGTTCCGGATCGGTGGCATACTCCACGATTTCGTCTTCATCGTGGATGGATGCCGATACTATCGGGTTGCCCAGTTCCCGCACGATTTCGCGGGCAATAGGATTATCGGGCACCCGGATACCCACCGTCTTCTTTTTTGAGCTTAGTAATTTGGGTACCTGTCCACTGGCATTGAAGATAAAGGTGAATGGCCCCGGCATCGCCTTTTTCAGTACCCGGAAGGTAGCGGTATCGAACGGCTTGGTATATTGCGATATGGCGGTGAGGTCGTAGCAGATGAACGATAGGTTCGCTTTCTGCGGTTTGATGCCGCGCAGTTCGCAGACGCGCTCGATGGCTTTATGGTTGTTGATGTCACAACCCAGACCATATACCGTGTCGGTGGGGTAGATGATGAGTCCACCACGACGGAGTGTTGCCGCCACCTGCTGGATGGCCCTAGGGTTGGGATTCTCTTCGTAAATACGTATCAACATGGCTAATGATCAAAACTCCGCATTATGTGGTGTGCGCGGGAAGGGGATGACATCGCGTATGTTGGTCATCCCGGTGACGAATAGCACGAGCCGCTCAAAACCGACACCGAAACCCGAGTGGGGTGCCGTTCCGAAACGACGGGTATCCAAGAACCAGTCCAGTTCTTCTGCCGGAATGTCCATCTCTTCCATCCGTTGCGTTAATTTATCCAAGCGTTCTTCGCGCTGGGAGCCGCCTACCATTTCGCCAATGCCGGGGAAGAGGATATCCATTGCGCGCACCGTACGGCGCCCTTCGGTGTCGGGCTCGTTCTGCCGCATGTAAAACGCCTTGATATCCGCGGGGTAGTCCGTCAGGATCACCGGTTTCTTGAAATGTTTTTCAACAAGGTACCGCTCGTGCTCCGACTGGAGGTCGGCACCCCAGCCCTCAATGAGGTATTTGAATTGTTTCTTCTGGTTGGGCTTGCTGCGCTCAAGGATGCTGATGGCCTCCGTATAGGTGAGCCGTTCGAAGCTATTATCCAGACAGAAATTGAGCTTCTCTACGAGATCCATCTCCGACCGGTCTTTTTGCGGCTTGTTTTTTTCTTCCTCCAGCAACCGGCTGCGTAGGAACTCGATTTCGTCGAAGCAATGATCAAGAGCAAAGCGGATGACGTATTTGAGCAGTTCCTCTGCCAGGTCCATGTTGTCGTCCAACTCATAGAAAGCCATTTCAGGCTCAATCATCCAAAACTCCGCCAAGTGGCGCGTGGTATTGGAGTTTTCGGCCCGGAAGGTCGGCCCGAAGGTATAGATGTTGCCCAAGGCCATGGCGGCAAGTTCACCTTCCAGCTGCCCTGAGACGGTGAGGTTGGTCTGCTTCCCGAAGAAATCTTCGCTATAGTCCACCGATCCATCGGAGTTGCGCGGCGTGTTGTCGAAGTCGAGGGTGGTTACCTGAAACATCTCGCCGGCACCTTCGGCATCCGACCCGGTGATGATGGGCGTGTGCAGATACACGAATCCGCGTTCGTAAAAGAACTGGTGTATCGCATACGAGAGGGCCGTGCGTACCTTGAAGATGGCGTTGAAGGTGTTGGTGCGGAAACGCAGGTGGGCAATTTCGCGCAGGAACTCCAGGCTATGCTTTTTGGGTTGCAACGGGAATTTTTCGGGGTCGCTGTCGCCCAAAATTTCGAGTGTCTCGACTTTAATCTCTACCCGCTGCCCTTTGCCTAGCGACTCGACCAATGGTCCGGTAACAGCCACAGCAGCACCTGTGGTGACCCGTTTGAGCAATGCTTCGTCTGTGTTGTGGAAGTCGACCACGGCCTGGATGTTGCCCAGGGTAGAACCATCGTTGATGGCGATGAATTGGTTGTTCCGGAATGTCCGTACCCATCCTTTCACCGTGATCTGCTGCCCATATTCGGTAGCGTTCAGCAGGTCCTTTATGCGTGTATGTTTCATTTGTTGTTTTTTTGTGAGCTTGTGAGCCTGTGAAATTGTGAGGTCGGTCGCGTTTCGCTTTCGCGACGTCACGTCGTTCTGCCTGCTCACCCGTTCACTTACTCACTTACTCACTTGTTCACTTACTCACCTGTTCACAGATTCACTTGCTCACAATTTTATAAAAACAAAAACCCCCATAATAACTGGAGGCTTTGCTAGAAAATCTAAAATCTAAAATCTAAATCAAGCCAGGACTTTCGTTACCAAGTCGGCAGCTTCTTTGAGCAGAATCGCGGAGTACACCTCCAATCCGGATTCGTCAATCAGCCGTTTTGCTTCTTCGGCATTGGTGCCCTGCAGGCGCACGATGATGGGAACGGGGATATCACCGATCTCTTTGTACGCATCGATAACGCCCTGTGCCACGCGGTCGCAACGGACAATACCACCGAAGATATTGATTAATATCGCTTTTACATTCGGATCTTTCAGGATAATATTGAACCCAGCTTTTACGGTCTGCGCATTGGCCGTTCCACCCACATCGAGGAAGTTGGCTGGCTCACCGCCCGCAAGCTTGATGATGTCCATCGTGGCCATCGCCAATCCGGCGCCATTGACCATACAGCCCACATTGCCATCGAGTTTCACGTAGTTGAGGTTTGACTCGCCTGCTTCCACTTCAGTGGGGTCTTCTTCGGTAACGTCGCGCATGGCTGCGTAATCCGGATGACGGAACAAACCGTTTTCATCCAGGTTTACTTTGGCATCCACGGCCAGTATCTTATCATCGGATGTTTTCAACACGGGGTTGATTTCAAACATGGAAGAGTCTGTGGCTTCGTATGCCTTATACAATGCGGCCACAAACTTGGTCATGTCTTTAAGTGCCGCACCACTCAGCCCCAGGTTAAAGGCTATTTTGCGTGCCTGGAAACCCTGAAGGCCTACCTTCGGGTCAATTTCTTCTTTGAAAATGAGTTGAGGGGTTTTTTCTGCTACCTCTTCGATATCCATGCCCCCCTCGGTAGAATACATGACGATGTTGCGGCCACGACCGCGGTCGAGCAGTACGCTCATATAAAACTCCTTCGTCTCACTCTCGCCGGGGTAGTACACATCCTGCGCAACCAAAACCTTGCTGACCTTCTTGCCCTCCGGGCCGGTCTGTGGGGTAACGAGTTGCATATCGATGATGTCAGTAGCCCGTTGCTTCACTTCATCAAGGTTTTTCGCCAGTTTGACGCCACCACCTTTGCCGCGGCCGCCGGCATGGATTTGGGCTTTTACCACCACCCAGTCCGAATTGTAGTCCTCCTTCAATTGCTTGGCAGCTTCTACAGCCTGTTCCGGCGTATCGGCAACGATACCCTCTTGTACCCGAACGCCGAAACTTTTCAGTATTTGTTTCCCTTGATATTCGTGAATGTTCATTTGCGTGAAATTTGGCGTAAAAGTAGGGTTTTAATCGGGAATGGTCAAGCCAAACCGCTAAAAATCCCTACCTTCGCGGCATGCTACAAGCAACGGGCATATACAAATCGTACGGCACCCTGCCTATCTTGAAGGGGATAGACCTGCACGTGGCTCAGGGCGAGATTGTTAGCCTTGTCGGAGCATCCGGTGCAGGCAAGAGTACCCTGCTCCATATCGTAGGTACCCTGGATAAGCCCGATCGTGGCACGGTGTCCCTCCATGGTACGGATATCGGGGCGCTCAATGCTAAGCAGTTGAGCGCTTTCCGCAACGAACATGTCGGTTTTGTTTTCCAATTCCACCACCTGCTTCCCGAATTTACGGCCTTGGAGAATGTGTGCATCCCGGCGTACATCAAAAAGGTAGCTCCCAAAGAGGCCGAACAGCGAGCAGTCGAGCTGCTGGAGTTATTGGGGGTAGCGCACCGTAGGGGCCATAAACCCAGCGAACTTTCCGGTGGCGAGCAGCAGCGGGTCGCTGTAGCGCGTGCGCTGGTAAACCGGCCGGCCGTTGTGTTAGCCGATGAACCTTCGGGCAACCTCGATTCGGAAAATGCCACGGCGCTGCATCAGTTGTTTGTTGACCTGCGCGACCGGCTTAACCAAACCTTTGTGGTGGTTACCCACAACGAAGAATTGGCCGCGATTGCCGATCGTGTGGTGCATATCAAGGATGGCGTAATCGAACCGGATCAGCAATAGAAACCGAAATGGCAAGCAGGATATTGATTACACACGGTACGCGGCCATTCGCCCAACGGGTAGGTAAGCTGCTGCGCGACCGGTATGAGGTTCGATTCGGCTCGGCCGACGACGTTCCGCACGTGTTGCTGCAGACGGGTAATTACATCCAGTTTCCAGGTGTAGACACCGCGGCTTTCGAGCATGAGTTGCTCCGCACCTGTTTGGATAACCACATCGATGCGGTGGTTCCGCTCGGTGAGAAAGAGATGGGTTTGCTGGCCCGGGCGCAACTGCTATTCGCCGAATACAGTATCGCCATTTGGATGCCCGATGGGGGGTATCTGGGCGGGCTTAACCTGCTCAGGAACCCAGAAAGGCAATGGCCGTTGGTTGTACTAGACCACGGTGTTGCTGTGGCCGGAGCGCAGCTAGAGGAGCAACCGACCGCGTTGTCTGGCGTATTTACACGACCAAGCCCCACGGAAGCGTTGGCACTGTGTTGCATCGCGGGCTAATGGAAGTGACGTTAAACCAATACAATTGTTTTTAATCAAACCGATATATGTTGACATACGCTGATATCGACGCGAACAAGAAAGCGCTGCTCTTTGAGGTGGACGATGTGCTGTTTCCAAAAAAGGACTACCTACTACAAGTATATTATTTGTTTGCCCACCTGTTGGAGTACACGGAGACCGTGCCGCCGGCAGCGGAACTCATCGACTTCCTGAAGACCGCTTATGAACACCACGGCGAGGCGGGGCTTTTTGAACGTGCAGCGGAAGCGTTTGCTATCGATACCAAATACCGGGTGCAGTTTGAAGGTATGCACAAGACGGCACGGCTTCCGGCGAAGCTTTTGCTTTATCAGGCCATGCTGGACTTTATGCGCGACGCTCATCAACACGGAAGGCAACTGTTGGTTTTTACGGAGGGTGACCCCACCATGCAGTTGAATAAACTCCGACACGTGGAATGGAATGGGCTGGACCAACAGATAAAGGTGTATTTCCGGGCGGAGCTCAGGGCAAAGGGCCATGAGCCACTTGATTATTTACTGCAGGAGAATGGGTGGCATGCAGGAGATGTGCTTTACGTCCACGCCCCAGGAGATCCTGACCCAGCGATATCGAATAGGGTGGATTGCCTGGCCGCCAATCGCTTTTTTGAATCTCCAGCCGTTTCACGCACCTCTCAACGTAATAAGGAATGAATATATCCCAATTGATACGCTTGGCTATCGTGTTGCTCGCATTGGGCACCAATGCCGCATGTAATCGGCAGACGGTCGTTCCTGAGTTGGAGCGACCCGCACGGCCCGATAGCCAGGAAGACCTGTTGAAGGACTCTGTTTATTTCTTTACGCATGGGTTTTATTTATGGCAAGCCGACCTGCCCGATTGGTTCGGTGATATACGTAACCATACCCAGCAATACAACTCGGCGGATGCCGTGTTGGAGGCGTTGAAAGGATACGCGCTGGACGACGAGGGGAATCCCTACGACCGGTTTAGTTTCTTGGATCGTTGGGGCACCGTAGACGCCGAGATACAGCAGGGATATGCCGGTAGCTTTGGATTTGATGTACGGTATAACAACGACACCGACCTCTACGTGAAAAAAGTGGATGCAGGCTCGCCGGCCGACCAGCTCGGTATACGGCGAGGTTGGCAAATCTTGCAGGTAAACGGAACCAGTGACTTGTCGCTCTCGTCAATGGAGCAGGATAATTTTACCTTTCTTTTCGATGCATTGGATGCCAGTGCGATCAGTTTGGTGCTCCGCAAGCCGGATGGCGAGGAGGTCGACATGACGTTGAAACGGGGTAATTATCAGTTACAGCCGATTATGAGTCGGCGTATTTACAACGCGGGGAGTAAAAAGGTGGGCTATTTTATGTTTGATATTTTTGTGTCTACGCTCGATAATCGGGGTAACCCCACGTATGTAAAAGGCCAGCTCGACGAGTTGATGGATCAATTCGAAGCGGAAGGGGTGGAGGAACTGATCGTGGACCTCCGGTACAATGGGGGCGGTGCGGTGGTTACTGCCGAATACCTTTCGAACCTTCTCGTCCCCGCTGGTGTTGGGCATGGCCTGATGTACACCAATAAGGTGAACAGCGGTTTAGATGATTTTCTCCGTAGCTACGGGGTTCAGCTTGACTTTTCGGACGTACATTTCAATAAAGTGAAAAATCTCCATCTCAACCGGATTTATTTTCTGGTTACGGAGGGGACGGCATCCGCCAGTGAACTGCTCATCAATAACCTGAAACCCCATATCGACGTGAAATTGATCGGCGAGCATACTACTTACGGTAAACCGGTTGGGTTTTTCAACTGGAACATCCTCGGGGTAGACCTCTATGCCGTCTCGTTTCAGACCTTTAATTCGGCCGGGCATGGCGATTACTTTTCGGGCATGCCTGTTGACAAAGTAGTTATCGATGATTTGACCAAAGATTTCGGCGATGCCCAGGAAGATATGATTGCCGAAGCATTATATTATGCCGAAAATGGTAGCTTCTCGTCGAACGTGCAAAACCGGCAGGCTAATACCCGTACACGTCTATCCGGAAGCCGGTCTGAACAGCTTAACCGGAGGCTTGACCGGCATGGCCGAAAAGGTATGTTTACTTTCCGTAAACGCGTTACACCGTAACAGGAACGTTATTCGATTGTATTTTCCTTCTACTAATAATTCGTATATTGCAGGCTCCAACAATTGTTGGAACTGACCATAAAAAGGGGAAACTGATGAAGGAAGGGAAGCCTGCAACGATTAAAGAAATTGCAAAGCGGTTGAAGATCTCGCCATCGACAGTATCGAGGGCACTGAATGATCATCCGAGTATTGGTTTGGTGACAACGATGCGTGTAAAGAAAGTGGCCGAGGAATTGAATTATGAACCGAACCAGACGGCCATTTTTTTTAAACAACGTAAAACATTTACCATCGGCGTGGTGCTACCACGCTTGTCCGAACCCTTCTTTTCGGCCGCGATCAGTGAAATTGAAAATGTAGCCAACGGAAAGAGCTACACGGTCATCATGGGGCAGTCGCTCGACGATGCCGACCGTGAACTCCGTATCCTCCAAACATTGAAAGCGCACCGGGTGGACGGTGTGCTCATGTCTATCGGTAAGAATACCCGTGATTATGCATTCATTGAACTCCTGGAGGGGGCGGGTATACCTATTGTCTTTTTTGATTGTGTACCCGATCTGGAGCATATCAATAAGGTGGTCAGCGACTTGGAAACGGGTATGCTCGAGGCTATTGATGTGTTCGTCTCTTGCGGGCACCATGCCATATCGCTCATCAACGGTCCGCCTCTTTTACCCGCAAGCATGGAACGCAAGCGGGCTTACCTCAAAGGGCTACGCAAGTCTGATATTCCGTTTAGGGAGGAGTATATGGTGAATACCGACCTAACTGCTGAGGGTAATGAGGCAGCCATATCGCAATTGTTAGCCTTGCCGGAACGCCCATCGGCCGTTGTCTCTTTTAATGATTACGTCGCATTGGACGTGATGAAAATCGTTCGTGAGCGGGGGGTAACCCTCAATCAGGATATTCATTTTATCAGCTATGCCAACTATCCGCTTTGGACATATATGGAAAACCCACCGATGGCATCCATTGAACAATTTCCGGGAGAACAAGGGAAAAAGGCCGCTGAAACGCTTTTTGAACTGATAGACGCCGTGGAACGGCCAGCCCCGGTAAAGGTTACCTTTAAATCGCGGTTGGTTAACCAAAGTAAGCCGTAAGTCGTTAAGGAACGTACTTACGGCTCACGACGTACGGCTAATGCCTATAAATGGATTACCTCGCCGTATGCATCGGCGGCAGCTTCCATGATTGCTTCACTCATGGTGGGGTGTGGGTGCACGGTTTTGATGATTTCGTGTCCGGTAGTTTCGAGCTTACGTGCTACCACTACCTCAGCAATCATCTCCGTTACGTTGGCTCCGATCATGTGCGCGCCGAGGAACTCGCCATATTTGGCATCGAAAATGACCTTTACAAATCCGTCTTTCGCTCCGGCCGCACTTGCCTTTCCTGAGGCGGAGAAGGGGAACTTACCCACTTTTACTTCGTAACCAGCATCTTTGGCCGCCTTTTCGGTATAACCCACCGAGGCTATTTCGGGGGTGCAATACGTACAGCCGGGAATATTGTTGTAATCGATGGGCGATACATCCTGCCCTTTAATTTTTTCCACGCAGATAATGCCTTCGGCCGATGCGACGTGTGCAAGGGCTTGGCCTTTAACGATATCGCCGATAGCATAAACGCCGGCTACGTTGGTCTTGTAGAAGTCGTCTACCACCACGCGACCCTTGTCGGTTTTAACCCCCGTTTCTTCCAAGCCGAGGTTTTCGATATTGGGGGTAATGCCAACTGCAGATAGGACGGTCTCCGCCTCGATGGTTTCGGTGCCCTTAGCTGTTTTTACCTGTACTTTGCATAACTTGCCCGACGTGTCGACCGACTGCACTTCGGCACTGGTGAGGATATTGATGCCTGCTTTTTTGAGGCTACGTTCCAATTGCTTGGATACCTCTTCGTCTTCTACCGGCACTACGCGGTCGAGGTATTCCACCACGGTAACTTTCGTGCCGATGGCGCTGTAAAAGTAAGCGAACTCAACGCCGATGGCACCGGAGCCGACAACGATGAGGGACTCGGGCTGCTTTTCGAGGCTCATAGCCTGCCGGTATCCGATGATGCGCTTGCCATCCTGCTTGAGGTTGGGTAGCTCGCGCGACCGCGCCCCGGTGGCCAGTATCGTGTGCTTAGCGGTGTAGGTCTTGGTATCACCGCCCGAACCTTTGACTTCGACCTGGCCGCTTTTTTTGATTTTGGCGGCACCCATGATCACGTCGATCTTGTTTTTCTTCATCAGAAACTGGATCCCCTTGCTCATGCCGTCGGCTACACCGCGGCTACGCTTCACGATGGCGCCAAAATCAGCTTCGCCACCATTAACCTTGATGCCATAATCTGCGGCATGGTTGAGGTACTCAAATACCTGGGCACTTTTGAGTAGCGCTTTTGTAGGGATACAGCCCCAGTTGAGGCAGATGCCCCCAAGTGATTCCCGTTCTACAATAGCGGTTTTAAATCCAAGTTGGGAAGCCCTGATGGCAGCTACATAACCACCCGGTCCACTTCCGATTACAATGATGTCGTAGTTCATATATCTTAGTTGCTTTCTTGAGATTGATTCACGTTTCTGTTGCTGTTCCGAACATGTACGGTGGCTACAAACTTACGTATTTTTTTAAGAAAATCCGCAGCGGGGGTGTACGGGTGCACGACAGATTACCTTCGGTGAGCACTTCGTGGTTTTTCGTTGCCTGTTTGTTTTCAACGGCACTCAAGCTTGCTTCGCAGGTTCCGTTTTTCCAAGCAGCGGTCCATCGTCTTAGACGAGGCACAGCGCGAAGTCGGTTTCTTCCCCCGGCTAACCCGCTACTTTCTTCTGCTATCTTGCGTGAATCCAAAGGCGCCAAGCATAGGGACTTCGAACTTTCCGAAGTTATCTTCATCGGTGCGCTGGAGTTCCGGCTGGACACCGACGAGCGGGCGCAGTATCTGAAGTACGTGAAACTCAATGAGGAGCGGACCTCAAAACTAGGTTTGGTTTCGCATCAATGTTTCTGTATCTTTACCGTTCAAAGGAGGTAAGATTATGTCAGTTCAATATATCTCTGATAGTAAGGGCAAGACGACTGGAGTTTTTATACCCGTTAGGGAATGGGAAAAACTCAAAGAAAAGTATGAGGGTCTTGAAGAAACAGCGGAGGCAATGCCGGAATGGCACAAGCGTATTGTGCGCGATCGTCTTGCTGAATATAAAGCAAATCGCCACATTGCTGTCCCTTTTGAAGAAGCATTGACAGCTTTGGAAAACGAATGAAGCGCTATAAACTAACCAAACGATAAAAACGTTCGGCAAATCTTCCGGGAGAGTGTTTACAAAGACGGCACAGGAAGGTGATTTAATTTTTTATTCAACAAAGGTTGGGGATGACGTAATAGAGTTTGGAGGTAATTTTACGAAGTCAAACGGTACGTCAACCATAAAGAATTTTGATATTGATGGTGCCCTGACCAATAAATTAGGTATAAGGGGATAAAAGAAATCATTACCGATTTTGGGCGTCTAATCCAAGCCCGGCCGTCCAAACGAGCCGGGCTTTTTTTGTTACTGTGCATAAGCCTGTTTGGCCCTGCTGTCCCGGATTGACATGTCGATAAAGTAGAAGAGCTTTTCGCGGATGTCCTCGGGGAATTTCTGCACCTCAAGGACACGGTCGAACGTCCTTGCGTCCAGCTGGTCGTCGGTCTTTCCGGAGAGGTAGTCGAGCGACACGTCGAGTTTGCCGCTATCTTCCTTGCCACCTCGGTGGACGGTAGGGCAGGTGGCCGATATGGAACACTCCCTGAACCTGTATGAAACGGAAGGGTTCAACTCGTATATTTAAAGCCAGATAGGGAGTGCCCACAGGGATGCCATGTTCAGCATGATGGGGCAGTACTGGGGCGGGAAGGGGCCTCGTGTAAGTGCGATTAAATTCCGTAACCTGCCAATAAAGGGCAAAATCGACCCCGAAAAGGTTCGGTTTAGTCAGGATAACATGCGCGGTAACTTTAAGAATAAAAAGAGTGCGGCCGATTTGACCCCGAAGCTAAAGAGTGGAGCTGTTTCGCCCGATGCGGTGGGGCCAATACGGATAGTTGAAAAAGATGGGTTGATTTATACACTGGATAATAGACGATTGAAAGCCTTTCAAGATGCAGGTATCCCTGTTAACTATCAAAAGTTAGATGCAATTCCTCCAAGTGAGCAATTTAAATTTACAACAACAAATCAAGGAGCGTCAATTGAAATACGCCAATAAATCGTTTTGAAAATGAATATATTTGAGCAAGCCCAAAAAGTCGAGTTCGTTGAGTTTCTGAAATTATTTAAAAGAAATCTTGAAGAAACTCCAGAAGAATGGGGAAATAATGACTTGGCAAGTTTTATCAAGGGTGTAACAGGTTATTCATTAGATAGTGTACAAGAGGAACTTTCATGGAGGATGTTGTCTGAAATTTTATTGGCGGCAAGGGTCTATGAATAGCTGGTTTAACATGTAATTACCATATGTGTACTGAGTCCCGCCTTTGCGCCGGGCTTTTTCATGTGCGCCTGGCATGGGCGATAACGCTAGGGTGCAAGTCCCGAACACGCTGGCAGTAGCAAGTGTTAGCCCAAGGCAACGGTGTCCACCGTGAGGTGGAACCCCGAAGGGCTCATCGAAGATAATCTGAAGGAAGCTGGCGGCAAAGTTCCGGCCTGACGAACAGGGACTGCGTATAAGGCCTATGGAGACCGGATGAGATTGCATGACAAATCAAAGTCCGATACTGCACGGGGACTCTGGATGAGCAATAGTTTTTAAATTCCGCTAGTTTACTGAGGCGCTAAGCCCCAGATTCCCGGATGTATCGTCACATTTCAGTCAAAGGGCGGCAACGCCACAGGCCGGGTCGAATAATTGGCTATCTTGCGCCTCAAAAAATACCAGAGAATGCATACAACTAAAAAGACACTTGTGTATTTCCGAAACGTGGCCATCATCGAAGGCATTTCTACCATTATCCTGTTTTTTGTCGCGATGCCACTGAAGTATTTTGCAGGTATGCCTTTGGCAGTCACTTATGTGGGATGGGCGCACGGTGTGCTTTTCGTTGCCTATGCCGGTCTGCTAGTCCTCTGTTGGACCACCTACAAGTGGAAATTCAAGCGCGTGGCTGTGTATTTCATCGCTTCGCTGATCCCCTTTGCTCCCTTTGTCGTAGAGAAGCGACTACGCCATGAGGGTTAGCCGTTAGGGCTTATTCCCGGCGTATGCGTAGGTAATCTCCGTTTTGCCGTGCGGGGTGGGGTTACCATCTTCATCCAGGTTGACGAACACCAGTTTGTCGATCGTCAGGATGCTTTTCCGGGTGATTTTATTGCGTACCTCGCAGGTGAGCGTGATGGATGTACGGCCAAACTCCGTGGCGGTGATACCCAGCTCGATGATGTCGCCCTGGCGGGCCGAACTCACGAAATTGATTTCAGAAATGAATTTGGTGACCACATACGGATTGCCCAGCTGAACAATGGCATATATGACGGCCTCTTCGTCTATCCATCGGAGCAGCGTACCACCGAACAGCGACCCGTTCGGGTTCAGGTCTTCGGGTTTAACCCATTTTCGGGTATGGAAATTCATAAAGTATTTACATGTGTATGGCGCGATTATCCGTTGCGGCGAGCGACGCTTCGCGGAGTGCCTCCGTATAGGTCGGGTGGGCATGACAGATGCGTGCGATATCTTCGGCCGAGGCCCGATATTCCATCGCTACGGTGGCTTCGGCAATCATGTCTGCGGCCCTGGGCCCGATGATATGTACACCCAATACTTCATCGGTGCTGGCATCGGCGAGCACTTTTACGAAACCATCGGTGTCGCCACTTGCCTTGGCGCGGCCGCTAGCCTTGAAGGGGAAAGAACCGGTTTTGTATTGGCGGCCATCTGCTTTCAGCTGCTCCTCGGTTTTGCCCACACTGGCCACTTCGGGCCAGGTATACACCACACCCGGAATGAGGTTGTAATCGATATGGGGTTTCTGGCCAGCAATCCGTTCGGCCACATAGACCCCTTCGTCTTCGGCTTTGTGGGCCAGCATGGCCCCCTTCACCACGTCGCCGATGGCATACACCCCGGCTACGGGGGTTTCAAGGTGCTCGTTAACCGGTATTTTTTTCCCCCGTTCTTCCAGGGTAATGCCGATGTTTTCCAACCCGAGGCCTTCGGTATACGCAGTACGGCCCACGGCCACGATGCAATAATCGCCTTCCCAAGAAACGGATTCGCCTTTTGGGTTTTCTGCGCTGACGGTAACTTTTTTCCCTTTCGTTGTGGCACCGGTTACTTTATGGCCCAGGTGGAATTCCATGCCGAGCGACTTCTTCAGTACGCGTTGCAGCTCCTTGCCCAGTCCGCCGTCCATGGTTGGGATGATGCTCTTTTCATATTCGACTACCGACACCTTGGCGCCCAGCCGCGCGTATACCGAACCCAGCTCGAGCCCGATAACGCCACCGCCGATGACGATCAGGTGGGTAGGGACCTCTTTCAAAGCCAAAGCTTCCGTGGATGTGATGATCCGCTTTTTGTCGATGGGTAGAAAGGGGAGGGCGGTGGGCTTGGAGCCCGACGCGATAATGATATGCTTTCCCGTCAGCTGTTCGGTCTTTCCTTTCTCGCCGGTGATCTTCACCGTGTTTTTATCGACAAAGGAACCCACACCTACAAAGCTGTCAATTTTGTTCTTTTTAAATAGGAAGGCGATGCCCGCTACATTTTGGGCAATAACGTCGTCTTTCCTGGCCATCATCTGCTTTACGTCCAACGCCAGGTTGCTGACATTGATGCCATGCCCCCCGAAGTGATGGGCAGCATTATGGTAATGTTCGGAGGAGTCTAATAGTGCTTTCGATGGGATGCACCCTACGTTTAGGCAGGTGCCTCCAAACGTGCTGTATTTTTCGATAATGGCTGTTTTCAAACCAAGTTGCGCGCAACGGATGGCGGCAACGTATCCACCGGGTCCACTGCCGATGATAATGACGTCGTACTGCATGTGATGAAGTTAATCAATTCGATGACCAAAGGTACATAATAATTGCGCATGCGCAGAAAAAGGAACAAAAAAAGACAGCCGGTTGACTGTCTTCTTTCATGATATCCTATGTTCTGTAACCGATTATTCAGCTACGATTTTTCCATTCATCACCCCGTAGTGGCCAGGGAAACTGCAGACGAACGGATAAACACCTTTCTCGTCCAGCGTAAATTCAATCACATCTGTTTCGCCCGGTCCCAGTAATTTGGTGTGCGCGACGATAGAGGAAGCGAAGGTTGCAGGAATGTATTCGGAATCAACGGCCTTAATGGCTTCACCACCGAAAGCAGGTAGGTCAACTCCCGGTTGCAATACCACTACATTATGCCCCATCGATTCTTTAGGCATTTCACCAACATTTTTGAAGGTCAGCTTTACAGATTCGCCGGCTTTAACCCGGAAAAGTGTTTCGTTGTACTGCATCATATCGTTGCCTTCCAGCGCGATTTCGTTACTTACGGCCACATCTGCCAAGCCCGGGATGTCTGCTGCCGGCGCTTGCTGCTCGGTGGTGGTTTCCGTGGTTTCGGTCGATTCTTCATTTGTTTGGTTGCCACCGCAAGCAGCGGCTAGAACTGCACCCGCCATTACGGGGATTAAAAAAAACTGTTTCATTTTGTGTATAAATCTAATGTTCAGATAGTACGTTATCTATGCAAACATACAGCGAACTGATTTGTTTGCGGCCCAAAGGTAGTTGAATTTGGAACGTAACAAAAGTGTATTTATCACTAAATTGTAAATTTAGCATTACGTGTCGGTTTTACGTTTCGCCTCGGTGAGTGTTTTAATGAGCTGGTAAAGTGATACGGGATCAAACGGCTTGCCCACTACCGCATCGGCCCCTGCTGCATAGGCAGCCTGTTGTTCGCGCTGCAATACAGACGCTGAAATGGAAATGATGGGAATCTGCCGGATGTATTCCCGCTCGTCGCTTCTGATGGCCTTGATGGCTTCAAACCCACTCATTACGGGCATGTGGGCATCCATGAGGATGAGGCTGTAAGGGGAGCTTTCGACCTTATCCAGGGCCTCTCTTCCGTTTTTAACCGTATCAACTGCGATACCCCATGTTTTCAACATGTGCGTAACCATGAAGCTGTTCAGTTCATTGTCTTCGGCAAGAAGTACATTCACGTTGTTGAGGGCCGGCATATCCGTGTATTGCTTTTTGTCCGATTTTGATGCCGTTTCTGAATCGGCCTCATCGAACCAGCATTGGAATACAAATTCGCTGCCTTTACCCAATTCACTATATGCATGTATCTGGCCTTTGTGCAGAATCACCAACCGTTTTACGATTGCCAGCCCCAGGCCGGTGCCACCGAAACGTTTGGTAATCCCTTCTTCGCCTTGCTCGAACGATTGGAAAATCTTATCGATGGCATTGCTGTTGATACCAATACCCGTATCTTTTACCGAAAACTGGATATGGAGCCGTTGCTGCGCGCGGTTAAGCAGTTTCGTTTCCAGTGTAACACTGCCTTGCTCGGTGAATTTGATGCCATTTGAGATCAGGTTACTTAATATCTGCGTGAGCCGCAGCGAATCGGCCAGTACCTGTTTAGGTAGTTTGCTATCTGTAATGGCATGGAAAACGATGCCTTTCTGTTCGGCCTTGTAGCTGAACAGGCTGTTGAGTTCCTCGATGATGCTGGGTAACGATGTCCGCGAATAATCGAGCCGCATTTTCCCCGAATCGATTTTCGATAGGTCCAGGATGTCGTTGATGATGAGCAATAGTTGTTGCGACGCGTTTTCGAGGTAATCCAACCACTCCGACTGCTGTTCGTTAAGCGGTGAGTTGCGTAACATCGCCGTAATGCCGGTAATGCCGTTTATGGGTGTACGTATTTCATGACTCATATTGGCGAGGAAGTTCTCCTTGGAGCTACGGGCCTGGTCGGCTTCCTTTTTGGCCTTGACCAGCTCGATGTGCGAGCGCTCGAGTTCTTCGTTTTTGCGTTTCAGTTCTCGCTGGATGTACACCTGTTGCATGAATGATTTTACCTTCGCTACCGTGATGTCTGCATTAAGGGGTTTATAGAGGTAGTCTACGGCCCCACTATGCAGTCCTTTGAGCAAGAACTTATCTTCCTTGGAAATGGCCGTAACCATAATCACCATGATTTGCCAGGTTTTTGGATTACTCTGGAGTAGTGAGACAAACTCAAAACCATTGATTTCGGGCATCTGTACGTCTACCATAGCAATAGCGATGTCGTTGTTCCAGCAATACCGAAGTGCTTCGTTGGGCGAGGTGCTTCCCCAGATGTCCAAATTGTCGATATCCGCTAGCAGCGCCTTAAGGCTCAGTACGTTTTCTTCTTTGTCGTCTACGATGACTAACTTCAATTTCTCCATAAACTAATGACTAAAAATGATTCGACTGTTAGTGCCATGGTTACTTAGCTTAAGCAATTTTTTGATAGATGTTGTGTGTTTTACTAATGATTCTGAATTTGTCTTTTATGCCGTTGGGCGGGAGCGTTTCTTTCGCTCCCAAGCAAAGGAAGCCAAATAGTGCGAGGCTCGCGTAGCAGAGGCCCACAACCTGGCGCTGCAGGTCGGTATTGAAATAAATAAGCACGTTGCGGCAGGTAATCAAGTGGAATTCGTTGAAAACACCATCGGATACGAGGTTGTGTGTGGAAAATAAGATGTTTTTGCGCAACTCATGATGGAAAACGGCGGCATCGTATTTGGCTGTATAATATTCAGATAGCGAGTCGTCCGACGCTGTTTGTAGGTAATTGTCGGAATAGATTTTCATCTTTTTCAGATCAATGATGCCCTGCTTTGCACGTTCGATAACCTCCGCGTTGATATCGGTTCCATAGATGAAAGTACGGTTGTATAACCCTCTTTTGGCGAGCAGGATGGCGAGGGAGTAAACCTCTTCGCCGGTAGCGCACCCCGCACTCCAAACCTTGATGTGCGGAAAGGTGGCAAGGTAGGGGGTGATCTCCTCGCGCAGGGCCTTATAGAATGCGGGGTCTCGGAACATTGCTGTTACAGTAACCGTTACCTCAATAAGAAACGTATTGAAAAAGCCCGGTGCGTTTACCAAGTGGTCCTTTAGGGCCATGAAATCAATCTGGTAAATCGCCAGGATGCGCGATATACGCCGCTTTAACGATGCCCTTGAATAACCCCCCAAATCCAGGCCATGGACATTATTTATCAAGGTTATCAGCTCTTCCACGTTTCCGAATGATACCGCCATTTGTTTGCCATTTAACTTAACCAAACCCGCAACAAAGACAACAATTTGTTTACATCCACTGGCTTAGCAATGTAATCGCTTGCGCCAACATCGAGAACGCGTTGCCGATCACCTTGCATCGCCTTGGCCGTAACGGCGATTACCGGCAGCGCAGCAAACTGTTTGTTAGCCCGGATTTTCATGATGGCTTCGTAACCGTCCATTTCCGGCATCATGATATCCATTAAAACCAGATCGATACCCGGACTGTCTTTTAATATATCCAGCGCCTCCCTGCCATTGTTGGCCGTATCGATGGTGAGCTCGTAAGGAGCGAACACGGTGCTTAGTGCAAAAATATTCCGCATATCATCGTCAACGAGCAGGATGTGCTTTCCCGTCAGGATATCGTGCATGTGGATCGTTTTCGATTCCGGCCCGGTGGAATATACGCGGATTGGAGACAGCTTATCGCGATTTAGTCGGTTTATGAACAACTTCACCTCATCGAGGATACGGCTGTTGGACTTTTCCGACTTCAATACCATGGTTTTCGCGTGTTGCAAAATGCGTCGGGCCATTTCGGTGGTGAGCTCCATGGCCGTGTTGATGATGACTGGTATGTCGGCATATGGCTGGGTCTGTTTGATCTCGTCGAGTAGGTCAATCCCCGATATGTCTGGTAGATCGATATCCAGCACGATGCCGTCATAACGCTCGCCCTCCTTCAGGTATGCCAGCGCCTCAGCTCCTGTAAATGCCTGCTTTACATCCACGCCACCATCTTCCAGGAACGATTTAAGGTTGTCGCTTTGAATTTCGTGGTCTTCTACAACCAGCACTTTCTTGAGTGGCGAAGCGATGGTCTTATGCAAATGAGTGAATACTTCATCGAGCGATTTCTTGCTGGCCGGTTTTACCAGGAAACCAACGGCTTCAGTACCAATCGGGTGTTTTTCCGGTCGGTGTGCCGACATCAGGTGGACGGGAATATCCTGGGTAGTAGGGTTGCTTTTCAATTTTTTGAGCACCGTCCAGCCATCCATGACGGGGAGCATGATGTCGAGGATAATGGCATGTGGTATGGCGTCTAGGGCCATTTGTAGACCGGCGTCTCCGCGGCGGGCGACGAGTGTATCGAATCCCTGCTCCTGGGCGTAGCTTTCTAGGATGTCTGCAAAGTTCCGGTCGTCTTCTACAATCAACAGCCGTTTGGGGCCGCCTGCATCGAGCACCTTTTCTGGTGCTGGTGTGTGCTGTTCTTTCCGGTCCTCAGATGGAACCGATAGCGATGCTGTATTTGCCTCAGGAATACAGGCTGCCGTTTCAGGATTGTTGTGCAGTGGGAGGAACAAGGTAAAGGCGCTGCCTTTGGCTATTGCGCTGGTTACGTGTATACTGCCTTTGAGTAAGGTGGCGAGTTCCAGGCAAATGGATAGCCCTAACCCCGTGCCTCCGAACTGGCGGCTCGTGGAGCCATCCGCTTGTTTGAACGCTTCAAAAATCAGTTGTTGCTTTTCTGGCGCGATGCCGACACCCGTATCGGTCACCGCGATGGCGATGGCCTGGTCTGACGTTACATCCTTCAATAAGCCGGGTCTCCAATCGGGTGATTCACTTGCCCGCATGAACTGTAGTTCCACACGGCCTTTTTCTTTCGTGAATTTGAACGCATTGGAGAGAAGATTTTTAAGTATCTGCCTTAACCGTTGTTCGTCTGTCATGATACCCACCGGAAGTCCTTCGTTTACCGTGATGCGGAAGTCGAGACCCCTGCTGTCTGCAACGCTGCCGAACAGGTCGAGCATGTCTTCGGCAATGGACGACAGGGTAATGTTTTCCAACAACAGTTCGATATTGCCCGATTCAATCTTTGATAAGTCGAGGATGTTATCGATAAGATCGAGTAAATCGGAGCCTGCATGGTGAATGACCGAAGCATATTTCACCTGTTCCGCTAGGAGGTTTCCGGTTTTGTTTTCTTCCAATAGCTTGGCAAGGATGAGGATGCTGTTGAGGGGGGTGCGTAGTTCGTGGCTCATATTAGCCATGAATTCCGATTTATATTTGCCCGATTGTTCCAGTTCGCCCACCTTCAGGGCAATGGATTGGCGTGCCAGGTCGAGGGAGATGTTGCGCTCTTCCAATAAGCGGGCTTTTTCTTCGAGCTCGAGGTTGGCGTTTTTGAGCTCCTCCTGTTGTACCCGCAGTTCTTCTTGCTGTGCTTCCAGCTCTTCCGCTTGTTGCTGGGTTTCTTCATAAAGGTGGACGAGCGCAGCGTGTGTCTGCGCCACTTTGCTGGCTACCGCCAAGGAAATCCCAGCCCGTTGTAGGAATTGAAGGGTTTCTTGGTCTATTTCGCGGAAAAAGCCGATTTCCATAACCCCGAGAACCTCTTCTTCGTAAATGAGGGGTTGGACAACGATGTTTTTTGGCGTGGTACGGCCCAATGATGAGGTAACAGTAAGGTAATTTTCCGGTATATCCGATAAGACAAGCTGTTTTTGACATGTGATACTTTCGCCCGCCATACCTTGCCCACCCATAATCTTGGAGGGCATGTCTTCTGTCTCAACAGCATATGACCCTGCGTGGATATATACGTCTTCGTGCGATGCACTTTTGAGGTAGATCGTGCCGACTTTCGCTTGTACATGCTGGCAGGTCGTCCGGATGGCATTTGTCGCAATTTCTTTTTCACTGCGCCCGCCACGTGTCTGGTTGTCAAGCGCAGCTAAACCGCTGAGTATCCAATTATCAATTTCTTTTTCTTTCGATAGCCTGCTCAGATCGCGATTGGACTGACGGATACGGTAGGCAATCTTCTTGTTGTGTTCAAACGATTTCGTGATGTAAACCAGCAGCCATATGATGAGCGCAAAGACCAGTATGGCCGTGACGATATAGGTAGTCTTAATGCTCGTAAGCGTGGAGTGGCCGATGTCTATTTGTTTGAATAATAAGATGAGGTAAAACAAGCTAACGATTAGGATAGCAATCAAGAGAGAGAAACCTAAATAGATATGCCCGCTGAACGTTAGTCTTTTCATCTGTTCTTATTTACTTTCAGTTGCAGATGGAGCCTTAGATGACTAATTTTGCCAATTGGCGAATTAGTCATGTCGGGTTCATAATCAACTCGTTTCCTAATTTGCTGCAAAAGTACGAAAAGTCAAGACACGAACGATATGTGCAACACAGTTTAACATGGCTGGTCTAAAGTATGGGGTGCCTTTCGAACGGTTGGGTAGGGTCAAATAAGTAACGGTATGTATGATGCGTTTTATAAATGGTGCCGCCGATATACCGCGCTACGTTCATCATTTTCGGATTGAAATCGCCAATCCAGTTCATTTGGATGTCTTTGTACCCTACTTGCGTTGGGTCTCGTACGACTTTCGTTCCCGCTATAATGAGTGCAGCCTCTACGCCTTTCCGCTGGTGGTCGGGTACGACGCCGAATACAATGCCAAACATCGTGTCGCAACGCTTCTGCCACCGGTTCCAGACAAAAAGGAGCTTTCCCCATAAGGTGAGTTTCCCATTCATGTATTTCACGATGAGTTGGTTCACGTCTGGGATATTTACCCAGAAAGCAACCGGCTTACCATGATAGTAGGCAAACCATATGATTTTCGGGTCAACGATGGGTTTCATGCTTTGCATGAGTTTACGGGCATTTTCGATGCTCATCGGACTTACACCTTCGTGCCTTGCCCACGCCTCGTTGTATACCGTGCAGAAATCGTCGGCAGCTTTATCGAGTTTCCGGCCGTCTATATGGCTGAACGTGTAGCCCGAATCTTGCAGGGTGTCCATCGCCTTCTCGCTCACCCTCTTTGATAGTTCGGTCGCAATTTTACGCCTATAAGTAAACTGTTTGAAGTACGTTTGGAAACCGTACCGCTCAAAAAGTTGTTGATAATATGGCGGGTTGTAATTACAGCAATAGCACGGCGGGTGGAAGCCTTCAACTAGAAGGCCCCACCAGCGCTCGCGGTCGCCGAAATTAATCGGTCCATCCATGGCCTGTATCCCCTTTTCTTGGAGCCATGCTTTTGCCGTGTCGAAAAGCATATTGGCGGCCTCCTGGTTATCGATACATTCGAAGAAGCCGCAGCCGCCCACCGGAAATTCGTCGCGTTCGAAGGTGTTATTGCTGTAGAATGCGGCGATGCGGCCGATAAAGCGGCCTGTATGGTCGCGCAGCAGCCAACGGACACAATTGCCGGTACGGTACCGCGGGTTGGTTTTCGGGTCGAATACCTGCTGCACGTCGCTGTCGAACGGCCGGATGTAGTTCGGGTCATGGCTGTAAATCGCGGGGGCCATGGTTACAAACGATCGGGTTAATTGTGCTCCGGTAACGGGTATGATATCCATAGTTGCTGTAGAATCGATTCTATCGGTGCTAAAAATAGCGTTTTGCTTCCGTTTCTCCAAGTGTTGAACGCGGGCGGCTGGCGAAAAAGCGGTGGCCGAGCTGAAAAGGTCATTTTTTTTGAGATAGCGGCAAAAAAGTTCTATCTTTAGAAACATTAAATGCATTATAAAACGTATTGAACCTTATGGATCCAAGTTTCACCCCTATTTTGATTATCGTCGGAGCTATTGTAGCTTTTTTCGTGCTGCTATACCTCCTTCCTGTAAACCTGTGGTTTACTGCCCAGCTGTCGGGCGTTCGCATCAACCTGCTCAATCTGTTGTTGATGCGGTTGCGTAAGGTGCCGCCAGCATTGGTTACCAACGCCATGATTACTTCAACCAAAGCTGGATTGGATATCACCTCAAACGAAATCGAAACCCATTTTTTGGCCGGCGGTAATGCCAACAATGTGATTAAAGCATTGATTTCTGCAGATAAGGCCAACATTCCGCTGGACTTCAAATTAGCCACGGCGATTGATTTGGCCGGCCGTGATGTGTTTGACGCCGTGCAACTATCGGTAAACCCAAGGGTGATCAATACCCCGCCGGTTGCGGCCGTGGCCAAAGATGGGATCCAGCTTATTGCCAAGGCGCGCGTAACGGTGCGCGCCAATATCAACCAATTGGTAGGCGGTGCCGGTGAAGAGACCATCCTTGCCCGGGTGGGAGAGGGAATCGTGACAACCATCGGGTCGGCCGCAAACCATAAGGAGGTGCTGGAGAATCCCGATCGTATATCCAAAACCGTGTTGGCAAAAGGGCTCGACAGCGGCACGGCCTTCGAAATCCTCTCCATTGACATCGCCGATATCGATATTGGCGAAAACATCGGTGCAAAATTGCAGACAGACCAAGCGGAGGCTGACTTGAAAGTGGCTAACGCACGTGCGGAAGAGCGCCGGGCTATGGCCGTGGCATCCGAACAGGAAATGCGCTCGAAGGCACAGGAGGCCCGAGCGAAGGTAATCGAAGCGGAAGCACAGGTGCCGCTCGCGATGGCCGAGGCATTCCGTAGCGGCAATCTCGGGGTGATGGACTACTACCGGATGCAGAACATCCAAGCCGATACCGATATGCGTGGATCTATTGCCAAACCAGGCGATAACCAAGGAAAGGATAACGGAAAAAAGAGCTAAATTAACGGAAGAACTTGATGAGGAACCGCTTGTATAGTTAAACAAGCGGTTTTTTTGGCGGCACCCAGAAAAACAAAACCCCGATGATGGGCACCGGGGCTTGTTTACTAACCAATTATAAACCTAAATTATGAAAAGACAACCTAATTTCCCGGTGTTACCCGGGTCTAAATCTTTATGCAAAGATAACTACTTTTTTTTATTTCCAGCCTTCGTTTTGTTTGCGAATTGTCAAAAGAACGGCCACTTAATATGCTCGAATACTATTTTTTGAGCATTTATAGTAGTCTGTTCAAATGTTGTGCCAAAAATCGTGATTCGCCTGCTTAGTGTTTGTGCAACACTGATTTTACGAGTAATCACGCGTTCCCGCTACGGCCGACGGCCAGCAAACCCAACACGCTGTCTGACTTTGTCGACAGCAAGTTTTTTTATCCAAACCGTTTGGGCTTGCCGATTTTGTATTAAGTTTGGCTTCCGTTGGTTCACGTGGTCGCACGCGCTAAAATTGAAAGTTAATATGAAAATCATCCTCGCTTCACAATCGCCCCGCCGCCGTGAATTGTTATCGCTCATGGGCATATCATTCGAAGTGGTGGTGCGGTCTGTAGACGAATCGTTTCCTGGGCAGTTGGATCCGGTTGATGCCGTACGCTATATTGCCGAAAAGAAAGCGACGGTTTTTAAAGAAGAAATCACTGATGAGCTCGTTATTGCTGCAGATACCGTAGTGACGGTTGATCGTCAAATCCTCGGTAAGCCGAGGGACCGGGTAGCGGCTATTGGTACGCTAAAACGTCTATCGGACCGGAAGCATGAGGTAATAACGGCGGTATCGTTGCTCCACAACCGCGTTATTCACACCTTCCATGAGATTACCGAGGTGCACTTCGGGCGATTATCTGGATGGGAAATCGATCACTACATCGACGGGTATCGGCCTTATGACAAGGCGGGTAGCTATGGCATCCAAGAGTGGATCGGTACGGTAGCCGTCGAAAAAATTGTAGGCTCTTATACGAACGTGGTAGGACTGCCAACACAGCAGCTCTACCACGTGCTCAAAACATCGTTCCCAGAAGCCCTGCCGACCTGATGGTCTCGCCAAATGGCGTAAGGTTGTTAGTGGATACTAAACCTTACCCCAGCATAAAACATCCTGCCGGTGAGTGGGCCCCACAGCAACGAGGTGTCAAAAAACTCACTGAAAGGCTGGTCGGCCGCCAGCACCGGGTTTTGCTGGAAGAAGTTGGTCAGGTTCTCACCCCCGATATAAAGGTCGAAAGGCCGTGTTTTACCAATTGTTTTGCTTATTTGGGCGTTCATCGTCACATATGCTTTTGAGTAGTCGGACATCCGATAATCGACCGGATTGGCTGCCGTGGATGGCAGCCGCTTTTGCCCGGTCACATTTAACGTGTAATCGAAATGCCATCCGCCGCCATGGGTATTGTAAGCTAGATTTGCAAAACCCCGGTGGCGCGCCACGAGCGGTTTTTGCAGCAATTCGTCGCCGTAGGTTGCCTTCACGTCGAAGAAGCGGTAAGCCAACCGGGTTTCAAAGTGGGGGAAGGGCATGAATCGGAACTCCGTTTGCAGGCTGTTCGAATACGACCGTCCATCGAGATTATAGAAAGTCAGCTCCCGTGGGTTTTCGTAGTCGACCACCACTTGGTTGGTGAAGTCATTCCGGAAAAACTCGGTACTGAAAGATGCTTCCCTTTGGAACATGCGGAACGACTGATCGAAGCTGATGCCGGTGTTCCAAGCAACCTCCGGTTTAAGGCCATAGGCATTTTCCGCTGTGTTAGCGGCCACAATGCGGACGATTCGGGCGCTAGCCAGGGCCGCTGTATTCTCAGCGAAGATATTAGCGGTCCGTTGTCCGCGACCACCGCTTAACCGGAAGGTGGTTCCCGCTACGGGCTGGTAGCGCAGGTGTACCCTTGGTGTGGCAAACCAGCCGTACAAGTTGTTGTAATCGCCCCGGATACCAGCTACTACGTCGAGTTTGTCTGACGGGCTATAGGTGTATTCGAAGAAGGCGCCCGGTACCATCTCCGTACGTCCGAATGGTTCGGCCAGGTACCGTTCATCGTAACGGTCGTATTGCATGCTCAGTCCTGTGCGGTACTTATGCACAACCGTGCCGATCACATCTTGGTAAATCAGGTTGGCATAAGCGTTCTGTTGCTTGGCATCGTAGGTGCGCAAGCCGAAATAAGATTGTTGGTTAAACGATGAGCCCGACAGTTGTAACCCGATACTGCGTTGGGTATGGTGGGGGAAGACATATCCGATTTTGGCAAATGCCTCATAGCGCTCGATGTCGAAAGCAAGTCCGTACTTATTCTGTGTGAGCTTATCGGTGGCCGGATTAAAGTCGATTTCTCCCCCCGTGCGGTCATCGCTGAGGAATTTGACGCCGAATTGCAGGATAAGGCCCTTGCCATCTTCGTATTTCCAGCGGCTCACCCCCGAGAAGAGATTGCCCACAGGCGCATCCCGGAAGCCACTATTGCTGAAATTCATGTGTTTGTTATACATGAAATTATCATGCAGCAGGATGCTTCCCGCCCATCGTTCATTGAAATGGTGTGCGAGATTGAGGTTCACGTCGGTGCGGCCCATGTTGTTGCCATAGGCGTTGAAAAATAGTTTCTCAGATGTGCCGGGTTTTTTCAGTTCCACATTGATTTGTCCGGCGATGTTTTCGAATCCGTTTACCACAGAGCCGATACCTTTTCCAATCTGGATGGATTCGATCCATGCGCCTGAGATGCTGTTCAGGCCGAGTGGGATGGCTAGGCCCCGCGGTCCGGGGAGGTTCTCCACGGTAAGCTGGGTGTAGTTGCCGCTGAGGCCCAGCATTTGGATCTGTTTGCTGCCGGTTACTGCATCGCTGCTCACCACATCGACGGAGGCATTGGTTTCAAAACTTTCGCTCAGGTCGCAGCAGGCGGCCTTGAAAAGCTCTTGCCCTGTCAACACTTCAAGCCGCGTGGGGCTTAGCGCCGATATGTAGTTCGAGCGACGCCGTGCTGATACGGTCACCTCTGCCAAGACGTTGTCTTTGGCCGTCACCACCACCACTTCGTGGGGGTCGGTCACCGCTACCGTATCGGGCTGGAGGCCGGCATAGGAGATTACCAGCTGCTTACGGTGTGCCGCATGCGCAATCCGGAATACCCCCGACTCGTCAGAACGCGCATTCACCCATGCGTCTTCCAGCCAATGCACGTTGGCGTGCACAATCGGGCTGAGTTCGCCACGGTTATTTTCCTGCATAATTACGCCGGTTACGGTATGGTCTCCGTGCTCGTCCTGACCACCCGTTTTATGTACGTTTTTCTCGTCGTGGTACCGGCAGCAAGCCGGCAGCTTCCCATAGGCATCTTGTGCCGCAGCACGATTCTCCACATCATGGCCTACGGCCAGGATGCGTTGCTTGGCAGCTTCCAGATCGAATGCACCGGTATAGGTGAGGGTGAGTAGCCGCGTGTTTGTATCCCAATTGGCGTTTGTTAATCCGCTGCCCTCAACAGCTTTTTCAATCCGAGCTTTGCACATGCCGCAAACGCCTGCGACTGCAAAGGAGGATGTACTATCTTGCGCTGTAGCCGACCAAACAGTAGCGACCAACAACATACCTAAGATGATATTCGTTTTAATAAAATGAGTCATTGTCATATTTGATTTTAATCTTAAACATCTTTTAAAATATCGTGCAGCGTGGCACGACGGCCTGGTGAACAGAGTGTCTGGCTCAGTTCATTGGCCATGGATGAAACAGATTTGAATCAGATACGATAGGTACAGAGTCGGATGAAGAGGGGGGTGGATTCGACACGCGGTGGTGAATTGGCCATTTCCACGGCTGTGGTATTTTCCAGCGGGAAATTCGCAATACGGACTAATGAAAAGACCAGTAACTCCAGCGACTGGATTTTCAGTAGGTTTTTGTCGCTGCTAGGTAGGTGGTCGCCCGTGGTTTTCTGCGCGTCTACCTGTATGTCTTGGCAGTGGTTGTGTGATTGTACATCGGCAGCACAATGCTGGCTGTCGTTGCAATCTGTTGTATGGTTCTTCTTTTTGTGGTGGTTCAGGCAAAGCGTACAATCGTCATGGTCGGTCGTATGCTCGTTCTCCATGGTCAAATGCTGTAATTTCCCGCAGCAGTAATGGAGGTGTACGCTTGCTCCCGTTGCTGAGAACGCATACACGAGCATGAGCCATATGGTGAACACTTTTACCATGATCGTTGCAAAGGTAAGTAAAAACCCCGCAGGTTTCAAGGTGCTTGCGGGGTTTTGTGGGTCACTTCACTTCTTCAGCATCCTGTATGTTATCGTCAGGACCGCCGTCCATCCGTTTTTTCGCGGGCGGTACACCGCTTGTTTTCTGCTGGCCTTTGGCCTCGCCAAGGTAATTGGGCAGTTCCATCCCGGCCATGTCGAAGATATCTTTCAGCGGCGGTACGGATTTATACAATCCCGATACGAAGTTGGCGGTTGATGTTTTGCCATCTTCGTTGTTCCCATTGCCACCATCCCAGACGGTTACTTTATCAATCTTGATGTTTTTGATCGCTTCGGTCTGCAATTTAACAAGCTCTGGGAGCTTATCCGTAATTAGCAACAGCACGGCATCTTTCGGATTGTTTCCGGCCGATTTGACGATCTCATTAAGCCCTTCGGCTTGTTTGGTGAGCATTTCGTACACACCCCGGGCTTCGGCCTCCAGCTTGGCGAAGATGGCATCGGCTTCGCCCCGCGCTTTCTCACGCAACTGTTCAGCTTCAGCTTGCGCCTCGATGATGGCCTTTTGTTTTTGGATTTCTGCGGCCACCACAATGGTGGCATTTTGGGCGGCACGGTCGCGCTCTGCACGTGCATCCTCCGCGCGTTGCTCGGCTTTATACGCTTCTTCCAATGCCTGGGCCTGTTGCACTTTTTCGGCAGCAACGGCCTTTTTCAATGCTTCCGCTTCCCGCTCCCGGCGTTGGGCCTCGGAGTCTGCGATTTGTATTTTGGAAAGGTTTTCCCCCTGCACGGCGATAGCATTAGCATCGGCTATTTTTACCCGAGTATCCCGCTCGGCCTCGGCCTTACCGATGTTTTCGTCCCTTACGGCACCGGCGATGCTCACCTCTTTGTCTTTTTCGGCGATAGCCACCTCGGTATCACGGTCACGTTGCATCTCCGCCACCTTGATGTCGCGCTCCTTTTCGGCTTCCGTTTTTCCGACGTCGCCGAATCGTTCCTGCTCGGCCACTCGGATTTTGGCGTCGTTGATGGCTTTCGCGGCAGCTTCTTTACCCAACGCGTCGATATAGCCGCTTTCGTCTTTGATGTCCGTGACGTTCACGTTGATCATCTTCAGCCCAATCTTATTGAGTTCTGCCTCTACATTAGTAGCGATATTGTGCAGGAACTTGTCGCGGTTATTATTTATTTCCTCAATATCCATCATGGCGACTACCAAGCGCATTTGTCCGAGGATGATGTCTTTGGCCAATTCATGGACTTCGGGGCGTTGCAGCCCAAGCAGGCGCTCTGCGGCGTTCATCATTACCGCTGGTTCGGTGGAGATACCCACAGTATACCGTGACGGTACATCCACACGGATATTTTGTTTACTAAGAGCGCTGGTGAGGTTCACCTCTATCGAAATGGGGGTAAGGTCAAGAAAGGCGTAGTCTTGGATAACTGGCCAGATAAAGGCGGCGCCACCATGTATGCATCTGGCGGCGCGGGTGAGGTCGGCGGCGTTTTTCCCTACTTTTCCGTAGACCACCAAAATCCGGTCTGATGGGCAGCGCTTGTATCGCTTAAACAGCGAAACGATAAATACGAAGATAATAACGATGCCAACGGCAATGGCGATTAAGTAAAATTCCATACGGATTGTGTGTTAATGGTTAATTGTTAATGGTTAATTGTCGCTTTTCCCGTCACCAATAGGATGCTTTCGTTGACGATGCCAATCACGGTTACCGGTTTCCCGGTTGGGATGTCATCTTCATCGTCGGTGAGCGCCCGGAGTTCACGAAGTGACCCTTGTACGCGGATATGTACCTTGCCATAACCACTGCGCCCCGCCGGTATCCGTAGGTATGTTTCCGCTTGTTTATGGATGGCATTTTGTATCTGCAATGTGCCGCTTGAACGAAGTTTTGCCATCCTCGAGAAAAGGTAAAACATGATCAGTACGATAGCGACCCCCGATAAGGTAGCCCACAGGATGACCTGCCCGAGGGGTAGATTGCTTTTCAGGCAGCCCAGTCCTACCCAGCCGAAAACGGTGAAGAACGTGATGAAGTTTTTGATGGTAAAGAATTGGAAGTCGATACCTCCATCACCATCAATGTATTCCTCAGCATCTCCAAACGCGCCATCATCGCTGTCGCCGCCGCCGATGAATGCGAAGATCGTTTGGATGATAAACATGAAGGAAAAGAGTAAAGCGATTGCCCAAAAGAATTTCTCAATGCCACCAAGGGCTTGCCACCAAGTAGCTATGGATAATGTTGTAGTCATATGTGTTTGTCTATTTGATGTCAAATTCGGTAAGATGTTACAACGATTCCTAATTTCCAAAGTTTTTCCTGTTTTGTGCGCGTTTTTTGTAGGAAAAACAAAAAGGTAATATTATGAAAAAATTATTGTTTGGCCTAGCTATTTTATCCATAGCTTATCTACCTGTCGTTGCGCAGGGGGTGCAGAAGCGTGGTGTACCCGCCGTGGTGTTGAATGCTTTCCAACAACAATTCCCAAAGGCGCGGCAAGTGGAATGGGAAAAGGAACGTAATGGGAATTATGAGGTGGAGTTTGATAACGGCTTATTCAGCCGCGACCATCAGGCGATCATTAGCCCGGAGGGGAAAGTGCTACGCCACGAAGAAGAATTGGCGTCGTATTCATTGCCCGACGCGGTGAAGCAACAAATCAAGACTGAATTTGATGGCTACCGCGTAGGCGATGTGAAGAAAATCGATACCAGTGGCACTATTACCTATGCTGTTGAGTTAGACAGCAGGTATGGCGACTTGGATGTTGTTTTCGCTGCCGATGGCGATATCATCAAAGAGCGGATGGACTGAGACGCTGGATAAACGGTGTTATTTCCGTGCGGTATGCCGGGTCGCTCAGTAATTTTACAAATGCGCTCCCTACGATAGCACCGTCGGCATGGTCCGTAGCATGTACAAACGTACTTCGGTCGGATATGCCAAACCCGATAACCGTCGGGTTTTCAAGCTCCATAGCCCGGATACGGGAAAAATAGCTTTCCGTACTTTCCGAAACTGCGAGGTTTTTTCCGGTGGTAGCCGATGAAGACAGCAGATAAATAAAGCCGGTAGAGAGGCTGTCGATTTTCCTAATGCGTTCTTCTGACGTCTGTGGTGTCACCAGAAAAATGTTGCTCAATCCGTGGGCATCAAATACCGATTGGTAATGTGCCTCGTATTCATACATCGGTAGATCGGGTACGATTACACCATCCACACCAACTTCTGCGCATGCTTTGCAGAAGTTTTCCATACCATATTGCAGCACCGGGTTTACATACCCCATAAGTAATACGGGGATGTTCACCCGTTTGCGTAAATCTTGTAACTGGTTGAACAGTATATCTAGCGTCATGCCGTTCTGCAACGCGACCGCTGAGCTGTGCTGGATGACCGGGCCATCGGCCACAGGATCCGAGTAAGGGAAGCCGATTTCGAGGAAATCTGCCCCAGCAGTTTCCAATGCCGCTGCGATGTCCAGCGTGCTGTCGAGTGTGGGGTAACCTGCCGTAAAATAAATGGATAGTATACGTTTGTCGCCTTTGTTGGTAAATAATTTTTTGATACGGTTCATTGTCTAAAATCCAAAGTACTTCATGTAATTGTCCAAATCCTTATCGCCTCGACCTGATAGGCACACCACGACGTTGTCGTTAGCGGCGAGCGCCATTTTCTCTAGTTGGGCCAACGCATGGGCACTTTCAATGGCCGGAATGATGCCTTCCAGTCGGGTGAGCAACAAGCCGGCTTGCATAGCCTCGTCGTCGGTGGCACTGGCGTAGGTCGCCCGGCCCGTTTTGTACAGCCAAGCATGCTGCGGACCAATGCCCGGGTAATCCAGGCCCGCCGAGATGGAGTACGGTTCTACCACTTGCCCATCGTCGGTCTGCATCAGAATAGATCTGCTCCCATGCAGCACGCCTTCGCGACCGAGTACGGTCGTTGCGGCCGACTCGCCCGACTCGACTCCTTTCCCGGCTGCTTCCACCGCTATTAGTTTCACCTGCGGTTCGTCGAGAAAATGATAAAACATGCCTGCGGCATTACTGCCGCCGCCTACGCAGGCGATAGCATAATCTGGTGTCTCGCGACCGGTTTTCTCCAGCAATTGCTTCCGCGTTTCGGCAGAGATGATTGATTGGAAGCGGGCTACCATATCCGGGTAGGGGTGGGGCCCTACCACCGAGCCGATGATGTAATGGGTGTCTACAGGGTTGTTTATCCAGTCGCGGAGGGCCTCATTAGTGGCATCTTTGAGGGTCTTGCTACCCGATGTTGCAGGCACGACCTCGGCACCCATCATTTTCATGCGAGCTACGTTGGGGGCTTGCCGCTCGATATCGATAGCGCCCATATAGACCACGCATTGAAGGCCTTTGAGTGCGCATACGGTGGCAGTGGCCACCCCATGCTGACCGGCGCCGGTTTCGGCGATGATGCGCTTTTTGCCCAGTCGCGCGGCGAGCAGTATCTGGCCGATGGTATTGTTTATCTTATGGGCGCCGGTGTGGTTGAGGTCTTCCCGCTTCAGGAAGATGTTGGCCCCGTATCGGTCCGAAAGCCGCTCCGCGAGGTACAGTGGCGACGGGCGGCCCACGTAGTCGCGTAGTAGCTGGTCGAATTCCTGCTGGAAGTCGTCGCTTTGGGTGATGGTGAGGTATTGCTGTCGCAGTTCCTCCACGTTGGGGTATAGCATTTCGGGAACATACGCCCCACCGAAATCGCCATAATAGCCGTTATCGTTTGCTTGGTATTTACTCATCGTTGATGGTCTGTAACGTGTTTCTCAATAATGCAATGTCTTTGACGCCCGGAGCGGTTTCGAACCGTGAGTTCAAGTCGAGGGCGTAGAGACGGCTGTCGCCAAGCTGTAGTGCATCTGCCATGTTTTCGGCACTGATGCCGCCGCTCAGGAAAAAGGGTTTGTCTCCCGTGTAGTCGTCCAGTAATGTCCAGTTGAAGCGCTTGCCTGTGCCGCCGTGCTGACTGCTTTTGGTGTCAAAAAGGTAATAATCCACAGCCGTTTGATACCCTTCTAATATTGTCCAGTTAAACTGTTCACTGATGCCGAAAGCCTTGATGATCTCCACGCCACCATCCATTAATTCCGCGCAGTATGCTGGGGTTTCGGCTCCATGCAACTGCACTGCCTGGAACCCGAATCGCCGGATGTTTTTTTTTACCTCATGGATGGCCGCATTTACAAAGACACCCGTTTTTTTTGCACCTTGCAGCCCGGCTACCCATGTTTCATCCAATTCGCCTATAAAGCGCTTGGAGCCGGGGTAGCAGATAAAACCTACGTAGTCGGGCCGTAAAGCCATCACGTCCTGGATGTTGCCGAGATGCTTTAAACCACATATTTTTATTTTCGGGTTCATGTTTTACTTGCTCTATGCTATTAATTTCTTAAAACTCGCTAGCGCTTTTTTGCTCATCAGGGACACTTCTGCCTCGTAATAGCAGTCGGCAAAGCTTTTTCCCGGGTGGATGGTCTGGATAGCGATGGCGGCGTTAGCCAATACCACATTGTGTTGTTCCGTTGTGCCTTCACTACCGAGTACCGTTGCGAATATCTTAGCGGCCTCTTCCACGGTTTCTCCACCATGAATGCATTCGGCCAGTATCGGCGTAAAACCCAACTCTTCGATGTCTTGGATGTGTTCCCCTTTATTGCTGATGGTCTTAAAATCGCCTGTTAAGGAAACTTCGTCGTATCCATCTAGTGCATGGAGGATGGTATATTGTTTGTCGGTTTGTTGATAAAGATAGCCATAAAGGCGGGCCAATTCCAAACTAAAGACCCCTACGGATTGGTATTCGGGGTTGGTTGGGTTAACCAGCGGCCCAATCATGTTAAAAAAAGTCTTCACGCCCAATTCGCGGCGAATTGGCGCTACCGTCCGCATGGCCGGGTGGAAAAGCGGGGCGTGGAGGAAGCAGATATTGGTCTCTTCCAATTGGCGGCTGATCGTATCCTTATCATTAGTGAATTTATAGCCCAGGTATTCCATCACGTTTGAGGATCCGCAACCCGATGACACCCCATAATTGCCATGTTTAGCTACGTGATAGCCTGCACCTGCCACCACGAAGGAGGCCAGGGTGGAAATGTTGAATGTGTTCTTGCCATCGCCTCCCGTGCCACAAAGGTCGATGAGCTTATAACCGGGGAAGTTTAACTGCAGACAGAGGTCGTACATGGCATCGCGGAAACCTTCCAGCTCTTCCACACGGATGCTCCGCATGCCGTAGGCCGTCATGAATGCTGCAATCTGGGAGTTGTTATATTTTCCCGACGCGATGTTGGTCAATATTTCATACGCTTCACGCCGGGTGAAGGTTTTGAATTCGAAGAGGTGCGCTAGTATTTTCTTCATATCGTCTAATATCCATAAAAAAAGGCCTGCCGATGATGGGCAAGCCGCTATACAGTTCAGTAACTATTACTTACAAATAGGAGGTTGCCACAGCGTTACATGCTATGCCACCACCAAGTAATATATCCTTTTGCTACGTTCATTTCGTTGTGAGGCAAATATGGGTTTTTGTTTTGAAAGATACAAGGCGTGGAAACGTGTTTTATTGGATGTATGAACAAAACTGCCCCGTACGATGAGGTGCGGGGCAGCTATTTTTAGTATTCGTCTTCGTTGAAGAAGAAATCATCCTTGGTAGGATAATCCGGCCAAATCTCTTCTATATTTTCATAAGGCTCACCGTCATCCTCCAGGGCTTGCAGGTTCTCAATCACTTCCACCGGGGCGCCCGAGCGTATGCCATAGTCGATCAGCTCGTCTTTCGTGGCAGGCCAAGGTGCGTCTTCCAAATGTGAGGCTAACTCTAATGTCCAGTACATAACCTTTCAATTTAAGCTTTTCAATTTTGCGCAAAAATATAATATTTATAGTATGATTTTTAAATTTTTTGCCAATAATTTATAACATTGATTTAAAGGGCTGTATTATAGTGTCTTAATGTTTTGGTTGGATGTCATTTTTACAAAAATATGGCTTTTGGCCAGTGGCTGGCTCTGTTTTCCGTCATCGAAAGCATGAAGCAGCGGGGAAGCCGTGATGCCTAAATGTTCTCGAAATCCGAGCCTTTTTCGCGCATTGACGCGAGCCGGGGCGATACGTTCCGGATATTTTCGTTGGGGTAGTCGTCTTCGATGAGTCCATCGCGCATGCGTACGATACGATGCGCATGCTGAGCAATATCCTCTTCGTGGGTGACGAGGATAATTGTATTGCCTTTATCGTGTATTTCTTCTAGTAGCTCCATGATTTCCACCGAGGTCTTGGTGTCCAGGTTACCCGTCGGTTCATCGGCCAGTATGATAGAAGGGTTGTTAATCAACGCCCGTGCCACAGCCACCCGTTGGCGTTGGCCGCCCGAGAGTTCGTTGGGTTTATGGTCCACGCGGTTGCCCAGTCCCACACTCTCCAACGCACTTTGTGCCATCTCGCTCCGTGTTTTCTTGTTGTAACCTGCATAGATAAGCGGCAGGGCTACATTATCGAGCGACGTGGAGCGGGGCAACAGGTTGAACGTCTGGAATACAAATCCGATTTCCTTGTTGCGTACATCGGCAAGCTCATCGTCGGTCATTTCGCTCACGTTGATGCCGTTGAGGATGTATTCTCCGCGCGTAGGGGTGTCCAGGCAGCCGAGGATGTTCATCAGTGTTGATTTGCCTGAGCCCGAAGGACCCATGAGCGCAACGAACTCTCCTTTGTTGATTTGAAGAGTTACTGATTTCAGTGCATGGATCACTTCCGAACCGATGACATACTTACGTCCGATATCCGTTATTTCAATGAGCGACTGTTGCGACATATAACGTTCTTTTTTGTGGTAAGACGTGCTAATATAGGAAAAGTTACAGTCCGCCGGTCCTGTTCCAGTGTTTTTTTATAAGGGCATGCACCTCATCGCGTAGTTGGTCGGCCTGTTCCAATTGGAGGTGGGCTGTGTTTATCGGTTCGAGCACATCAGCCTGCACGATGCCCGGGCGGCTGCCGAATTGTCTGGCATCGTCCCAGAAGATTTTCCATGCGTTATGGATCACTACCGGCACGATAGGTACCTTCGTTTCGATGGCTAGTTTGAAGGGGCCGTTTTTGAAATCGTACAGGCGCGGGGGGAACTCCTCGCCGATAAGCCCTTCCGGGAAAATGACCATGCTTCGTCCGTTGCGCAGGTGGCGGTTGGCTTGTTTGAATGCTGTAAAAGCCGATCTATTACTTTTGCGGTTCAGCGGAATGTCTATCGTCCGGAAAAACATGCCTGTAACCGGATTATCAAGGAGTTCGATTTTCCCGATGAACGAGAAATTAGCTGGGCCGAGGAGTACCATCGCTGTAATATCTAGGTTGGACGTGTGGTTGGCGCAGATGATGCAGGGAGCAGACCAGTCGATGGCCTTTTCATAGCTGAACCGATAGCGTATCCCTACGCATGTGGAACTCAGCCAGCCAATAATGCGGCGGCACCGGGCAATACGGCGGTAGTGCCGCTCGGGGTTTTTGGCCAGCACATACAACAGGGGGTAGCAGCATGCAAAGAAAAATAAAACAGATGCCAAATAGAGGCATCTGTGTGTTTTTCTCAGCAAATGTAGGATCCCGTTCACGTGTGCGATTTTTTTTCGTGTCGTTAACTCAACTCCGCAAAATACTTATGGAAAAGCGGGATGGTCTCAATCCCTTTGAGGTAGTTTGCGATGTCGTACTTTTCGTTGGGCGAATGGAGGTTGTCGCTATCCAGCCCAAAGCCCATCAATACCGTTTTCAGTCCGAGTTCATCTTCGAACAGGGAAACAATGGGAATGCTGCCGCCACCCCGTGTAGGGACTGGTTTCTTGCCAAAAGCTTCTTCAATGGCTTTCTCTGCCGCACGGTATGCCGTGCTATCGGTTGGCGTTACCGCCGGTTGCCCACCGTGGTGAGGGGTTACTTTCACGGATACATAATCCGGTGCGATGTTTTCGAAATGGCTGGCAAAGAGCTTGGTGATGGTGTCTGTATCTTGGTTGGGCACCAGGCGCATGGAGATTTTGGCGTACGCTTTTGATGGCAATACGGTCTTCGCGCCTTCGCCGATATAGCCGCCCCAGATGCCATTGAGTTCCAGCGTAGGGCGGATGCCGGTACGCTCGGTGGTGGTATATCCTTTCTCGCCCCAGACGGCTTTGATGCCCAAATCTGCTTTATATTCCGATTCGTCAAATGGCGCTTCGTTCAGCGCTTTCCGTTCGGCCGCATCCAATTCGGCGACAGCGTCGTAGAAACCGGGAATGGTGATGTGGTTGTTTTCGTCGTGGAGGGATGCAATCATCTTGGCCAGGATGGTGATGGGGTTGGCCACTGCGCCACCGTACACGCCGGAGTGCAGGTCGCGGTTCGGGCCGGTTACCTCCACTTCGAGGTATGACAGTCCACGTAACCCGGTTTCCAGCGAAGGCGTATCGAGGCTGATCATGGCCGTGTCGGAAATCAGCACCACATCGGCTTCCAGCCGTTGCTTGTTGGCTTTAATGAAAACGCCGAGGTTGTCCGATCCCACTTCTTCCTCCCCCTCGATCATGAATTTGACGTTGCAGGCCAGGGTACCCGTAGACTGCATCAGTTCAAAAGCTTTCACATGCATGTAGAACTGGCCTTTATCGTCGCACGCACCTCGGGCAAATATTTTGCCATCGCGTATGGTAGGCTCAAACGGCGGGGTGTCCCAGAGCTCCAGCGGATCGGGCGGTTGTACGTCATAGTGTCCGTATACCAGTACCGTAGGCCTGGCGGGGTCGATGATTTTTTCGCCATACACGATGGGGTGGCCCGCCGTGGGGCATACTTCCACATTGTCGGCGCCCGCGTCGCGTAATTTTTGAGCGACGAATTCGGCTGTCTTCTTCACGTCACCCTTATATTTGGGGTCGGCACTTACCGATGGGAAGCGAAGCAGTTCGATTAATTCGTCCAGGAAGCGTTGGGTATTCGCTTCTACGTATGTTTTGATTGTGTGCATATCCTAAGGCTTTGCCGCAAACTTAGCTAATTTGCCAAGAATAGGCAAATTAGTGATCTCTCACCTGCTTATAAAAGCCAATGTGCTAGGTGAAACTTAGCTAATTTGCCAAGAATAGGCAAATTAGTGATCTCTCCGTTAGCGAGCTCTCCGGTCAGAAATGAAGAAAAGTTAGTCGGCAATGCAACATATCCTATTCAATGGCGTCAGACCAGTAATCATTTCGCGGCAAATTGGCGTTCCGGTCAAGGATGTAACAGATTTGCTAAAAAACATTAAATAACAGCGAAGGAAACAAAAACTATTTTTTTAGTTTTATATTTGTTACGATCAAAGTCGAATGGAAAGATGGGGGGAAGTTAACTGATAGCATAAAGCCAACTATGAAGAGATTGCTCGTTACGCTCATTATGGCCTGCGCATGCGGGTATTTCGTATCCGCCCAAGATGGAGGCTTTTCCGTAACGGGAACGGTCATTGACACCGCTTCCGGCCAAAAGTTGGCGATGTCTTCCATTGTATTGGTCCACGCTAAAGATTCGATGTTATACCGGTTTACCCGTTCGGATGAGGCTGGTAAGTTCAGGCTCGCCAACCTGGATACGGGAGCATATATGTTATTCGCTACCTTCCCCGAATATGCAGACTATGTAGAGCGCTTCACGCTGGATAGTTCCACGAAGGTGATGGATTTTGGGAATTTGGGACTGGTACTGCGGTCCAAGCTATTGGAAGAGGTGTTGGTGAACCGAAGTCAAGCCATTACCATCAGGGGTGATACGACGGAGTACGACGCCGCCAGTTTTACGATACAACCCAATGCGAAAGTGGAGGACCTGCTCAAACAGCTGCCGGGCATCCAGGTAGACCAGGATGGCAAGATCACGGCACAAGGGCAGACGGTAAATAAGGTGCTGGTAGATGGGGAGGAGTTTTTTGGCGATGACCCTACACTGGTAACCCGCAACCTTCGCGGAGACATGGTAGATAAAGTGCAGTTGTACGATAAACGAAGCGATCAAGCCGAGTTTACCGGCGTGGACGATGGTGAGCGCTCGAAAACACTTAACATCAAGCTGAAGGAAGACAAGAAAAAGGGATATTTCGGCAAGGTCGATGCGGGTGCCGGCACCAATGAAATGTACCAAGGGCAGGCCATGTTCAACCGCTTTAATAATAAGCAACGGTTTTCAGCGTTCGGTACCATCGGCAATACGGGACGCACGGGGCTCAATTGGCAAGACGCCGACAAATATGCATCATCGGGAACGACGACCTTGATGGATAATGGTGGCATCATGATTTCTTTCAGCGGTGGGCAAGACGAGATTGAGTCGTGGAGCGGGCGATATGATGGGCGTGGCATACCTTCGGTGCTGAATGGGGGTGTTTTCTATAGCAACAAGTGGAACGATGGCAAACAGTCGATCAATGGGAATTACAAAATCGGTGAACTCGGCGTAAAAGGAACCAGTAACACGATAAGCCAGAATAACCTGCCTACCGGGACCATCCATACGGAGTCTGGCCAAGAATTCGACCGTCGGATATTCCGTCAGCGTGGCGGGGCCATTTTCGAGACACAATTCGATTCGACATCCAATTTAAAACTAACGCTCAATGGCTCACTAAAAAATGGAGAAACCACGGAGCTTAACGAATCGGAAGGTACCGATGGGGCCGGGCAGATGCTCAATGCTTCGATGCGCAATACGAACAACAAGACGGAAGGGCAGGATGTATATCTATCGGCGCTTTGGACGAAGAAGCTGCGTAAGAAAGGCCGTACCCTCTCTTGGGAGGTCAACGAAACCATCAACCAGAGCAAGGCAAACGGGTTCCTGTACTCCGAAAACTCATTTTATAACGATGCGGGCGACGTCGACAGTGTGCTGTTGGTAGACCAGATGAAAATCAATGATAGCAAGAACTCGGTATTTAATTCAAATATCACCTACTCTGAGCCGTTTACCAATACGCTATCGTTGGTGTTGAACTACCGTCTCACAGCCAACAACGGCACCTCGCTCCGCCAATCCTTCAATCCGATGGGTGCCGGCGACTATACGGATCTCGACTCGCTATACAGCAATGATTTCAAATTAAACCAATTGGCCAACCAACTGGGCGCCATCTTCAATTTCAAGAAAGGAAAATCCACGCTCAACTTCGGTACGCGGGTAAGCCGGGTGCAATTTGACCAGACCGACCGGTATATCAACAACCAGTTTGAGCGGAGTTTTACCAACTATAACCCGCAACTCCGTTGGCAATACCGGTTTTCGCAGCAAAAGTCGTTCAGTGTTTCATACAATGGTAGCAATACACAGCCTAACATTAACCAGATACAGCCCGTGCGGGTAAACGATGACCCCATGAATATCGTATTGGGTAATCCCGACCTCAAGCCATCGTATACCAATCGATTCAATATGTCGTACCATTCATTTAAGGTGCTGGGCAATCAATACATGTATTTCTCGGGTAGTTTCTCCAACACCAACAATGCGATAGTAAGTAACACACACACCGATTCGGTAGGGCGCAATACCTTCCAATATGCCAATTTGGACAATAGAACCCCAATGAATTACTACTTCTATTCCAATTTCAGCAAAAACATCAAAAAGTGGAATCTTAACGTTGGTATGGGACTGAATACAAACGGCAACATTTACTATAACCTAGCCAATAGCGAGCTCAATAAAACGATCAGTTCGAACTATTCGGCAACGATAAATCTGCGCCAGTATATCCAAAAGAAGTACGATTTCAATATCAATTTCGGCCCCAGCTATAACTACGGCGAGTCTTCGCTGCAGCCCGATCAGAACAATAACGGCTGGGGAATGAACGGCCGGTATTCGTTCAATATATACCTGCCTTGGAAATTCCAGATCAGTTCGGAAGGGAACTATACCTATACGGCTGCTACGCAGTCGTTTAACGAAGATTTCGAGCGCTTTACCGTCGATGCTTCCGTGAGCAAGAAGTTCCTAAAAGACGAAACCCTCCAATTCTCCGTGGGCGTGAATGATATCTTTGACCAAAATACCGGCTTCAGCCGTTCGGCCAGCAGCACCTATATTACACAAAATCGGTATACTACCATTACCCGTTACCTGATGTTTTCATTGACATGGGACTTCAACAAAATGGGCGGCGGCCCATCCATCCAAAACTAAAGATCATGAAGATAAAGACAGTTCCGCTAGTTGCCTGTGTGTTTGCGTTGGTGCTTTATGCCCAGTCGCTACAAGCACAATACGCCCGGTTTGTGGAGAGCGGCGTCATCGAATTTGAAAAGCGGGTAAATATGTATGCCAAAATCGAAAACCGAATGGGCGGGAGCAGTTTTATGGAGCAGGCATTTGAACAGTATAAACGTGCTCATCCCCAATTCCAGGCCTTCAAATACAACCTGGCGTTCGGCGGTTCCAAAACGCGGTTCTGGCCGCAAGACAGCGAGGCGGCCACCTCGGGGGGCTTCTTTGGCAGCGACCCGTCTATCGATATGGGGAATATCATTGCCGCCGACCTACTCGCCCAGCAGGGCATCAGCCAGAAGAGCATCTATGAAGAGACCTATTTGATTACGGATAGTCTGCGCCAGATCCAGTGGCGTTTTACCAACGAATCGCGCGAAATTGCCGGTTATGAGTGCCGCCGTGCCAACGCGCTCGTGCTCGATTCCATCTATGTCGTTGCGTTCTACACCGATCAGATTCCCATTTCGGGCGGTCCGGAGTCGTTTACCGGTTTACCGGGTATGATTCTGGGGGTGGCGTTACCAGATGAACACGTCACTTATTTCGCCACCAAGGTAGATGATCGGCCAGTATCGGCCAAAGAGTTGGCAGCACCCACCAAGGGGAAAGCAGTAAACTACCGCGAGCTACGGGAACAGTTGGAGGCAAGCCTGAAGAATTGGGGCGACTACGCGCAGTCCATTGTAAAAGCCATGCTGCTCTGACTTCGGTTCGCAATGTCCCGAAAATTCTCCTTATTTTTGTGTCGTAATTAAGGTGCAAGGAAAGAGCATGCCAGTAAAGATACCCGATAATCTCCCAGCGATAGCGCAACTGAAGAACGAGAACATTTTTGTGATGGATGACCTCCGGGCCAACACGCAGGATATCCGTCCGATGCGGGTCATTATCCTCAATCTGATGCCGTTGAAAATTTCAACGGAGACCGATTTTGTCCGGTTGCTATCGAACAATCCCTTGCAGGTGGAGATCGAATTTCTTCGTTTAGATACCCACACCCCAAAAAACACACCCGCAGAGCATCTGGAGCTATTTTACAAAGGGTTCAACGAGGTGACGGACAATTATTACGATGGTATGATCATCACCGGAGCACCAGTAGAGCTGTTGGCGTTTGAAGACGTTTCCTATTGGGACGAGGTGAAGATGATTTTCGAGTGGGCGAGAACCCATGTCACCTCCACGCTTTATATCTGCTGGGCCTCGCAGGCTGCGCTGTACCATTTCTACGATGTGCGTAAAGTTCCGCTGGACAAAAAGTTGTTCGGTGTTTTCAAACATACCGCATTAGATAAGAGGCACCCTTTGTTCCGTGGTTTCGACGATGAGTTTCACATTCCACACAGTAGGCACACCACCCTTGCCAATGATGATATCGCCGTTGCGGCTGGACTTGATATTCTTGCGAAGTCAGCAGAAGCCGGTATAGCCATTGCCGCATCGCGGGGTGGACGCGAATTTTACCTGACTGGACATTCAGAGTATGCACCGTTGACCCTTCATGAGGAATACACCCGGGATTTGGAAAAGGGAGCTGCCGTCGAAATGCCGCAGTATTATTACGCCGGAAACGATCCAAAGAACGGACCTGTTGTCCGCTGGGCCAGCCATGCAAATCTATTGTTTAACAATTGGTTGAATTACTTCGTTTATCAGGAAACTCCTTACGACTTAGCGGAAATCGCCCATTTGGGTGAAATTAAACCGCACGGGTAGCGGACTTTTTCCGTGCGGTTTTAAGCTGCTCTCTGATTTTGATATAGACGTGCTTGATTTTCGTTTTTTCCGTTGATTTTTCTTCCACCTCAAAGTATTTTCTCAGTGATTTAAATAACGGTGTGAGTTTTGAAAACCCATAGACCCGCGGGTCAAAATCAGGTTTCCGTTTGTTGATCAACCCGCCAATAGCAGCGAGCGGCGCCCATCCACCTTCATCGGCTACGTCGTTAACTGTCGCCTTCAGCAGTTCAATTGTTTCGGTGCCGATTGACTCATGTGTTTTTGCGTCACGGCTCGACTGCTTAGGGGTCGAATCTGTTGCAGCATTTGCCGCGCCGATAGGTGTTTTTTCCCTGGCTGGGGGTAGGGGAGCAGTTTCTTTGCCCAGAATTTCAATGTATATGAACTTGTCGCAGGCGGCGATGAATGGTTTCGGTGTCTTTTTTTCTCCCACGCCGATCACCATTTTCCCCGACTCCCGTAGCCGAATCGCCAAGCGGGTAAAGTCGCTGTCGCTCGATACGATAGTAAATCCGTCCACCTGTTGGCTATGCAAGATATCCATGGCATCAATGATGAGTGCAGAGTCCGACGAGTTTTTGCCGCTGGTGTAACTATACTGTTGTATCGGCGTGATGGCGTGTGTGAGCAGCGGTTCTTTCCAGCCCGATACGTGCGATTTTGTCCAATCCGCATAGATCCGTTTGATCGAAGGGATACCATATCGCTTCACTTCGTCCAGAATATTCTCAATGGTCGAACTCGATACATTGTCGGCATCGATAAGCACCGCTATTTTTAAATCCATATCCAGAATGGATTAATCTTTTCTTTTTTTCTCTGCCTGCTTCAGTTTTTTATCTGCTCTTTTTTCTTTTAGGTTTTTTACGGCGGTCTTTTTGTCGTTGTCCTTTTTTGCTCCTTTATCTTTAGCCATGGCCTTTTATTTAATTTTTGGTAAGATAGTGTTTTTAATCCGTAATCGTTATGGGGTTTCTTCTGGTGTTCTTCAAAGCCCATTACATGTTATCGACTTATCGCGATGAGATAAAAAAGCTGATTGTCATTAATTTATTGCTACCTTCGTGCATAATTAATTATTTTATTCATTTATATCAAAGTGCCATGCAAGAAGGCAAAGTAAAATTTTTCAATGAAACCAAAGGTTTCGGTTTCATCACCCCCAATGACGGTGGACGTGAGGTTTTCGTTCACTCTTCAGGATTGCTAGATAATATCCGCGAAAACGACGATGTTTCATTTGAAGTCGCCCAAGGTCAAAAGGGCCCTAACGCAGTAAATGTAAAATTGATTTAAGTCCATTTTCAGATATTGTATTGACCATCCGGTGAAGACCGCCGGATGGTTTTTTAATTTATAACGATCCCATGATCCGATCCAAGATAATCGCTACCGGTGCATACATACCCACGGAAATAATTTCGAACGATTATTTTCTAAGCAACATATTTTTCGATCGCGATCAGTCGATTATCCGTCAACCAACGGAAACCGTTATCCAGAAATTCAAAGCCATTACCGGAATTGCGGAACGCCGCTATGCATCACCGGGTATTACGGCGTCGGATATGGCGTCGATGGCGGCACGGACAGCTATCGCTAATTCACGCATCGACCCGGAATCCATTGACCAGATTATTGTGGCACACAATTATGGCGATATGAGCAATCCCGGAGCACCTCGGGATGCGGTGCCGGCGCTTGCCTCCCGAGTGAAGCATAAACTGGGTATTCGTAGTCCACGTTGCATTCCCTACGATATTATCTTCGGATGCCCGGGATGGCTGCAGGCGGTTATTCAAGCCGACCTTGCCCTGCGTGCCGGGATGGCAAGCACCAGCCTTGTTATCGGATCGGAGACCCTTTCCAGGGTGCTCGACCCGTCAGACCGCGATAGCATGATATTTTCGGATGGTGCAGGTGCTTGCCTTCTGCAGCTGAATCGGGAAGACGATAGCGGGATTTTAAGCGTTGCGGTGCGGTCGGATACTACCTCAGAAACAAGCTTTATTTTTTCTGGCGGCCGTAACGATAAGGCGGGCAATGAATCGCAATTCATTAAAATGAATGGGCGCAAGGTGTATGAATATGTTCTTGACCACGTTCCGCAGGCCATGAAAGACTGCTTCGACCAAAGTGGTCTGGATATTTCAGCGCTGAAAATGGTGTTCCTCCACCAAGCCAACGAAAAAATGGACGAAGCTATTATTAAGCGGTTTTATGGCCTGTATGGTATGGATCAAACCCCGGATAACATCATGCCTATGAACATTTCGTGGATGGGAAACAGTTCGGTAGCCACCATTCCGACGTTGCTCCATCAGGTAGTGGAGCGGCAATTGGAGTCCTTCCAGTTGGTAAAGGGAGATGTCATTCTCATGGCGTCTGTTGGGGCCGGGATGAATATCAATGCGGTGACCTATAAGTGGTAATCGGGTTGTCCGTCTTATCGTTTCAGCCTTACATACAGCACGAGTAGGCACAGTCCGAGCGCAATAAAGAAACAGGTGATGCCAAACCGTCGGACCGATTTACGGCCAGCCGGGGGAAGGAACGGCCTGCGGCTATCTCGCGACAGCAAGTAGGTACATACATACCCGCTGCCAAATAAACCGATGATAAAGAGCCAAACCAGTTTCATGAATTTATCTTTCGCTTTTGCATGTTCGTTTGGCAAACTTAGTTAAATAAATACGATGGTTTGGGGAGCAAACCCCGGAATGTGTAGAAATAAAAAAATATCTTTTATAAAGTATAAAAATCCTTACCTTTGTCCCTCGTGAAATTTAGCGTACACTGCTATCAAACGAAATCCCCAAAACCCGGAAACCTTTCCGATGTATGTCGTATTTCTAATTGCATTTGGCCCGTTGCGGGCTTTTTTTATGGCGTTAAGGCTAGATAACTAACGAGAACAACACAACACAATAACGACGAATGACAAACTACAGTAAGCTACCAGCCATCTTGTTACTCGAAGACGGAACGGTCTACCACGGTAAGGCGGCCGGAAAAATCGGCACCACTACCGGTGAAATCTGTTTCAACACCGGTACCACGGGCTATCAGGAGATTTTTACCGACCCCTCGTATTACGGCCAGATCATGGTAACCACCAATGCCCACATCGGCAACTATGGGATAGCAGATGATGAGTCGGAATCCAGGCAGATTCAGATTGCCGGGCTGGTCTGCAAGAATTACAGCATTAATTATAGCCGTAACCAAGCGGACTCGTCCATTCAGAAATATTTCGAAGACGGCAATTTGGTAGGTATCTCCGATATTGATACACGATCGCTGGTACGCCATATCCGTAATAAAGGAGCGATGAACGCCATCATCTCATCGGAAGTATTGGACGTGGCCGAGCTGAAGAAACAACTGGATAACGTGCCCTCCATGGCGGGCCTCGAACTTTCGTCGGTAGTCACCACAGACACCCCATATTACTACGGCAACGAAGATGCGCCCTTACGCCTGGCTGTGCTCGATTTGGGTATCAAGCGCAATATCCTGCGTAACTTCGACGCGCGCAAGGTTTATGCGAAAGTATTTCCCGCCAAAACATCCTTTGCAGAGATGGAAGCTTGGGGGGCAGACGGCTACTTCGTGTCTAACGGGCCTGGTGATCCTGCGGCGATGGATTATGCCGTGCAGACCATGAAAGACATCCTCGCTTCAGATAAGCCGTTGTTTGGTATCTGCCTGGGCCACCAATTGCTGGCACTGGCCAATGGGATACGCACCACCAAAATGTTCAACGGCCACCGTGGTATCAACCACCCCGTGAAAAACATTATCGAGAACCGGTGTGAGATTACGAGCCAGAATCACGGGTTCGGTGTCGTGGCTGAAGATATTGAAAAGTCAGATAAAGTGGAAATCACCCACGTGAATCTCAACGACCACTCCATCGAAGGCATACGTGTAAAAGGGAAAAACGCGTTTTCGGTACAGTACCACCCCGAATCGTCCCCCGGCCCGCACGACTCGCGCTACCTATTTGATGAATTCGTGCAGCTGATGGAAAGCGGTAAGCCGGTATTGGCAAGCTGAAGTTTGGCAGATGGGCCGGAAAAGGCTATCTTTGCCATAGAAAGCTTGATGGTGTAATGTGTACACTAAGGGCAATGTGTTGAGAATTGAATACGGAATAAAGACTAAATATTAAAGACTAAAATATATGAGCTTAATCATCGATGTACATGCGCGGCAGATATTGGATTCGCGCGGTAACCCCACCATCGAGGTGGATGTAACCACAGAGAACGGATTTGTAGGCCGAGCGGCGGTCCCTTCGGGCGCTTCCACAGGTGTACACGAGGCCGTGGAATTGCGGGATGGCGATAAATCCACCTACCTCGGCAAAGGCGTGCTGAAAGCGGTTGAAAACGTAAACACCCAGATTGCGAATGCCCTAGAGGGTATCGATGTGTTTGAGCAGAACGCCATCGATAAGGTAATGATTGATTTGGACGGTACTGAAAATAAAGGTAACCTGGGTGCCAATGCCATCCTTGGTGTTTCGCTGGCTGTAGCAAAAGCTGCGGCACAAGAAAGCCGCCAGCCGCTCTATCGCTACATTGGCGGGGTGAATGCCAACACGTTGCCCATCCCGATGATGAACATCGTCAACGGCGGTTCGCACTCCGATGCACCCATCGCCTTCCAGGAATTCATGATTATGCCCGCCGGCGCACCTTCGTTTTCTGAGGCACTACGCTGGGGTACGGAAGTGTTCCATAACCTCAAAAAGATCCTGCACGACAGGGGACTTTCCACGGCCGTAGGCGACGAAGGTGGGTTTGCGCCTGCGTTTAATGGTACGGAAGACGCCATCGAGACCATCTTGAAAGCCATCGAAGCGGCGGGATACCAAGCCGGTAGCGATATCTATTTGGCGCTCGATTGTGCTTCGTCCGAATTCTACGAAGACGGTAAATACGATTATAGCAAGTTTGAAGGCGATAAAGGCGCGGTGCGCACCAGTGAAGAGCAGGCCGCTTACTTGGCTGAGTTAACAGCCAAATACCCCATCATTTCCATCGAAGATGGTATGCAGGAAGACGACTGGGCGGGCTGGAAGCAGCTCACCGAAAAGATCGGTGCCACCGTACAGTTGGTGGGTGACGACCTATTCGTAACGAACACCAAGCGCCTGCAACAAGGCATTGATACCGATACCGCCAACTCCATCCTGGTGAAGGTAAACCAAATCGGGTCGCTCACCGAGACCATCAACGCCGTGTCGCTGGCACAGACCAACGGCTACACCTCGGTGATGAGTCATCGGAGTGGTGAAACCGAAGATTATACCATTGCTGATTTGGCCGTGGCCCTCAATTGCGGACAGATAAAGACGGGCTCGGCATCGCGCTCCGACCGGATTGCCAAATACAACCAGTTGCTCCGTATCGAAGAAGAGCTGGGCGACAATGCACGCTTCCTGGGTAAAAGCTTCAAGTTTGCTCGGTAACGTACAATCCATTAAAATTAAGAAGGCCGTTTCAAGCGATAATTGAAACGGCCTTTTTTACTGCTAAGGTATTTTGATTTTGTAATAAATTGGTTACCTTAGCCTTGCCAATGGCCTTTTTTAATACATATCTACCCTCGCCCAAACTGGCTGGGCTTGTTGATTACTACTGGCGCTCTGTGGCGCAGCTAGCCGATACCCTGGTGCAGGATGTACCCACGCCGATCATGCAGGGCATGACATTCAACCTGGGCGGACTGAAAGAAGAAATGGTATTTGTCGATCGCAAATTGGAGATGACTACCCATAGCTATTTTTTCGGCCAGCCCATGGCACATCGGCTGTCCATGAGTAACCAGCAGGGTATCGATATACTGGGGGTGAAGTTGAAGCCTTCGGCCATCTATGTATTAACGGGTGTCGACATGCACCACATGGTTGATGATATCGTTCCCATCGATGACGTGTGGCCCAAAACGGAGGTTCGCACCTTGTGCGAAAAGCTCTACGCTTGTTGGGAAGCTCGATCGATGATTGTGGTCCTTGAGCAATTTTTGCTGGAAAAGCTGAGGCAACGGGAAACCTTGACCAAAGATCCCCGCATCCTGCTCGCCGCCACGGGGATGGAAGCCTTACGTTGGAATTCGATGGCTGACATCAAGGAATTCACCTGTTTTTCCGAACGCAGTCTGGAGCGCCATTTTAAACAGCGGATGGGCATGAGTCCGAAAACCTATCACCGGATTTGCCGCTTCAACGCCATGAAGGCCCGCTTAGACCAAGCCCCCAGCTGTTCCTGGCAGGAGCTGGCCTTTACCAGCGGCTACTACGATCAAAGCCACTTTATCAAAGAATTTAAGCGTTTTTCGGGCAAAACACCGGGCGAGTATCTAGCCCACGCCAATGCTACGGCTGCCGCTTTCTTCTGATCGCTTCATTGTGTACCCCTCCTTCCTCAACCGCTAATAGGTTGAAATTGTCGGATTTTTACAATGGGAATTTTTTCTTTTTATAAAACTTTGCTGTCGAGCTCAGTTTCCCCGTGCGCAATGCATGAGTAAGGGAACCCGGGCACCAGATTTATATAACCTATCTAGGCAGCAATGAAGATAAACACGTATCTACCGATAGTTTTTGCGTTTGCCGTTCTTTTATTGAACATCGGCACATCAAGGGCACAGGCACCATTCATCACGGTTTGGGATACAAATAATCCCGGTACCTCGGCAACCAACCAGATCACCATCCCTACCAACGCCGGTGGCTATAACTACGATGTCCAATGGGTCTCGGTAGCCGATCCGACGACAATACTAGGTTCGCTGACCGGCCAGACGGGCGATGTTACCATCACGTTCCCGGCCGACGGTATCTACGAGGTATCCATCACAGGCGATTTCCCAGCTATCTTTTTCGATGGTGGGGGCGATAGGGAGAAAATCCTTGAGGTGAAACAGTGGGGCGACATCGCGTGGGCATCCATGTGGAATGCGTTTAACGGCGCGGTGAACTTGCAGATAACGGCCACCGATGCGCCCGACCTCAGTGCGGTAACGACGATGAGATCGATGTTTTTCGGCGCGACATCACTCAATAGCGACCTGAACCACTGGGACGTGTCGAACGTGACGGATATGGGTGGGCTTTTTTTTGGTGCGAGTGCGTTCAATGGAAACATCAGCAGTTGGGATGTCTCCCATGTATTCAATATGGGGCAAATGTTCCAGTCGGCAGCAGCTTTCGACGGTGACTTGAGTGGTTGGGATGTTTCCGGTGTAACCAACATGTCGATTATGTTTGCTGGGGCATCAGCCTTCACGGGCACGGGCTTAAGCGGATGGAATGTGGGTGCTGTGCAAGATATGAGCAGCCTATTTGCCGGTACCACCGTGTTCAATGCCGATATCAGTGGTTGGGACGTGTCGAGCGTAACGAACATGGGTTCCATGTTTCTCGATGCCGCCGCATTCAACGCCAACATCGGCGGTTGGGACGTCTCCAACGTAACCCGTATGAGCTATATGTTCATGAACGCGGTCGCCTTTAACCGGGACCTCATGGGTTGGGATGTCTCCAACGTGACCACAATGGAGCGGATGTTTTCGGGTGCGGCAGCGTTCAACGGTGATTTAAGTGGTTGGGACGTCTCTAGCGTGACCACCATGCTTGATATGTTCGGCGGGGCATCGGCGTTTACGGGCACCGGCGTGAGTGGTTGGAATGTCTCGCAGGTGACCACGATGAACAGCATGTTTCGGACTGCCGGAGTATTCAACAGTGATTTAAGTGGCTGGGATGTATCAGGTGTAACCGATATGCGGCTCATGTTCTATAACGCCACGGTGTTCAATGCCGATATCAGCGGTTGGGACGTCTCGAGCGTAACCGATATGGGCAACATGTTTTACCTGGCAAGTGCTTTCGATCGAGACCTCGGTGGCTGGGACATCACGGCGGTTACCAACATGGAGAACATGTTTAATTCATCGGGACTTTCTAGCGCCAATTACGATGCGTTATTGACCGGGTGGTCTACGCAGGCTGTACAGTCGGGCATAACCCTGGGAGCGTCGAACCTCGAGTATTGCGCTACTGCTGAGCGACAATCACTCATCGATAACCATGGGTGGAGTTTTATTGGTGATGCGGCCTCGGCCCTGTGCGCCGTTCCGGGCGCATTCGTGACCACCTGGAATACCAACATGACCGGTGGGGCTTCAGGCCCCAATGAAATCACTATCCCGACCACCGGCGGCGGCTATAACTACGATATCCAGTGGACATCAGTAGCCGATGCCCTGGTGACCGGTTCCCTGACCGGCCAAACCGGTGACGTGACCATCACGTTCCCCGCGGCGGGCATTTACAAGGTTTCCATCACCGGCGATTTCCCACGCATCTATTTCAACAATACGGGCGATAAGGTTAAAATACTCAGCGTAGAGCAGTGGGGTAATATCGGGTGGACCTCGATGGAAAACGCATTCCACGGGGCGTCTAACCTGCAGGTGAATGCCTCCGATGTGCCCGACCTCTCCGGCGTGTCGTCGATGGCATGGATGTTTGCCGGCGCGACATCGCTCAACAGCGACCTGGGCGACTGGGACGTGGGGAATGTCACCGACCTGAGCTTCCTCTTCCGGGGTGCAACCGCCTTCAATGGCGACATCAGCGGTTGGGACGTATCGCAAGCGACCGATATGGGAAGCACGTTCCAGCTCGCAGCGGCCTTCAATGGTGACCTAAGTAGCTGGGATGTGTCGAACGTGACCAATATGGCGATCATGTTCAGTGGTGCAGGTGCATTTACCGGTGCCGGTCTGGGTGGCTGGGATGTAAGCCAGGTGACCGATATGAGCAGCCTATTTGCCGGCGCCACGTTGTTCAACGCAGCCATCAACACGTGGGACGTGTCGCAGGTGGCCACGATGAATGGCATGTTCGATGGCGCTGCCACTTTCGACCAGAACCTGGGCGGTTGGAATATCACCGCGGTAACCGATATGGACCACATGCTCGACAATTCCGGCCTTTCGGATGCGAATTACGATGCTACGCTTATCGGGTGGGCAGCACAGCCCGTGCAGACGGGGGTGCCGCTGGGGGCTGCCGGTCACCGTTACTGTAGCAGCGCCGGGGACCGCTACGCGCTTATCCATGATCGTGGTTGGACAATAACCGGCGACATTTATAATGCAACTTGCACTCCTCCGGGGGCGTTCGTGACCACGTGGGACCCCGGCGTCGTGGGCCCTTTCATCTTTACCATCCCTACCACCGGTACGGGCTACGATTATGATGTCCATTGGGTATCGTTGGACGATCCGCGGGTCTATGGCGTCGTGGTGAACCAAACGGGCGATGTTACACTCACCGTGCCGGCGGCCGGCACTTATCGGGTTTCCATTGTCGGCGACTTCCCACGGATTTACTTCAACAACACGGGCGACCGGAATATGATCCGCACGGTGGAACAATGGGGCGACATTTCCTGGACATCTATGGAAGATGCGTTTTACGGCGCAGTGGATCTCCAGGTAACAGCGACCGATGCGCCCGACCTGAGCGGGGTTACGTCGACGGCGCGGATGTTTGCCGACGCACTATCGTTCAACAGCGACCTGAACCATTGGGACGTGTCGGCCGTAACGGATATGGAGTCAATGTTTTACGCAGCGGTGGCCTTCAATGGCGATGTCAGCAGCTGGGACGTGTCGAACGTAACCAATATGGCTCAAATGTTCACGGATGCACTCGTGTTCGACCAAGACCTTAGCGGTTGGGATATTGCCTCGGTAGCGGATATGGCGGGCATGCTCGATTATACCGGAATTTCGCGCGCGCACTACGATGCCATGCTCACCGGGTGGTCTGCGCAGGGCGTCCAAACGGGCGTTGCCTTAGGAGCCAGGGACTTAGAATACTGTGCTGACACCGAACGGCAGTCGCTGATCGACAACCACAGTTGGGCGATTGCTGGAGATATGCTTTCCAGCAGCTGTTTGCCTCCCATAACAGGTATTACATTCGTCAATGGTTCGTTTGTTTACGATGGCACGGCGCAATCGCTCGCCATCACGGGCACACTACCCACAGGCACTTCCGTAAGCTATGTGAATAATGATCGCACCGATGCCGGTAGCCAAACCGTGACCGCCCAAATTTCGGGTGGCGGCGTGTATGCAGATTTGACATTGACGGCCACGCTGACCGTTACACCCGCCACGATCACCGGAGTTACCTTTGCCAACGGCTCATTCGTTTACGACGGCACGGCGCAGTCGCTCGCCCTCGGCGGCACGCTGCCTGCGGGTACGTCGGTGAGCTACGCGGATAACAACCGTACGGATGCCGGTAGCCAGACGGCCACGGCCACCATCAATGGCGGCACGAACTACGACAACTTGGTACTGACAGCCACACTGACCGTTACGCCGGCTACCATTACGGGCATCACCTTTGCGGACGGCAGCTTCGTTTACGACGGCACGGCGCAGTCGCTCGCCATTGCCGGTACGCTGCCTACCGGCACGTCGGTAAGCTACGCGGATAACAACCGCACGGATGCGGGCAGCCAAACAGCTACGGCCACCATCAATGGCGGCACGAACTACGACAACCTGGTGCTGACGGCCACGCTGACCGTCACCCCGGCCACGATCACGGGCATCACCTTTGCCGACGGCAGCT
>NZ_JAYKZZ010000023.1:0-336 GCF_035818675.1 Parapedobacter flavus
GTCGGTAAGCTACGCGGATAACAACCGCACGGATGCGGGCAGCCAAACAGCTACGGCCACCAGCAACGGCGGTATGAACTACGACAACCTGGTGCTGATGGCCACGCTGACCGTCACCCCGGCCACGATCACGGGCATCACCTTTGCGGTCGGCAGCTTCGTTTACGACGGCACGGCGCAGTCGCTCGCCCTCGGCGGCACGCTGCCTACCGGCACGTCGGGAAGCTACGCGGATAACAACCGCACGGATGCGGGCAGCCAAACAGCTACGGCCACCATCAATGGCGGCACGAACTACGACAACCTGGTGCTGACGGCCACGCTGACCGTCACCCC
>NZ_JAYKZZ010000024.1:0-29676 GCF_035818675.1 Parapedobacter flavus
TTAAGACCGATTTTAAAATGACCGAAGAAGACTTGTTGGGATGAATTACCTCTTGGATTCGCATACCTTTCTTTGGGCATTATTGGATCGCAAAAAGCTATCGGCCAAGGTATCCGTCTTGTTGGAAGATGCTACCAATACGGTATTCGTTAGTTCGGTTAGCTTTTGGGAGCTTTCATTGAAGTATCGGTTGGGTAAACTCGACTTAACAGGGGTCTCTCCCGAAGAGCTTCCCGCTCTCGCGCAAGAAAGTGGCCTCGATGTTCTTCCACTTCTACCACCCGAGGCCGCAGGCTATCACCTATTAAAGGCCGATTGGCACCGCGACCCGTTCGATCGGATGCTTATCTGGCAGGCCATCCGCCACAATTTAACGCTATTGAGCAAAGACAAAAACATCGGCAAATACCAGTCTGTGGGATTAAAGCAATTGTGGTAAGCCCACAGCTTTTTCCAAATACTGTCCGCTAGTGTACAATCGGTGTTCGATATCGAACACTTCCCACTCCAAAAACAAAATCAATCAGCTAGCAAACAGCTTGTTAGGTTTTTGGCTCAGAAAATGGACGATGGCAACCATGATCAGTAATTACCTTCGGATTGCCTGGCGGAATCTAAAGCGCGACAAAGGATTCTCGGCCATCAACATCATTGGACTGACCATCGGCTTGATGGCAGCGACGGCCATTGCCCTGTGGATACAGAGTGAGCTGACCTACGACCGATTTTACAGCAACACGGACCGGCTTTCCGAGGTGTTCACGTCGGACGAGTTCCAAGGCGAGAGGCACGCATGGGGCGCCACAGCCGCCATTCTCGGCCCTACACTGGCTGCGGAATACCCCGAGGTGGAAACGGTGGTACGGATCGCCAACATGCGGAGCCGGTATGTTCTGCGTGTGGGTGCCCATAAGTTTACGCCCCGAGGTATTGCGCCCGACTCCTCTTTCTTCAAACTGTTTGATTTCAACTTCATCGCGGGAGATAAATCCACGCCACTGGCCGAGCCCAACAATGTCGTGCTCACCGAATCGTTGGCACGTCGGCTCTTTGGCAAAACGGATGTTATCGGGCAGTCCATTGCGTTAGATACGTTAGCTACCCTCCAGGTGAGTGCGGTGATTGAAGATATACCGGCAAATTCACGATTCAGTGGTATCGAGTATTTCTGTCCATGGCTATTCGCGGAGAAAACACTCGGCACCGTGTATTATGGTTCTTGGACAGGCTATAACCACCAAGCTTACGTGTTGCTTCGACCTGGGGTTGAACTCCGCGCATTCAACGAAAAAATCCGGGCGTTCGTCGCCACGCACGACACCGATCCTACCAATACGGCACATATCTTCCTGCACCCTGCCACCAAATGGCACCTCTACAATAAATCCGAAAACGGGCAAATGGTGGCTGGCCGATTAACCACCGTACGGCTGTTCATCGTGATCGCTGTGTTCATCCTCTTGTTGGCCTGCATCAATTTCACCAACCTCAGTACGGCCCGGAGTGAAAAGCGGGCCAAGGAGGTTGGGGTGCGGAAGGTTGTCGGTGCCCGGAGAAATACCCTGATTGGCCAGTTCCTGACGGAATCGATCTTCCTCTCGGTGATTGCGGGCGTGCTGGCGCTGATTTTACTGATACCGGCCATGCCGTTTTTCAGCGAACTTATCGGCCGGGAATTGTCGCTTTCGGCCATCCATCCGTTCTTTTGGTTGTTTTTTGCCCTGTTTCTTCTGCTCACCGGAATCGTCGCGGGCATCTACCCGGCCTTCTTCCTGTCGGGCTTCCAACCCGTAAAGACCCTTAAAGGTACGCTGGTTCCTTTCCGAAGTACGTTTACGCCCCGCCAGGTATTGGTGGTGCTGCAATTTACCTTCTCCATTGCCCTGATCTGCTGCACGCTGATTGTCGGCAGGCAAATCCAATACGTTCAAAACCGCGACAATGGATACAATAAGGACAACCTGATTTATGTGGCCATGAATGGTGACGCCCGTAAAAATTACGCCCTCATCAAAAAGGAATTGCTTGACAACGGAGCGGCTACCGCCGTAACCAAAACCATTGGTCCCATAACGAGGCACACCACCAACAGCTGGGGCTTCAGCTGGCCCAATAGCAAGCCGGAAGACTACGATCTGGTGTTTGAAGGGTTGAGCAGCGATGCCGATTTCGTGGAAACCATGCAGGTCGAAGTGGTTGCCGGCCGCGATATCGATGCCTATCAATTCCCAACCGACTCCAATGCCGTACTGCTCAATGAAACGGCGGTGAAGCGCATGGGGTTGGTCGATCCGCTGGGTGTTGAGCTTGTACGCAATAAGGGCAAGGAGTATGAAGAGCGGTGGCACGTGGTGGGCGTGGTGAAAGATTTTATCCTCCAATCGCCTTATGATGCCATCGAGCCTTTGATCGTTTATGGACCGGCCGGCTACTTCAGCTATATGCACATCCGGCTGAACCCCAACCACACCACCGCCGAAAATCTTGCCCTCGCGGAGGCCGCATTCAATACATTCAACCCCAACTATACATTTGAATACACGTTTGTGGACAGTGCTTATGCCCGCAAATTTGAGGAAGAACTACGCATAGCGACGTTAACAGCACTATTCGCTACGATTGCCATCGTAATCGCATGCTTGGGTTTATTCGGTCTCGCCGCATTCACTGCACAACGGAAAACCAAAGAAATCGGTATCCGCAAGGTATTGGGGGCCTCCATAACGGGTATCGTAACGCTGCTTTCGAAAAGCTTTATAAAGTTAGTGTGTTTGGCCATTGTCATCGCCTCACCCATTGCGTGGTGGGCGATGAACCAATGGTTGGAAGATTATACCTATCGTATTGAGGTGGAATGGTGGATATTCGCGCTGACGGGGTTGGCGGCCTTGGTCATCGCCCTGCTTACCGTAAGCTGGCAGGCGATACGGGCAGCGGTGGCCAATCCGGTGGATAGTTTGAGGGATGAGTGATGCATGGCTAATGCACAACCTTGTGTGTCACGTGTCTTTTTTTTACGTTTGCACGTAACATTGGGAGGGTTATATTATGCCGAGCACAAAACTAACGTTGAATATCAAAACACATGTCATTGATCAAGCCAAAGCGTATGCCAATCGACAACATATAAGCTTATCTAAGATTGTGGAGAACTATCTCAGTACCCTTACTGACCGGGAAGAGAAGATTCTCGAAATTTCGCCTTGGACGAAAGAATTGACAGCGGTAAAGAAATCAACACCGGATTTCAATCATAAATCGGATTACCGGGATGCAATTTTAGATAAATACAAATCCTGATGACGTTATTTATCGGCTCGGATATTCTCCTTGATGCCGTGTTGCGTAGAGAGCCGTATTATCATCCTGCCGTTCAGATGCTATCGTTAGTGGACTTGTTTTACCACCCGACGCTTATAGCTATTCGAACCGCAATGACTACCGCATTCAACGACATCGAAGACGCCGTTCAATACACGATTGCATTGGCTAATCGCTGCGATATGATCATTACCCCAAACCTGAAAGATTACAAAAAATCACTGCTCCCGGTGATGACCGCCGAGCAATACCTCAAGACAACGCTGCGGTAGCATACCCTATCCTTTCGTCGCTTCCACCGACGGGTCATTTACCTGCCCGATGAACAAAATCAAACCCGTGTTCATTTCCCGGATGGCAAACAGGAACGGGCGGTTAACATCAAACGTATACGCCTGCGGCAGTGAGGTCATAACCATACCCACCGACGTCACCGCCGCCGCTTCCGTACCCTCCTCGTTTACTTCGATAAACGATTTATGCTTCACTTCGCTGATGGCAAGGGGTGCGGAACTAATACCCGAGAAGTCAGCGGCCGGGGTAAACGCGATACCCATCCCCATGTCGGTCAGTTCATCGTTCAGCTTATTCTCGTAGCTGAACTTGAACCTGGGTAAGGCTAATTGAGTTTCCCGCGAATAGAAAGACGATGCCAGTTTATCCCAAAGGTCGCCATCCGCCAGCTTTTCCGAGAGCTGCATCAGGTCGACACCGTCACGGGGCTTCAATACCACCATACTGAACCTCTTGTCGCCATAAGGCAGTTCGATTGCTTCCACAACATCGGTTGCGGCGACGTTGAAGGTGTGTTTCACGCGCATGAAGTCCGTTTGCAATGTTGTGCCATCGGCACGCGTGAACGTACCTTTTTCAGTCTGCTTCTTATCAAACCGTTGCTCCCATGCCCCTTTGAAATATACCGCATTGATGAGGTACATCATCATATCGCCAGGAATACCCCCCTCGATAATCGTCGGGATTTTCTTCTTGGTTTTCTTGCTGACCCAGTCGTTGATTACATCCGGGGCATCCGGGTCAGCAAAGTCCAACACGTTTACTTCTGCCTTGTAGAACTCCCTGTTTACCTCCAAAAAGCCGGGCAATACGTCGAAGCCCTGACGATACCATATGGAGTTGGCAATATCCAGCGTGGTCCGCGGGTCGAGTTGGGGCAGGTCAGCCACCAGCTTCCGGTAATAAGCGTTAATGGCTGCTGCATCGAAGCCGTCGAATTTCAGTGCTTTTTCGATTGCATTGCGGGTCTCGCCGATGGCACCGTTATGGGTCATCGCCAAGGCCATACCCACGCTTAATGGCGATAACATGGCGTTTTCGTTGGTGCCGAGACTACCCGTGGCGGTACGGAAAAACTCAAAGGCAAACCGGTTGTCGCTTTCGGCTTTCTCCTGTTCCACGGCCGTGAGAATCAAGTCTTTGCCCTGACCCAACTTTTCCGGGTTGGCTTTTTCACAAGCCGCCAGGCTCGTCGCCGTTGCGCCGGCCAACAGCATTCCATATGTTGCGAATCGATTCATCTTGGTCCTTTTTTAGGTAAGACGGCACGCAGTGTTAAAACGCTACATCAAATCAAAATGCAGGAAGTTACGCATCAACTTAAAATGCTTATCAAAACTGAACAGCATGAGCTTTTGGTCGATAACCTGTTGAACAATCATCAAATCAGGAACACCAACCTTGTTAACACCATTTCTGAGGTTCATTAATTGGTATTCACGGATAAGGTGCCAGTCTATTTGAAGTGGAATCCTCTCCAATGCGAGCAACCCTTCAAGGATATCATGCCGACCCCGATGCACCAATACCGGCTGCAATTCCGTCAATATCAAATCATTGGTGCAAACAAAGTCTTCTTCCAATAATTGATCGAGTATGGGGATATCGGCCGACTTGAAATACTGTATCCAAACGGAGCTATCAACCAATACATTATATCTTGACATCTTCCCTTCCCCGGAGTGTATCCAAATCGATGTCGAAATCGAGCGTGCCTTTCAACGCCACTAAACGCTTCCGCTTAATTCGCTTAATGTGTGCCTCCAATACCTCCTTAATCAATTGATTTTTAGTTTTCGTATTGGTAAGCGCCATTGCCTCAGCGATCAGCTCTTCGGGAATATCTACCGTTGTTCTCATCATTATTTATGCTTATCCTCACCATTATTTATGCAATAATACGCGAAATTCGGGAAACGTCAAAATATGTCCCGCAGGGCGCACGACAAAAATCCGTATTGCTCGCGACGCGAACCTTTGTAGGCTAAAAAAATCACGCAAAGTTCACGAAGGCGCTTTGCTTTCGCGCAAAGTGCGCAAAGAAATAGACTTGGTGACCTCTGCGAAAACTATCTCGATGCGGCAAAGGAGTACGGTACCGTGGGGCGCATCAAAAGCCTCAGCGACCTTTGCGTGAAAAAACGGAAATCTGTCGTGCACCCTGTCCCGCATTGCAGCCCGTGTTAAGTCGCTGAAATTCGTACCTTCGTTTATCTATTGATCATATGATGAAGAGTTACCGTTTTAAGAATGCATTATTAGTTGTCCTCGCCCTAATTATGGCGATCATGACATCCATCGCCCAACCGACCACGACAGCTGCCGGCGAAATCGCCGCCATCATGGCCAAATACGATGCCGTGGGTGTATCCGTTGCCGTGGTGAAGGGTGACAGCATCATCTACAACCGTTCCTTTGGTTTCCGGAACCTGGCCACGCAAGAGCCTCTGGAAAATGACGATGTCTTCCGCATCGCTTCCATTTCCAAATCGTTCGTAGCTACCAGCCTCATGCAACTGGTCGACGCGGGGAAGCTCTCGCTCGATGACGATGTGGGTGAGCTGATCGGTTTCCCGGTGCGCAACCCGCATTATCCCGATTCGGTCATCACGTTGCGCATGGTCCTATCGCATACCTCCAGCATCAGCGATAAAAATGGTTATTTTACATTGGACGCCTGTAACCCCGCGAAGAACCCCGATTGGGCAACCGCCTATAACGACTATGCGCCCGGCACGGATTACCAATACTGCAACCTCAACTTCAACCTGGCGGGTTCCATACTCGAGAAACACAGTGGCGAGCGTTTTGACCGGTACGTCCGTAAGCATGTGCTGGAACCCCTCGGGCTCTATGCAAGCTACAACGTAGACGAGCTCGATAGCACACGGTTTGCCGTTCTATACACATACGATTCCGACAGCAACCGGTTTGTGCCATCACCCGCCGCCTACCGGTCGCCGGCCGCATCATTGAAAAACTACCACATGGGATACAGCGCCCCCGTCTTTTCGCCCACGGGCGGCATGAAGATCTCGGCGGCCGACTTGGCCCGATACATGACCATGCACATGAATTACGGTATCCTCGGCGATACCCGCATCTTATCGGAGGAAAGCGCACGGGCCATGCAAACCTCGGTTCCCGCCGGAAAGGGGTATGCGCTGGCCCTGCGGACCAAGGATGATCTGATTTCTGGCAAAATCTTGAAAGGACATACCGGGCTTGCATACGGCCTCAACAGTGCCCTATTTTTCCAACCGCAGGAAAAGTTCGGGTTCGTGGTCATCATCAGTGGCAGCCGTACCACCTATACGGACGACTTCCCCGATATCCACCGCGACCTGATTAATTGCTTGTACCGGCATTTCGTCTTATAGCGATTTATTCGCTAACTTTGTCCAGTAATGGGACTTCACCTACAGGCGACCATCGACAAGGATTCCGGATTCTGCTTCGGGGTGGTCTATGCCATCGACATGGCCGAGGAAATCCTCGAGGAAGACGGTTACCTGTATTGCTTGGGCGACATTGTCCACAACGATGAGGAGGTGGCCCGTCTCAAGGCCAAAGGGCTCCGCATCATTGGGCATGACCAACTGCCTGAGCTGAAAAACGAAAAAGTGCTTATCCGCGCCCACGGTGAGGCTCCCGAAACCTACCGGATTGCCCTGGAAAACAACATCACGCTCATCGATGCTTCCTGCCCCGTGGTACTTAAACTGCAGAACCGGGTGAAGACGTCGTTCGATAAGAAAGAAAAAGTGCTCATTTACGGCAAACACGGCCATGCCGAAGTCATCGGCCTGCAAGGGCAGACCCATGGCGATGCCATCGTGTTCCAAGATATCGCCGAATTGGACAACGTTGAGCTTCCCGATAGTTTTACGCTATACAGCCAGACGACCAAGAGCGTGGATAAGTTCTATGCCATCAAAGATGAGCTGCTCAACCGCGGATACGACGTGAAGGCCAACGATACGATATGCCGGCAGGTGTCCAACCGGTATGAAGATCTGGGCGACTTTGCCCGCCAGTACGACAAGGTCGTCTTCGTTTCGGGCAAAAAATCATCCAACGGCCGGGTGCTGTATGAGGTCTGCCTGAAACATAACCCCAACACCTATTTCGTTTCGGATCCCTCCGAATTGAATCCCGAAAACTTCCAGTCCGGCGACACCGTGGGCATCTGCGGGGCCACCTCCACGCCCATGTGGTTGATGGAACAAGTTAAGGCGAGAGTCGAAAGTTATTGACCGAATGTTACGTAACATCGCTTCTACGTGGTATCGTTCCGCGCCGGAAAGGTTTACTGTCGCGCCAAAAGGATGCGGAGATTGCTCGCAACGGTGTTGCAACAGGCCGATTCCTTACCCTATCGCACCAAAACACTGCCAGGACGCACAAAACCCATTCGACAACGCGCGCAAATGGGCTGCATTTTCTGCGCCAATAGCTGTCTCCCCAGCAACACCATACGGTTATGTGCCGGGATAATCTGCTAATGCGACAAAGGAGTACAACGATGCGCCAACGAGGTTTCACTAATAGTAAAAAGCGTTTTCATTTTGGTTAATCGCTTTTGGGTATTTACCTCCATCGTACCGTTTTCCGTGGCTCCTACACGCTTATTCAGCGTCGGCGTAGTGGTTTGCAGCCGATTGGAACACTTATACGCCGGTGTGGCATGGCCACGGGCTACCAACATCCCGTGATTCACCGGTTCGATACGGATCGAAATCGGTCTGTTTTGGCAATTCGCCGTATCAAAACCATTTTTTAACGGCTCCGTATGGTTGCACGGTGTAACGATGCCCTTTTGGTTTGGAACAATATTCTCTTTACAAGAAACAATATATACCTACCGTTATGTTACGTAACATCCGTGCGGACCTTTCCGCTGCCGGGGCGGAACCAACCGTTGGAACCAACACCCCAACGCACTGCTGCAAAGCATAGTAACACACAGGTGCGAAGTTTTCCAGCTGAACGCCAGCGTGGGTCTATAACAGTGTGCCGCAACACGGCTGACACCCAGCGTGGTTCCCCGTTCTTACCCGCCGATAACCTGCCGACACCACCTGATACCGTGAGCACACGTAAGGTTACCGACCGGGTGCGCCATGAAACCGTGGCCGCGCGGCACCATCCGTGAAGCGCCTATACGCAAGTTGCCTGTGTGTTAGACAATGTCGTTTCGCAACGGGTATTTCCCGTTCCGCGCATGCTGCTAACCGCATGCACGGCAACTGTCCCGCCTCCGGGCGCCCCCTGCCTGCCAACGGAGCTCCCCTGTTGCAATTCTTTGCCCGATTGGTTATGTTTGCCGTAGGCATATACCAATCCCAAGAAGAACAAGACCCTTACGATGAAATACCAACGTGCCAAAGCAGGATTTATCCGTTATCCGGACGGTAAGTTGTTGGTGGCAGCCGGCCGGATTCTACAATGTATGAAAAACTCGTCGACGTTTACCGACCCCCGTCCCTCCTTGGCCGAAATTGAAACCGCTTTTGAAGATTACCAACAAAAGGTTTATGCTGCTGCAGGCGGTGGAATCTTCTATTCCACGGCCAAACGGGAAAGCAAACGCCGACTGTCCGACCTAATGCAAAAGTTGGCGCTTTACGTAAACGTGGTGAGCGACGGCCACCTGCCCACCCTGCACAGCTCGGGATTTCCGGTACTGGACCGTAGGCGAAAGGGCCGTTCGCCCGACACGCCGGGCCAACCTTTCTTACGCGACGGGCGGAAGCAGGGAGAGGTAGCTTTCGGTTTCAAACCGGTGGGGCGGGATATGTTTTACGACTATTGTTTCGCCACCGCGGCTGACAACCGGGGCAATCCCATCTGGGGCGAATTGCGCACCACCACGCGCTCATGGACCGACTATGCCGACGGGTTTACACCGGGCAGCGAGGTGTACTTCCGTGTGCGGGCGCGCAATAAACATGGGGCAAGCAATTGGACCGAACCCATCCGGCGGTTCATCCGGTGACGGAAACGACGTCATGCGTCATCTAAGCATCAAATTCTCATTGCATTAGGCGGCCCGCCCCCATAAATACCTACCTTTGCACACCATGAGCAAGGCAAAAAAAGGAATCTTGTTGGTCAACCTGGGCACACCGGACAGCCCATCGGTACCCGATGTACGGCGATATCTCAATGAGTTTTTAATGGACGGTCGCGTCATCGATATTCCCGCATGGCGTCGTTTTTTCCTCGTGCGGGGGATTATTGTGCCTTTCCGGGCGCCCAACTCCGCCAAGCTTTACCAAGCGGTCTGGGATGAAGAAACGGGATCGCCCCTGCTACATTATAGCTTACTCCAACAGCGGTTGCTCCAGGAGCGACTGGGTGATGAGTACCATGTGGAATTGGCCATGCGCTACCAAAACCCGTCCATCGCGTCGGCATTGGCAAAGCTGAAAGCGATGAACTTGGAGTCGCTCCGCATCATCCCACTCTTTCCGCAATATGCTTCGGCAAGCACGGGGTCGGTCATCGACAAAGTGATGGAACTGATGCGCAGCTGGCATACCTTTCCCGACGTTTCGATTGTCAACGATTTTTACAACAACGAACTGATGATCGATGTGTTTGTTGAAAAGGCACTGAAGCATAACCCGAAGACCTACGACCACCTCTTATTCAGTTACCACGGCTTACCCGTGCGGCAGTTGACCGACATTGAGCCTTCCGGAACACACCATTGCGAAACAGCGGGTTGCCGCGAACGGCTCGACGAGCGTAATCGGTATTGCTACGTGGCGCAATGTTATGCCACGACCCGTTTATTAGCAGAAAAAATCGGAGTCAGACCCGACCAGTATACCGTGTGCTTCCAGTCGCGATTGGGTAAGACGCCCTGGGTACAACCCTATACAACCGATGTATTGAAAACCGTAGCAGATCAAGGTGCGAAGCGCCTGCTCGTACTATGCCCCGCATTCGTAGCAGACTGCTTGGAAACCATCTATGAGATTGGCACAGAATATGCGACAGACTTCAAGGCGCTGGGAGGGGAACATGTGCAGTTGGTAGAAAGCCTCAACGACCACCCCCTTTGGATAACGGCATTGGAACAACTGGCAAACGGCAAATGATTGTATTTAACACCATAGTCCTGCTTTTAATCGATTTTTATATCTACAAGGCGCTCCGGGCATCACGGATAAGATGGGCCATTGGACCGCTTTTCCCGAAAATCTGGTGGGGCTACAGCTTGCTACTCACTGCAGGCATTTTGGTCAGCATCTATGTAAGCATACCCCTGATGTTCCGCTCCATCATCTTGGTCGCATTTTTCCTTACATTCATCAGTAAGTTCACCTATATTTTAATCTTACTTGCAGACGATATCCGAAGGGGTGGCGTATGGTTGAAACGGCTTCTTATACCGAAGAAAGAACAAGTTGCCCCGGCGGCGGATATCGACGCGCCATTACCCGAAAAGCCCGAAAAAGGCATCAACCGGTCCCAGTTTCTGACCAAGGCCGGCATATTGGTTGCCGCAGCGCCGCTGGCTCCCCTGGGGTGGGGGGTTATTTCGGGAGCTTACGACTACCGTGTGCGCCGTGAAAAGCTTTACCTGCCCAACCTGCCCAAGGCGTTCCATGGCATGAAAATCGGCCAGCTTTCCGATGTGCACTCCGGAAGTTTTTATAATAAGACCGCCGTACAGGGTGGGGTGGATATGCTGCTGGCTGAAAAACCGGACGTTATCTTCTTTACCGGAGACCTGGTAAACTACCTGGCCAACGAAATGCGCGATTACCAAGACATCTTCACGAAGGTGCAAGCGCCGCTGGGTGTGTTCTCTACACTGGGGAACCACGACTACGGCGACTACCACTTCGGCCCGGAACCCTCTGCCGCAAAAGCGAAAAACCTGCAGGATGTGAAAGACGTGCACAAGGTGATGGGCTGGGATCTGTTGCTCAATGAGAATCGCAGCCTGAAAGTCGACAACGAGGAAATCGGCATCATCGGGGTGGAGAACTGGGGTACCGGGCGCTTCCCGAAATACGGGCGCCTGGACCTTGCGCTGCAAGACACCGACGACATGCCCGTTAAATTGTTGCTCTCACATGATCCGTCCCATTGGCGTGCCCAAGTGCTCACGCGGCCCGATGTGGACGTGATGTTTGCAGGCCATACCCACGGTATGCAGTTCGGCGTTCGCATGGGCAATATCAAATGGAGCCCCGCACAATACATCTACAAGGAATGGGCAGGCCTCTACCGACAAGGGCCGCAACAACTCTATGTAAACACCGGCTTCGGCTTCCTCGGCTATCCGGGCCGCGTGGGTATCCTCCCCGAAATCACCATCTTCGAACTCGTAAAAGGCACGAACCCCGTGCGCGGTTAAGTTAGCCGCCGGCACATGCTTCCCGTCATTTCTCGCTGAATACGAAATTGAATCTGCCGCCCGGCGCCGTATCGCCATTCACGTAGAAATCCATGATATTGCCATTATCCTGCATATTATCGTTCCACTTGAATTCAATATCCACCTTTTTGTTTTCAAGGGAAAGTATGCTCCGGCTAACTTCTATCTCCAGATAGTTTCCATTTACGGCATAAGGTGTTTCTGCCACCTTTACCCATTCCCATCTGTTCCCTACGTTCTTCTCCACGACAGCCTTTCTTGAGGAGGGCGATACCCGGTTGATAATGTAATCGTAGCCATTCCATCCGGTTGATTTATCCCTGTCAGCATCGACAAAGAGCATCATCCAGTTCCTGTCTTTGTAAGAGGTCATATTTTCGGCCGTTTCTACATAGAAATAAATCTGGTCGGCGTCCCTTGCAACCTTCGCCAATACGATATCGTTCCGCCCCGTTTTATTGGTGTAGTACATATTGTTCCGCCCGGGATGATCCCGATGGAACGTGTTGCCCTTATAATGGCGGTACGCGGGCAGCACACGCTCCCATTGGTCGGCCGATTTCCTGATCTTAATGGTTTGCGGAGCGGAAATCGCATCCGGCGGCGACATCCCTTTAAATTTCCTGACGCGATCCACCAACTGTAAGTAATAGACATCGCCTTTGTCGCCCCATCCCTTATTAGGCTCGATGTCACGGCTCCGTTCCCAGTCGAACTGATCCACGAAAGAGAAGGGTTTTCCTGTCCAGTTGTGTTCAGGAAGCCATTGCCCGGCGATAAATTCATTCCAGCCGGTAACGAAGACCAATTCCGGGTCGAGTTCGAAGGCTCTGTCCCATTGTTCCAAGAAGTTCCAACCATATAAATACCCGTCTACCCTGGGGTCGAACCCGTTTCTATAGGAGTAACTGCGCCCCTGTGCGCCGGGGAGGTTAAATGCGCTGCAGTGGCCATTCGTTTCCGGGGCCGCATTTTGCGCGATTCCAACGGCCACCTGTTCGAACGTTCCGTCTGGCTGCTTCACATATCCATGTTGGGGGTAGTTCTCAAGCCAGCCCCATTGATCTTTTCGCTTGGGACCGTCCACATAATCGGGCTGTCCCGGCCTGAAGGTGAAAAACTCAGCGATCTCCCGGTCCTGCTTAGCATCAGTCAAATTATCGGGATATGCCATGATACAGGGCTTGCCTTTCCAATAAAACCATAGGTTTTCGTACCTGCCCGGCTCATATACATCCCGGTAGAGTTGCCGGAGTGATGTCAGCGAATTTTCGGAATAACCGAACGGAAGCATGAATGCGATCTTCGGCACCTTTACTCCGTCTTTCTGTGCTTGGTCCCACGTGCGCATCAACGCTTCGTACGATTCCTTCCAGGTGATGCTCCCATTGGTGCAATCAAAGAAGACGGCGTCGACCTTCGCATCGGCAAGCATTTCGGCATGTTTTCTCAGTACCCACGGATCGGTCGTTTTATAATAACCCAATAGGGGCTGCTCCCAGAAAAAGAAGCCCGGCTTATGCTTCCCCCATGCCGGGTGATTGTAGTCTTTCATGGCTTCAGGATGTTTGCGGACAATCTCGGTAATATTTTTGACGGTAGTGGTGGTGTCGTCGTTTCCCTGGTGCCATGTCCAATAAAACATGGCCACAAATTTGTCCTTTTTATCCTGCGCATCGGGGTATTCCATGACCTTTCTTCCCAGCGCATCGGTGGCGGACCATTGGTCGCTTTCAACAGTCTGCCCTTTAATGAGCTGACATGAAATAAGGAAGAGAAAAACGGGCAACAGTTTCTGTGAAATAGTAGGTAACATAATAATAAGGTATATCGTTTATTGGAAAAGCTATATACGTGATTTTACTAAGCTGGTTCATAATCCTGTAAGACAATAACGCCTATCTTATAGCGTCTTTTGCCATCGTCGTCGGGGTAGGGAAGCGCATAGACCGGGGTACCATCCCGTTCTCCTACAGACACATACAGATCGTATGTGCCCGGCAAGCATGTACGCGCGAAAACACCTTTCCGGTCGTGATGGGCGGGTGCGATAACAAAGGTTGACGATAACGCTTGCTCGGCACTTTTGTCGGGCGGTGAAACCGGGAGGTTTTTTAGGTTAAACGAGGTATCGGTCAGTACCGAAACAATCCCTCCTTCCTCATCCTTAAGGGTGTAACAGGGATAGCCGCCCGCATAGCAGGGGGCCACCCCTGCGTTCGCCCATTTACTTTGGATGATAAACGGCTCACCCTTCCTGATGACGGACGGCCAGGCAATTTCCGGCATTTGCAGCCGGTACCCGATGCGCCGGTTTATCCGAGCAATTAGTTCCTTGTTCTTTTCGTAGAATATATCCGGCCACCAGTGGATCGAGAGGAATGAGGCGTGATACTCCTCCACCGCACGTAGCAGGAGTTCATCATCCCAAGCTCCCCGGTCGACCGACCCCCCAAAATGCTCGTGTTCCAGTACCACGGGAAGTGTAGGCCAGAATAATTGGGCCATCTCGCTGTGGTACCAATTGTTGGGTTCCGGTTGCACGAGAATACTGTCATCATGGATAGAGACACCGCGTGAAAAAGCATAGTCGGTAATCGGAAACCGCTCGCCCCTAAGATCATGCCCCACGTAATCGTCGGAAATACAAAGGAGCGTGTTTTTAAAGTGGCGTCGATAGAGATCGATCATCTGCTTCTGCGTATCGAATCCCCAAGAATGGCCGTGTTTTGGTGTAGTGAGCACGGTATGCCCTTCGCCCCACATGCCATAATGGCCTACAAACACATAGGCGATATGGGGGTTATTATCATACCTTTCCGCCAATATACGCACGAAATTCTCTACCTTCTCTAGGAAGATTGGGTCGTCGTAATTGGCCTCTAGGTAGCCATCCACCTCATAATGTTCGGCACCCGCATCGAAAACCCAGCGCGGGGTTCCCGATTCCATCCAGTTCTCGGTAGCCGTGATACAGAGCGCGACCTGTCCGCCATGGTCAATCCACCGTTGGGCAGGTGTATCGAGTATTTCCCAGACAAAATTACCCTCTTCCGGCTCAAGGAAAGCCCAGGGGATGCGGAGGAATACCGTATTCATGCCCGGGAAATAGCGGACCGCGTCCGAAGGGGCCAACTTGGACCCATAATTCTGGTACAGGTTGGAATAGAAATAAGTAACCCAGCCCATCCCGGGGTTAATCAGGGCCTCACCGTGGTCCACAGGCCGCGCCTGATGAACCGCGGTAGGGTGATCACCGGCAATTGGCGTAACCGCAAGTTTGCCCGGAAGCTGCGCCGGCGTTCTCCGAGGCATGCCCCATAAGTCGGCGTGAAGCCCCGTCGCTAACCCCGCTGTAGCCAACCCTGCGGTCTTGAAAAATTTCCTCCGATCGGTGTTCATGCCTTTTATTTCTCTTTTGTATTATAATGCTTAAATAGTCCTTTGCCCAAAAGCCACGTCAATAGTTGGCGATTTGGCCATCCAACCAGTTCATGTGATTGATGAAAAACTGACGGTCGACCTCCACTTCTTTCTCATACGACCCCATAGGAATCCCGCCGACACTCACTCGCGTATTCATGATGTCCCAACGTTTGAAGTTCAATTCCTGCGACTTTTCAAGCAGGCTGGTCGCTTCATCGATGTGCTGCAAGATAGCGTCCCTCACATCAAGGCTATTCCACATCGCCTTCACATTGGCTTTAAATTCGGGGTCTTGCAGGAGACGATCGTAATAGAAGGCGTTTGACTCCCAAACGTAATAATCGGCGGGCCTCGGCCTTACGCCGTCATACCATCCGATCCCGATGGACCATTCGAAATCCCAAACCGGGCCCATGGAGAGTTTAGCATCGTTCGCATCCTCTTTAATGAGATAGACATTCGTATCCATATTCGCCAGGATATTCTGGAAAATGAACCACCGCGCGAAACTCGATACATCGATATAACTCGGGTATCCGTGCTGCGGGTCGGCGAATGTTTCCGAAGCGAGGACAGACTCGAACGCGTCCACATAGTTTTTGATATAATGCCATTGGTCGTCGCTCAGCTCGTCTTCGGGGTCGGGGTTCTTAAACGAATAGCCATAGCCCCTCGATGCCGAGACAAAGTATTTCGGCTCCTGCTCATAATAGCCGTCGCGCTCGAAAACAAAACCCGTCTTCGGGATATCGATACGGTTGCTCCCTTGCTCAATGGCTTCGGTAAGCTGATAATTCCCAAGATATTCACCATTAAGCACCACTTCCACAAATCGATCGTCGGGTGTCCAGGGGAAACCCATCAGCCGGCTCAACTCGAAGGCGATGCTGGTACGAAGCAACGTCTTATCACAATAGTTAGCCAGCAGAATCCAGTCCTTAGCTTCCTCCATTCCCAGCATGGGTGCCTTACTGTCCAATTTCAGTTTATAAGGCTTTTTCTCATAGGTCCATGTCGCGTTTCCCCTGCCTTTAATTCGTAACGCGTTCTCGGAAACGATTTCTCCTGCATTTTTGACCACCATATTGGCGTTGACATAATCGTCTTTCGAATCGACCGCTTTTTCATTTTCGGTGTCGATGTACAGGACAGGAAGCCCGGTTTCGACCAGTTCGTCGCTGAACGTGATTTGGAACGTCGCCTCACGATCACGAGCGCGAACGGTTACATTCGATGTCCCCTTTTTGAAGATGTCCCCGGTCCATTCCGTTTTGAAATGGGGGGTCGGTTTCCGTGTGCTGTCGGTATAGACCTCGGATATCTCCAACCCGGTGAAATCTGGCGTCTCCCCGAGCTTGAAAACCAGCCGATCGGGGAGCTTACCGATTTCGGTATCGGCAAATATTTTAGGGGCTAACTTCTCTTTTTCACATGAAACAAAAAGAAAGGATAGAACCGACAACGCCATCAGTGGGATGTGTACGCTGGCCTGTAATTTTTTTATCATCATCTTGTTTAATTCGTGCCCCGTTGCCGATAAGCAACTGGTATATGCCTTACAGGCGGACACCTACATTAAATGGAAAGCCAACCCCAAGGAGCGGGGCAATGGCTTACGCTCATTAAATTGAAAAGGAGGGGTTTCGGAAATGAGACCCCTCCTTATTATCAACGATTAATACGTTGTGATTTCGCCGAAGTACGTCCAAGCACCTCCGCTCCAATTAGACAGCACTTCTACCTTCAGGTACCGGCCCGCTTGCGGGGTGGTCGTCTTGTAATCCAGCTCCTTCGAGAAATCGTTCGACATTTCGTCGAGTTCGAGTACCGTCGTCCAATTGGTGTTGTCTTCACTGACGGAGAAGACGACGTGTTTGGGTTCGCTTCCGTGGTCATCTTGCCTGTTCCAGATCAGGAACCCTTTGATGGCCGGCCTTACCTTCATCATGTCGACAACAAACCATTGCGGCATGCCGTTTTTGGTAGCATCGAAAGGCTCACTGTGCCACGCGCTGTTTTTATCGCCGTCGAAGATTTTGCTGACCCCCATGCCGTCGTTCCATTGCGATTTATAGTCAATCACTTCCCAGGTGCTCTTTTCCCAGTCGTACTCGCCCGTCGGTTTCGTTCCAGCCCAGGTAGATACGTCGGCCACGTATGTGTAGGGCGCATCGGCCCAGTTAGACAGCACAGTTACCTTGAAATATTTGGCAACGACCTTCTCGGGCAGCTCCAACACTTGCATGGTACGCGAAGCGGGCAATTCGGGCACATCGAGCACTTCCGTCCAGATCTCCCCGTCCATGCTGGTCTCGAATTTCACGTGCTTCGGAAGGGCGTGTTGGTCGGGCTCCTGCCGGTTGATCCAAGAGAACCCTTCAACGAGCTTGTATCCGTTCATGTTGACCGCAAACCATTGGGGCATGCCCGTCAATGCGCTGTGCCAATAAGAATTCCGGTTTCCGTCGTACACGTTCTCCACCTTGAAGCCTTCCTGCCAAACGGATGAGGAGCCATGGGCTGTCCATAGGTTCTCGACCGGCAGGAGTTCCACGTCGCCCTTAATGACGAGATAGACCGTTTTAAGTTCCTCGTTGATCGGTATTTTATCGCCCGTAGCGGACTGCATGGTCACCGGCAGGAGGTAATCGTGCGCAAAATTGACCAACGACGGATCGACGGTCACTGTGGCAACGTCGGATATGCGGTCACCGTCCGGGATAACGATTGCGGTTTTGTCGAGCGACCAAGAGCCTTCGGGTAGCGGCAAATACGCGGTACTATGATCGGCGTTATAACCGTCTACCAGTGCATTGTCTACGCCAAGATTCACTGAGATATCCCCTTGGTCGTAATTGGTGGTACCGCCATAAGAGACCGACAACGGATAGGTAAACGGATCGTCGAGGCTGACCGTCTGTTCGATCGGACTGTCTGCCGCTCCCGACAGGGAGAGGAGCATAAACCGCTCCAGCTCGATCGACTCTGCGTAAGGTTCACTACAGGAATTAAGAATAAACACGCCGCACAATATGCTGGCCGTTAATGTTAGAATATGTTTCATATACTCATTTCCTTTCCATTGATTAATTCCAGCCCGGGTTTTGCCAGTCGGCACCGGTATGGCTTTGCATTTTGTTGATTTCATCCTGCGGGATGGGGTAGAGATAGAATTTTTCCTTCGAAGATTCGCGCTCGAACCCAATCCGTTCGTAGGTGAATGAATCACCGCCGGCTGGGGTAATCCGCATCCCCGTGACGTAGTGTTCCACATCTTCCATGATTTGCCAGCGGCGCACATCAAAATAACGGTGTCCCTCGTAAGCGAGTTCAACCCGGCGTTCGTTGCGGTAGCGTTTTTCGAATTCATCTTTCGATAGCCCAGCGGGCAGGCCGGGCATATTTACTCGTTGGCGGATGGCGTTGACCGCATCGCGCGCGCTCATGGAGATGCCGTTGCCGATATCGACGGCCGCGTCGGGATTGCCCGTCGATTGATAGGCGGCTTCCGCGAAATTGAGATACATTTCGGCAAGACGGAACATACGGATTTCTCCGTCGGCGTTATTGTCGCGTCCCGATTTCCAGTTGTTGTATTTCCGCAGATAGTAACCGGTATGGGTAGCGCGTCGGTCGGTAGACGAGATGCCATCCTTTCCACCAACATAGCTCTGGCAGGGGTCTGCGGGCGTCGACTCGACCCGCACGTTAACTTCCATATCTTTCACGTATACGATGCTTCCTTCATCCGCACCGACATCGAACCGAAAGGAGTGGTCGGCCGCACCCCATTTCCACCAGCTCTCGCTCCTGTAAGAAGTCAAATCCAGTTCGAAGTCTATCCATTCGTCCGATTTATGAAGGACCACGTTCTCCGGGGTCGATTGCCCGCCCGCAGCACCGGGCGACTGGAAAAAGAGCTGCGCATTGGTGATTTCCCTGTTGCTTTTGTATTTGAATTTAAGCAATATCGAACCCGCGGAAGCGTTGATGTCGGTGCCGAGGGTTGTCGTTGGGGCATAAGGGTCGCCGCCGAGGGTTTCGATGCGAAATGCACCGTCTTCCTCCGTGACCGAGATATTATTACCCGAGGTCGTCATTCCGAGTGGGTAATGGTCATCCCTGGCCAGTCCGCCCGATACCGCGCCCAGGTCCCGTACCGCGCCATTGAAATAAATGGTTGCATAGAAGCGGGGGTCCCTGCCTTCGTAGGGATTTTCGGGGTCGTAACCCGATGCCGTATTGATGATGGGTTGTAAGTGCTGCGGATCGGAGTAGCCGGTGATCGGAGGCAGGCCGGTAGCCTGCATCTCATAGGCATCCACGAGCTCCTGCGTGGGGCTGGCGCCCGCCGAGCTTTGCCCCGGCGTGGAAGGCATACCGTGGCTTCCCCATATATTCACTCTCGGTCCGCCATAAATGGTTTCCTTATCGCGGGCCCGCTGCTCATCGTGCTCTGTAATGAAATAGAACTCATAGGTGTTTTGGGCGACATCAGCGGCGGGCGTCTCCGTCCAAAGCTCGTAGCCATTGGTCAAAAGGTTGGACAATGCATTGCCGGTAATCCCAGCGGCGTCGTTCCACGAATAGGTACCGTCGGCAAACTGCGGACTGGCCGCGTAAAGGATGGCCTCCGAACGGATGGCCTGCACCACGGCCCGGTTCATGATCCAGTTTTCGCCGACGCGAACCGTCCAGGAAAAACCTAACGCGGATTCCGGAGCACTCATGGCTGCATCGCAGTCGGCCAGTATTTGCGAAACAATGGTCGACACCGATGAACGGCCATCCTGGCTAAAATCGTGGTCGATCTCGTAAGATTCGGTAACTAAAGGAACCGCACCGTAGCGTTTGATCAGCTGTAAGTAATAAAGCGCCCGGAGGGTATGCGCCTGCGCCTTCCAGGAGGTAATCTCATCCTCGAGCGAAGCCAGGTCGTCGGCGGAAGCACCTTCTATTCGTTTCAGAAAGATGTTGCACTTGCGGATGGATTGGTAGATTCCGGTCCATGGCTGCCCATCCACATTGGAATAGTTAGCGGCCGAGAAAGCATCCGCATACCACAGGGAAGGGAGCGAACCCTGGAAAACCCGCTCGGAACTTTGCGCTTCGTCGGTCAGTGCCGAGCGGTTGATATCGGGAAAGATGCGCGATCCGTAGCACGAATTCAGGTATCCCCGCACACCGTTCTTGGTTTTGAACAGTTCGTCGAGCGAGGAACGGCCGTCATACCCGAGCTCCAGCAGATCGTTGCAGGAAGGGGTAAAACAGGCTACCAGCGCAATTATCAAGAAGATAGTATATCTTTTCATCATCATTCAGTTTTAGAATTTAACACTTAATCCTACATTGTATAAACGATATACCGGAACCCCTTCGATACCACCGCTGTAGTGCCCTTCGGGCCCATAGATATCATGGTCCAACTTATCCCACGTCAGTAGGTTCTGCCCGCTCACAAACAGCCTGATACCGTTGTAGACCTTGAAGGTATACCCCATTTCCAGGTTTTTCAGCCGGAGATAGGATTTATCTTCAACGAAGAAGTTACTGGCTTCGTGGTTGGAATTCTTCTTGGCAGACAATGCCGGGTAGGTGATTTCCTCGCCGTTGGCGTACCGTTCCTCCGTCCAAGCGGTCTTATGCCATTCGGTATAAATGCCTTCAAAATTATACTCCACCCGCCCATTGGACAGATCAACCGTCCAATAATCGGCTACACCCTGGAAAAGAAAATTGAAATCAAAACGCTTGTACTGGAATCCGCCATGGAACGCATAAAAGAAGTTCGGCAAAGTGCCGTTTCCAAGGGGTACCTTGTCTTTATCATTGATTTTACCGTCGGCGTTGAGGTCATAGTATTTCAGGTAACCGGTCCGTGGCGTACCGATCTCATAAGTGAGCCCACTGTTGTCAATCTCTTCCTGGGTGTTGAAATACCCGTTGCCGTTATGGTCATCGACCATGTAACCCCATTGCTGTCCGATTGGATACCCTTCCGAGCGGAGCCGGAAGGCATAATCTTCGGCCCGTTCACTTTCGTCCCAGAAAATGACCTTGTTTTTGTTATAGGCCAACCATCCGCCCAAAGACAGCGTCAGATCGCGGTTAAGGTCCCTCGTGAAATCGAGCGACACCTCATATCCTTTATTTTCGTAGATCCCAACGTTGGTGCGCGGATAATTGCCAAGCGGGACGCCTTGGTAGGACGGTGTTTTTGATATGGCGCTGGTTACGCCATTCTCCGTCCGCTCGTTATATACGTCGGCCGACAGCGTCAGGTTGTTCAACAGCGTCAGGTTGACCCCAAAATTCCGCTTCGTAATAATCTCAGGGTCGAGAAAGGGGTTGGCAACCTGGCCTTCGTTCACATTATGGCCGCCCAGGAACCCGAATCCGCCGCCCGTCAGCGTAACATTGTCGAGGTAAACGTACCGGCCTATCCCGCGGTCGTTACCTGTTTTACCCCACGAACCCCGGAATTTCAAGTAGGTAATAATGGGGTTTTCTTTTAAAAATGACTCGTTGGAGGCCACCCAGCCCGCTGAAACGGCGGGAAAAGCGGTGAACCGGTTTTCCCGGGCATATTGTTCCGAGCCGGAATAACCCAGATTGAACCTAACCAAATACCGGTCATCGAACCCATAACCCACACTCAGCCCCGAATTTAGCCGCTTGTAAGGCAAGCCGCCCCCCGCCTTGTTGAGGTGCTGGTAATAGCTGTACGCCATGCCGCTTACATCATGCACCTTGTTGAACCGTCGATGGTAATTCAAGGTGCCTTTATAGTTCAGGTTATAATAAAAACTCGTGCTGCTTCTGTACTGCAATGGGCTGTTGACCTGTGTCCGGATCTTTTCGAACTCCAACTCGGAATAATCGCGCGTACGCACCCACTCTTCATAGGTACGGTTTACGAATAGCCCTTTGACCGCGTTGGTCTGGTAGCCGTAGTGGCCGGTGAGGCTTAACCCGGGGGTTAAGAAGCTCAGGTCGAGCTTGGGCGCAAACTGTGCGTAAATATTGGTGACCGTATATTGGTCATAACCCAGGCGGTTGATGACGGCCCACGAGGTGATCGGCTCCGTTTCCGTAACGACGACCTCGCCCCCCGACACCTCACCGGTCTCGGGGTCCTGTACCAGTGGTGTGGTTGGTCCGTAATTATACGGCGGTAAGGTGAAAAAACGATACCAGATTCGCTGTGCGAACCCGTCCCAACTACCTCCATATGTTAACTCTACCGCATGGCCCCCCGGCGTTCTTTCGCGCTTAATGTTGCCGCTAAGGTTCATCCCGATAGAGAAATATTTCGATAGGTTGACATCCACGTTGGAACGGATATTCGCCCAAAGGAAATTGTTGTTGGGATTATAATCAGTAGTCGTGGGAGCTATCTTCCACATGCCATCCTGATGCAATACGTTTACATTGGTGTAAAAAACGGCTTTATCCCCCCCGCCTGTCAGATTAACATTCACCCTATTCATGTGGGTAATGTCTTTGGCATTCATGGCCCGCCAATTATTGTCGGGGAAATAATCCCGGTCTTCGCCCGAGGCGAACCCCTCTTCCGCAGTTTGGCTGAAATAAGAATACATTCCACTGCCGTCGTTATAACCCGCTTGGTTCCGTAGTCGCACGAAATCAGCCGAATTGATGTGGGGCGGGGTGGTCGTCCGTTGTTCAAATGTGTGGTTAACTTCCGCCTCTATTTTCAGCGGCTGCTTGATGCCGCGTTTCGTGGTGATGACAATCACACCATTCGCCCCATGAATCCCGTACAGCGCTTGGGCGGCTGCGTCCTTCAATATATCGATGGATTCGACCTCGTTGGCGGTGATATACTCGAACAGCTGGTTTGCATTGTAGTCATACGGGAAGCCGTCGATGACAATCATGGCCGCCCCACCATTGGGGGTGGAATAGCCCCGCACCCAAAGTTGCGTGTTGGTGCGTGCCGGTTCCGAATAGGTCTCGCGGGTAAACAATCCCGGCAAACGCCCCGAAAGTGACATGGAAAGGTTGCCGACCGGCGACCGGCGCAGCTCGTCGCTTGTTACGCTAACGGTCGAAGCGGTGACCTCTTTTTTCGGTTGGGCATAATTGCCGAAATACAGCTTTTCGTCCAGGTCATACGTTTCAGCCCGTTCCAGGGTCACATCCAGCACCCCATCGGTAATCTCATGGGTTTGCGAAAGATATCCGCGCAGCGAGAAGGCCACGTATTGGCTACCATCGTCAGTTCGTACTTCATAATGGCCGTTCTTATCGGTTGCGGCGGTGTTTTTACCGTTTTCCGAGGCAACGGTTACCCCTTGCAGTATCGCACCATATTCATCTTTGACCGTTCCGCTGACCTGCGCTTGAAGGACTCCCACCCACAAAAGCAGTGAAACAAACGGAAATACAGCCTTATTTATTAAATGATTCATAAATCTCGTTTTTGAATTAACAGTCAAATTACCACCCCGGGTTTTGCCAGTTCTCCCCGGTCAGACCGATCATGATATTCGCGTCATCAAGCGGTATGGGGAACCACAGAAACTTATTCGTATAGCTCAGCCGCTCGCGCGACACGGGGCCCCTGGCATACGTGTATGTCCCGTCGTCGTTGCGCGTAATATGTGCCGCGGTAATCCAGCGATCGGTTTTCTCGAGGTCCTCGTTGGGCGTATGCCAACGGCGGACATCAAAATAACGATGGGCCTCGAACGCAAGCTCCACCCGGCGTTCATTCCGGATACGGAGCAAGAGCTGGTCTTTTGAAAGACCCTCCGGCAGATCAGGCATATTGACTCGACGGCGGATGGTATTGACCGCCTCATACGCTTCGCTTAGGTGATCGGATTCGGCAGCGGCTTCTGCAAAATTCAAATATATTTCCCCCAATCGCATGACTTTAGGGCGGGCCATCCCAACGTTTACAACTTCCTGTCCGGTATTCGGATGGAGGAACTTCCTCAGGAAATAGCCGGTGCGCGTAGCCTTCCGGATGGTGGGGTGAATACCGGTTTGGGGTTCACCTTCCCAGGTTGCAATCACCCGCGTGCGGTAACCCCGCCCTGCCGGATAATTTTCAATGCTTTCCGACGTTTCATCGAAAGGCCAATAGCATTTACGTTGTGAACCATTGTAATAAATGGAGGCGTAAAACCGAGGGTCGCGGTTTTCGTAAGGATCCTGCTCATCGTATAATGTATTGGCGGCGTTAAAGTTGGGCTGGAGATGCGTAACTTCATCGTTGTAGGGTTTCGCCAGGTTCAGGATGGGTTGCCCGTCGATGGTTTCGAAACAATCCACGATTTCCTGCGATGGGCATGATCCCGACTTGTACCCGCCCTGGGCCCCCACACCCTCGGTGCCGAAGCCATCTTGACCCACATTGGTCTGATAAATCGTTTCTTTGTCGGTCGGGTTACTTTCGTAAGCCATACTGTTGCAGAAATACTCATTGAAAAGCTTCGCGGCATCGTTAGGCAAAAACACATCCGGGTTGTCGCTCCATGACGCGAAATTAACCTGGTCGTACAACTCGTATCCGTTTTTCTTCAGGTTGTCTAGCGCAGCTTTATTTACCTGATACGCTTCATCCCAATAGTCATTTCCTTCGTTGTACAAGGGGCTTGCGGCATAAACCGTCATCCTTGATTTAATCCCTTCGGCAACCGCTTTCGTCAACCGGAATGCCTCGGCATTCGTCGTGATGCGCCAGGGCAGTTCCGCCGTGGAAAGTGCCGCATCACAATCTTCGATGATGAACTGCACCACATCATAGTACGAACTGCGAACCGTTTCGGAGAAATCATCTTCGTACCCGTGTGCTGCCCTAATAACCGGGAGCGGGCAGCCGAAAAACTTGAGCAGAACCATGTAATAGTATGCCCGCAGCAGATGTGCTTCGGCCTTCCACCGGGCACGGTTGGTCTCGCTCTTTACCTTGGCCGCATCGATGTTGTCGAGGAATACCGAGCATTTGCGGATACCTTCCCACATGCGTACCCAATAGTTGCCGTTGCCACCATCAGCCCATTGGGTGTTAAAATGAGCGGCAGCCGAAACGTTTCCGCTATACAATTGTCCGGAGGTGATCCACGGTTCGGCCTCGGCATCGGTGTCCCAAGACTCGTCGCTCCAGTCTACCGGTCCACGCATATGGAAAAAATAAGCTTTCCCTTCGCCGGGGATGTAGGCGTAACAGGAATTCAGATAGGCAGCGGTTTTTTCATCATCTTTAAAAACATCCGCCAGGGCAATCTTCCCGTCGGGCGCCTGGTCCAATACATCAGAGCACCCACCGAGCAGAATAAGTGCAACCAATGCCAGTGTTTTTTTGATTTTAAATATATGGTTAATCATAACAATATCTTTTTACAATATGAGTATGGTCAGAATTTGATATTGGTCCCAAAGCTGAAGATCGAGGTCTGTGGGTAGCCAATCGAATCGTCGTTTTCCGGGTCGAGGTGTGTCGGCCTGAATTTGGATGACCAGGTAAAAACATTCTGCCCATTCACAAAAACCCGCATATTGGAGATTCCGATCAATCGCAGCGAATTGGCCGGGAGTGTATAGCCGACCTCGAAGTTTTTCAGCCGGAAGAGATCACGATCAAAGATAAAGAACGAGTTCCCCCTGTGGTTTACGCCCTCTTCCGAGTGCAGTGCCGGGTAGGTAATCTCTTCGCCATTTTTCCAACGCTCTTCGGTCCACGCCTTTTTGTGATAAGGGAAATAGGTGCCGTCAAGCGTCGTTTCGTACGTGCCCTGCGCGGCAAAACCGGAATTGAACTTGCCCAGCCCCTGGAAGAAGATATAGGCGTCGAACGACTTCCATTCGGCCGAAAATGAAAAGCCGTAGCTGTATCGCGGAATATGACCGACGCCAATGGGCGCCTGGTCCTTGTCATCAACCACATTATCGCCATTCAGGTCCTTGTAGACGAAATCGCCGGGACGTGGGGTGCCGAACCCGTACGAAACGCGCTCCGGATCGGCCAGCGATTCTTCGTTCCAGTACCCCCCGTCTTGGTCCCAATCAATGAGATATCCCCAAGCCTGCCCAATTGGATAACCCGTGCCACGATATTTGTATGCATAGGTATCATCGCGCGGCACCTCATCCACATTGGTGCGCTTGTTCCGGTTATAAGAAAGTTGCCCCCTGAAATGGAGGAACAGGTTGTCATTGACGCGCTTGTTGTACCCCAACTCAATTTCATAGCCCTGGTTCTCCACTTCGCCCATATTCACTTTCGGAATATTGCCGAGGGGAACACCCTGCCATCTGGGGATACTACTGCGTGTCAGGAGGATCTGTGAGCGGTGCTCACGGAAGATATCCACCTGCCCGGTAATATCCTTCATTATCGAAAAGTCGATACCCAGGTTGTATTTGTTGGCCACTTCCCAGGTGAGCATCCGGTTGCCCAACAACCCCTCGTTTACCCGCTTCCCAGCGGCGAGGCTACCCGAGAACCCGCCACCGCCCACGGTGATATCGTCTAGATAGAGAAAACGGAGTCTCCCCATCTTATCGTTCCCCACCTTTCCGTACGACGTCCTGATTTTCAGAAAGGTAAGGTACGGGTTGTCTTTTAGGAAGGGCTCTTCGCTGATCGCCCATCCAATCGATCCCGAGGGAAAGAAGCCGAATCGCTTCTCGGGGGAGAACTGCTCCGACCCGTTATAGCCGAAGTTGGCTTCCGCAAGGTAACGCCCGTCATAATCGTACGTGGCCCGCCCCGCAACACCGAACACATTGAACGGTATATCGGCTCCGCCCGAATCCCAGTAGTCCCGCTCGGCACGGAGCATACCGCCTACGTTATGTTTTCCGAACGACCGGTTGTAGAGGAGTTGTCCCTGCATGTTGACCTTGTATCTTGAGCCCTGGCCATAGGTTAACCAAAAATTGTCTTGTTTCAACTGAAACACCGAGAAGGTGAGTTCATCCGTTTCGGGGTTGATAAAGGCCTGGTATTCGGTTTGATTCCTGTTCCCCCTTACCAGATTTTCTCCGAAGGCATCGTACGAAATCATCCCTTTCAGGGCCAGCCCCTTGGTAATCCCGTCCAGGTTGAAGTCCAGTCCAAAGGAAGAGTTCAGGTTGGAGCGGGTTCGCAGGTCGTAGCCATACCAGTTCATGATCGTAAACGGCGACCGGTCGGCGTAGTGCCCGCTGGTCAAGTACGTGGGATCTAGCGGAAGGTTGGGTGGAACACCAAATCCCGGAATGGTTACGGGCCCCGGCGTCATCGGCAAAATGGTTTGTGCCTGATACATCATATCCCGTACCAACCAATTCCGATCGCCACCGAACATGATGCCCGGGTTTGGCATGTTCACTTTCTCAATATACGTGCCCAGGTTCAGAAATGCGGTGAGCCATTTGTTCACCTTGTAATCCACATTGGACCGGAATGAATAGCGATCCAATTTAAACGAGGGGTCGTACTTCAGGATATCTTCGGAGAGCGTATTCATGTTTCCTCCCTGGTGCAGGTAGCCGACATTCAGGAAGTAAGTGATTTTATCGGTCCCCCCGCTCATATTGGTGTTTAAATTGCTCTGCGGCGACCACCTTCTTACCAGCATCCGGTACCAGTCGTTGTCGGGATACATCCACTGCCGTAGGGCGGCTTGTTCTTCATAATCGGGTGCCGACGGATCCAAGCCGGCAAGCGGATCTTCAAACTTGGCGATGATACTGGGTGTAAAGGGCGCTTCAAATCCATCGTTTTCCATCGCCATGTTACGTAGTTTCATGTACTCAATCGATCCCGGCAGTTCTGGTTCGCGGGTGAGCTTTGAGTAGCTTTGGGTAAAGTTCACGTTGAGCTCGGGCGCCCCCACCTTACCGCGCTTCGTCGTGATGATCAGCACGCCATTTGCACCGCGCACGCCGAATATCGCGGTTGCGGAGGCATCTTTCAACACCGAGATCGATTCGACCTCATTAATATCCAAGGTACGGATATTGTCCCGAGGTACGCCGTCGATGAGGATCAGCGGATTGGTGCCATTGATGGTTGCTGCACCCCGAAGGTACATGGTCGCATCATCGACCCCCGGCTGCCCGCCCATGCGTTGCATGGACGTAAGGCCGGCAACACGACCGGCGAGTGCGTTGGCAATGTTGGCCGACGAGGATACGCGTAATTCCTCGGGACTGACCGAAGAGACGGCCCCGGTCACCGTTGCTTTCTTCTGCACGCCGTAGCCAATAACCACGACTTCCTCCAGCCCCACGTTGTCCGGCATCAACTGGACATTGACGGGCGAACTATTGGGCACCGGCAGTTCCTTGTCGATATAGCCCACTAGGTGAAATTGCAAGGTGTCTCCAATGTGTACGCCCGCCAACACAAACGTGCCGTCCAGCGCAGTAGACACGGCTGCGGACCGGTGTTTGATAGTGACGGTTACGCCACCCAGAGGACCTTGCTCATCGCTCACTTTCCCACGGATACTCACTTCTTGCTGTGCCACCGATATCGCCGGAGATGACAGGACGAAAAAGGCAGCAAAAAAAGCAAACATCCATGGTTTCGCTTTATTCGGTAAACGTTTAAGCATAATACATGATTTTAAAGTTAATTTGGATAGTATAATTTCGTTTTACGCTGTTATTGTTATCCCCTTATATCGGGTTTTTATTATAATGGTACGGCTTAACTTTTTTACTCGGTATCGGCTATTAATATCTGAAAAGAGGCCTTAGCTAAGGAAGGGTCCTTTCCATTTGCATTTATGGCAAATCGTTTACGCACTTGAAACTCGCTACGTTACATGTACAACAACGGCTTACACTTCGGGACTTCCTACTCCCTCAAAAGAGCTTCCAAGCTTTACTTAAATGGTTCTTGTCAGTGATTAATTTATTTTTATAACAAGACAAACCTAGCTATTCGAAAGAAGGACGGCAACCCGCCCCATACTGCCCCATCCCGCTCTATCCTGTAATGGCCTCGGAAATCTCCCTGGCTAGCGCCAATCGTTCTCTTTTTTGTCGTTGATATTTAATTCCACCAGTAAACTTGCAAACTAAGATATTCCCAGGGAAATCGCTTTTAGAACTTGTCGTCATTGCGAAACTGTGTTGGATCGTGCGAGTTGAAGCAATCTTCGACCAAAACAGATTGCTTCGCTCCTTTTCACTGGCAAACGCGCTTGCTCGCAAGGACGATTAATCGTTCATATTTTTAAAAGCAATTTCCCTGAAGATATTCCACTTTA
>NZ_JAYKZZ010000025.1:0-100180 GCF_035818675.1 Parapedobacter flavus
CTTCGCTCCTTTTCACTGGCAAACGCGCTTGCTCGCAAGGACGATTAATCGTTCATATTTTTAAAAGCAATTTCCCTGAAGATATTCCACTTTAATTTGCCAAAAAAGAATAAAGTAGTACTTTTATGGATTGGTGAAATAAATTGGCTTTTTTGTATGAAGCAAGCATTCTTGATTGTTTTTGGTTATTTGTTTGTGTCTACGATAGCATTTGCCCAGGATTTTTCGGCGTTCGAAGCCAAGCAGTTCGTCCACCGTGGTGATACCTTGCCTTACCGGGTTTTGTACCCCGAGAACTACGACCCCGAGGGGAGCTATCCGGTGCTTTTCTTCCTGCACGGTGCCGGCGAGCGGGGCAACGACAACGAAAAGCAGCTCACCCATGGGGCGAAATTGTTTTTGGATGATAGCATCCGAAACGCCTTCCCGGCAATTGTGGTCTTCCCGCAATGCCCTAAGGATTCCTATTGGAGCAATGTGGATATCCAATCGCCCACCGAAGGCAGGCGTGAGTTTTATTTCCGGACCAAAGGCAAACCGTCTGTAGCCATGTCGTTATTCATCCGGCTGGCAAAACACATCCGTAAGCATGAGGCAGTAGATAAACAACGCCTCTACATCGGGGGCCTTTCTATGGGGGGCATGGGAACGTTCGAGGCACTGCGCCGCAAGCCCAAGTATTTTGCTGCTGCATTCGCCATTTGTGGTGGCGACAATACGGCCAACGTAAAGAAATATGCCCACGTACCGCTATGGATATTCCACGGCGAACAGGATAAGGTTGTACCGCCCACCCATTCGCACGCTATCGTGACCGAACTGAGGCGATTGGGAGCCAGCCCAAAGTCGACATTTTACCCTATGGCCAACCACAACAGTTGGGACAATGCCTTTGCCGAACCGGAACTACTGCCTTGGTTGTTTAGCCACGTCAATAATAAATAACCCGCTGTAACACTTGGCTGCCTGCACGGTCTAACCTTAAAACACGGTGTGAGATGTCGGTAAAAATGTCCAATCGGGAAAATGTCAAGCTATCGCTGCAATCGATAAGCAGCAATAAGCTACGTACATTCCTCACTGCCCTGATCATAGCAATTGGCATCACCGCGCTGGTGGGCATCCTCACCTCTATCGATGCCATCAAAAACTCGCTCACCGATTCGTTTTCGGCGATGGGCTCCAACTCGTTCAATATCCGCAACCGCGGGCTGAATATACGGATTGGCGGCAGCGGTACCCGCCCTAAGCAGTTCCCGCAAATCACGTATTACGAAGCCAAAGCTTTCAAGGATGAGTTCAGTTACCCTGCCGTGGTATCGTTGAGCACCTACGCGTCGTATGGCGGAACCGTGAAATACAAAAGTGAAAAAACAAACCCCAACATCAATGTACTGGGGGCCGACGAGAATTACCTGCAAACCGCGGGGTATAACCTGTCTTCCGGCCGCAACTTTTCCTTGCGCGAGGTCGAGTATGGCAGCAATGTGGTTATCGTCGGTTCGGAAATTGTAAAGCGGCTCTTCCAAAACGGCGAGGATCCACTCGACAAGATGATCCGCATCGGCAGTTCGCGGTACAAGATCATTGGTATATTGGAAGACAAAGGGTCGAGCGCCGGGTTCGGTGGCGACAAGGCCTGTATCATTCCGCTGGTTAAAGCCCGTGCCGTGATGGCCTTGGGTCGCCCCTCTTATACCATTACGGTGATGGCCGGAAACCCACAGCAAATCGAAATGGCTATCGGCGAGGCAACGGCATTGTTCCGAAACGTCCGCGGGGTAAGGGTAGGCCAGGAAACCAATTTCGAGATTACCAAAAGCGATGCGGTAGCGCAGATGCTTATCGAGAGCCTTACCTACGTTACCATCGGTGCGGTCGTCATCGCCTTGATCACACTGATCGGCGCTTCCATCGGCCTGATGAACATCATGTTGGTGTCTGTTACCGAGCGTACCCGTGAAATCGGTATCCGAAAAGCGATCGGCGCTACGCCGACTGTCATCCGCAAGCAATTCCTTACCGAAGCGGTGGTTATCTGCCTGATGGGCGGATTCGCCGGCATCTTCCTGGGCATACTTATCGGCAATATCCTCGCGGTCGTCATGGGTGCCAGCTTCATTATTCCCTGGAACTGGATGATCCTTGGCGTTGCCGTGTGTGTAGGCGTGGGGATGATTTCGGGGTACTATCCAGCTTCCAAGGCATCTCGGCTCGACCCGGTCGAAGCGCTACGGTACGAGTAGTCGTAAACTTGTGAGGTTGTGAGACTGTGAACTTGTGAGGCCTAAGCCATATACGTTTTCAAAAACTGAGCAGTATAGGTGTCGGCGTTGGCCACCATCTGCTCGGGGGTACCCTCAAAGATCAATTCGCCGCCCTTATCACCTCCCTCAGGACCGATATCGATAATCCAATCGGCACTTTTTATCATATCCATGTTATGCTCAATGACGAGGATACTGTTGCCCTGCGCAATCAGTGCATCGAACGATTTCAGCAGTTTTTTAATGTCGTGGAAATGCAGTCCGGTCGTGGGCTCGTCAAAAATGAACAACGTGCTCTTATTGGTGTTTCCTTTGATGAGGAACGAAGCCAGCTTGATGCGCTGGGCTTCGCCACCAGACAAGGTGCTCGATGATTGGCCCAACTTGACGTACCCCAGTCCCACGTCAGCCAGTGGCTGCAGCTTAGCCATGATCTTCGGCTGGTCGGCAAAAACGGCCAGCGCTTCTTCCACGCTGAGGTCGAGGATATCCGACACGTTCCTTTCCTTCCACGTCACGTCCAATACATGCTGCTTAAACCGCTTTCCACCGCAGGCCTCGCATGGCAGCACGATATCGGCCATAAATTGCATCTCGATCTTCACCTCACCCTCGCCTTGGCACACGTCGCACCGCCCCCCTTCTATATTGAATGAAAACGCGGCAGGCTTCAACCCAGCGGCCTTGGCGGTCGATTGTGCGCTGTAGAGCGCCCGGATCTCGTCCCACGCTTTGACATAGGTTACCGGATTTGAGCGCGATGAACGCCCAATCGGGTTCTGGTCGACCAATTCAACCTGCTCAATCCGCTGGATGTCGCCATCTATTCCATCGTAAAGTCCGGTTTGCTCGCCAGAATAGTTGCCCAGCGCCTTCTGCAATGCCGGATACAGAATCCGCTTCACGAGTGACGTTTTGCCCGACCCGGATACGCCTGTAACTACCGTAAACACGTTGAGTGGAACGCGCACGTCGATACCTTTGAGGTTATTCTCCCGGGCTCCTTTAATGAGAATCGCGTCGTGCCATTTACGTCGGCTAGCTGGCAGCGAAATCTGCTCCTTACCACTTAGGTACCTTCCCGTGAGGCTGGCCTCATCGTGCAGAATATCGTTGTAGGTGCCTGCAAATACGAGCTCTCCGCCATTGACCCCAGCTTCGGGCCCGATGTCGATCAGGTGGTCGGCCGCTTGCATCATTTCTTGCTCATGCTCCACCACCAGCACGGTGTTGCCCACGTTGCGCAGCGATTTCAACACGCCGATGAGTCGTTGGGTATCGCGGGGGTGCAGGCCGATGCTGGGCTCGTCCAGTACGTAGATAGATCCTACCAACGAGCTGCCGAGCGAAGTGGCCAGGTTGATCCGCTGTGATTCGCCCCCCGAGAGCGTGTTTGACAGCCGGTTCAACGTCAGGTAACTCAGGCCAACGTCGGTGAGGAATTGCAAGCGATTATTGATCTCTGTCAGCAGCCGTGTAGCGATTTTCGCTTCATTCTCCGTTAGTTCGAGTTGTTGGAAGAACGCGAGGGCAACATCCAAGGGCATCAGTACGACGTCCGAGATGGACTTTCCGTTTACCTTCACATACGTTGCATCTTGGCGAAGGCGGGTGCCGTGGCATTCGGGACAGTTGGTTTTTCCCCGATACCGGGAAAGCATCACGCGGTACTGGATTTTATAGGTCTGCTCTTCGAGCTCGATAAAAAACTGATTCAACCCCTGGAAATGGCTGTTCCCGGTCCACAACAATTCCTTCTGTGCAGCCGTAAGGTCGGCATAAGCGCGGTGTATCGGAAAATCAAACTTCGTGGAGTTGCGGATAAGCCGCTGTAACCACTCGCCCATTTTTTCACCACGCCACGGAGCAATAGCCCCGTCGTATACCGACCGGCTTTTATCGGGCACCACCAAATCCGGATCGATACCGATAACCCGGCCATAACCTTCGCACCGCTTGCAAGCGCCATACGGGTTATTGAAACTGAAAAAATTGGGAATAGGTTCCTCAAACGCGATGCCGTCCAACGCAAAACGGTCCGAAAAGGTATGCACCGTCCCGTTCTCTTCGATGTAGCAGTCGCCCTTCCCTTCGAAAAATGCCGTCTGCACCGAGTCCGCTATCCGGTTTGCGGTGTCTTCTTCGCCGTCTACCGTGACGCGGTCGATGACAATGAGCAAATCGCCCGCTTTGGCTACCTTATTTTCAATGGTCGCATCTTCGAGCAGCGACTCGATCTTCTGCAGCGCTCCTTTGTAGAAAACGCGGACAAACCCTTTCTGCAATAGGATGGCCAGCTCTTCCTTCAGCTTGCGGTTATTGGTGGGATGTAAGGGCGCACTGATGGTTGCCGTACGGTCTGCATGCAGCGCGGTTACGAAGTTGGTCACCGAAGTTACCGTATCTTTCTTCACCTCTTCACCCGATACGGGCGAATAGGTCCTTCCGATACGGGCATAGAGCAGTTTCAGGTAATCGTATATTTCCGTCGACGTGCCCACCGTTGAGCGGGGGTTGCTGGTGATGACGCGCTGCTCTATAGCGATGGCCGGCGCGATGCCTTTGATGTAATCGACATCCGGCTTGCTCATCCGCCCCATAAATTGCCGGGCATACGAAGAAAGGCTCTCTACGTAACGGCGCTGGCCTTCGGCATAAAGGGTATCAAAAGCCAATGACGATTTCCCCGAGCCGGACATACCCGTAATAACCACCAGTTTGTTTTTTGGAATAGCCACGTCTACGTCCTTGAGGTTGTGTACACGTGCGCCTTTAATGATAATGTGGGTTTTGGGATCGAGCGTCGCTATATTCATATGCATAAATCTCCCCGTGATGATGGTGTGGGGCACACAAAAGTACGGATAATTTTTTTAGTATCAAGGCCTCAAAGGTGCATTTCAACGTCCGATTCTTTCACCCGGCCTGTAGCGTTCCCACGGATTGGTACGTTTTATGTTTGAGATAATTCCACCGGATTATGAAAGGACACACGCTATTGATCTCGGCTTGTTTAATTGCGCTGTACATCGGCTGCCAAAAGGAGCCGTTGACCTCACTTGTAGGGACTCACTGGCAGTTTATCCATTATGTCGATGCCGATGACCAGACGCTACATGCCTATCCCCGCGAATTAGAAAGTTATCAACTTATTTTCGATACAGACACTTCCCTTTCTCTTCCCAATGGCTGTAATTACCTTGAAGGGACCTACGGCATAAGAGAAGCCGGCGAGCTGTTCATCAGTTCTTTATGGCCGGGCACCAGCCTTGGCTGCGGGGATTTTGCCAATTGGGAATCGCGTATTGTCCGTGTATTGCAGCAGTCCGCGAGCTATGAAGCGAGCGCACAGACATTGGTCATCTCAAACGCCCAGGGGGAGCTGTATTTCAAACGAATCAAAAAATAAACAACGATATGAAACCGACTCATCTGATTTCCCTGCTGGCACTAGGTATACTCCTTTTCGCCCGATGTGAAAAAGCAGAAACGCCCGACCTATTAACCCAGCGCTGGGTAGACTCATTTGAAGAAGCTTCCGACGGTTACACCATTTTCAGACCAAGCCATTATAAAGATTTTCCGCTAAGCCGATTCCGCCAGACTTTCGAATTGCGCGACGACCGCGCCTGCTCCTACCTGGTATTGGCTCCGAATGATGCGCATTATGTCAATGAAGGAGTTTGGGAATACAATGGCGAGACCAATACCGTAAAAATCCGGCATGGTAAAACCATTATTTATAACTTCCAGATCATTAAATTGGCCCATGATCTCTTAAAAGTGAAAATGTTATGAACCCAAGATTTCGTTATATGCTCGTGGGGGCACTTTGTGCCATTATGTTCCAGACGTGCAAGAAAGCCCAGCCATCCGAAGAAATTGTAACCACCTACCAATGCGCCGTTAATTCTGTAGCCGGCCACCAAGACGACGCACTGGGCAAGTGGAAGCTTCTCAGCCATTGGACCGTGTTTTATAATCCCCATACGACCGATTATTCATGCGATGATATCATCTATGAATTTAAACGGGAAGGCGGGCTGACTGTTACCAGTACAGTTGACGAACCTTATGGCTATGCCGCTGGGGACTATCCTTTCGAGCTCAAAGCAAACGTCGCTCCGGAAGACGACAATATGTATTACACCTTACAGATCGGGGAGCATTCACCATGGCCAGCGACAATCGGGACTCGCGAAATGATACTCAGCCAAGCCTACCTCGATGGCCCTGTGTTGCATTTCGTGCGGATAGAATAGACAGACTGCGCAGCCTTACTGCTCCAATACTTCCCAAACCGGTTGCCCGATATTACCGTTCGGCTCCTCAATATGGAGCAAAGCGGCAATCGTCGATGCAATATCAGTCGAATGCGTTTCGCGGTTGGTCGTTCCGTGCTCGATGCCCCAGCCCATCATCACAAAGGGGATGTGGGCATCATAAGAAGCCCAAGTGCCGTGGGTGGTACCTCGCGAACGCGGCGATCCCGTATACCATTGTGGTTCCAGGATAATCTGGATACATCCACTGCGCTTGGGGTTGTAACCGTTGACGATACGTTCCCGGATACGTTCGGGAATACTGGATGCGCCGGCCTTTTCCATATCCGTTACGAATGCCACGCCATCCACGGTACGTAAGAACTTGACGGCCCGCTCTTTGATATCGTCCTCATCTAAATCATTGGCCTGTATGGTTTCGTAGTTGAGGTGTACTTGGTAGTTCATCAGGCTACGCACGATCTTCTCTTGTCCAAACTCCGCTTCAAGCACCTCGTTTAGGCCTGTCAATGCATTACGGTCATCGAAGTAACCGGCATTACCACGCTTGTCCATAAAAAACAGCGGGTTGTGGGAAGCGCCGTGGTCTGCGGTAAGAAACAGCGTGTACTCGCCCTTACCAACCTGCTTATCGAGGTAGTCGAAAAACGCCTCCAGTTCTTTATCGAGCCGCAAGTACGTGTCTTCGATTTCGATTGCGTTCACCGAAAATTTATGTCCCACGTAATCGGTCGACGAGAGGCTCACGCACAAGAAATCGGTAACGCCTTCGGAGTTATGTCCCAAGTCCTCGTGATTGATGGCCGCCTTCGCCAAATCTAAGGTAAGTGAGTTGCCGAAAGGCGTGGTGCTTATCAGCCCGAGGCCGTTATCCTTAACCAGTGCGCCTAGCTTCTTGGGGAATACCGGTGCCTCCTCCCCGCGGAAGGTGCCTTCATAGTGGTTGTCATCCGCAATGCTCTGCACATACGTATCGATGGGATAAAGCGTATTCCAGTCTTGCTGCAAATACTTTTCGGCAAGCTTTTTTTCGTTGAACTGCTGTACCCACTCCGGTAACTCCTTCATATAAAACGTGCTCGAAATCCAATTGCCCGAGCCGCCTTCAAACCAGTAGGCCGCGTCTGCAAAATGGCCTGCGGGCAGGATACCGCCACGGTCCTTGATGGCAATGCCAATGACTTTCGAACGGAAGTTAGTCGCCAGTTTGAGCTGGTCGGTGATGGTGGAGGAGAGCAGGTTCCGGGGCGACTGTTTACCCGCGCCTTTATCGGTACCTACACCGCTCACGTCATCGTCCTGTGTGCAGTACATCCGTTGCCCCGTCTGCTGGATGATGAAATCGTTCCCCGCAATGCCATGTATGGCGGGAACACTCCCCGTATATACGGTGCTATGGCCAATGGCTGTATAAGTGGGTACGTAAGGGATATAGGTGTTCTCGCAGGAAAAGCCTTCGCCCAGCAAACGCTTGAACCCGCCTTCGCCATAGCGTTCATAAAAACGGTACAGGTAATCCCAGCGCATCTGGTCAACCATCACGCCCACGACCAACTTGGGCCGTTCACCGGGTTTCTGTGCTTGGACATGCCCCATGAAAAGGCCAATGACAACCACAGCTAAAAATAACTTCTTTAATTTCATGTTGTTCTTGTTATGAATGGACCCGCGATTTGACGGGTATTGCGCGGCTAATTTAGTAATTCCTGATACCAAATCACAGGCGAATCGTAACAAGGTTGTTGCACGCAGCTCATCAAATGCGAAGAATCACCCCCCAGTTGGCATAGTCGGCCTGTACGCCGTGCAGATTGAGTGTGGATTGTATGCCGATGTTCGGCGTAAAATAATATCGGATACCGGTTACCCAATACCATTTGACGTTGTGGTAATTCCGATAATGCAGGTACTTACCGTACATGGCGTTGACAACGATCCGGCCCATGGTGAAATCGGCTCCCGCCGCTACGCCCCACCGGATGGGGTCGAGCGACGACCCATAATATTGGAAGGTCTCATCAAACCGGTCGGGATCAAATACGGTGTGGTAATAGACCACGTGCGATCCTGCCTTGAGGCTGATGGCCCGGTTGACGTAAAAGTTGTACCCGGCATACGCGCCCGAGCGGAAAAACTTCCCCTGCCGGTCGCGGTACCTGCCGCGAACACCGGCCCCGAACCAGACCTCGGCACTATTCCCTTCGATGTGGGGGTAGTTTTCGGGTTCATCTGCCTTAGCATCTGCATGGCCCACCGCCGTTTTTATTCCGATTGTCCCCGTGAGGGTGTTCCAACCCCCATTCGGCACCACCACACCACCGTTGGAATAATGTTGGATATGCCCGCCCGCCACAAGGCTGGTACTCGAGCTAACGGGTACTTCCAGGCTCAGTTCGCCGGTAATCATCAGGTTGACGTGGCTACCGATAGTCGACGTGGCCGGCTGCGTAAAAATATTTTCCGTAATGTAGGCCAGGCCCACACCGGGTGTAGCCAACAGCCTGGCCTTGCCTAATTTCAAAAGCTGCAAGTCGACCTCTGCCAACGCCCCGAACGCCTGCCCCCCCGAATAGGCTACCCCATCTACGGTTTCTTTCATGTTATTTAGGCTGTGCCACGTAACGCCAAACGACACGTTCTTGGCGTTGAGCACGCGTACCCATTCTTTGCCGGTATGTGCCACATTCTTGTCGTAGCTGATATGCAGGCCATATAGGTAGTTCTCTTTCCGGTTGGGGTTATCCGAATTGACGTCCACCCCATATTGTGCCTTTACGGAAACGGCGTGCTTTGATCGGTCCAGCTGGGCGGTGGTGGTACGGGGTTGCATCAGGGCAAGCGAGAGCAACCCGAGCAGGATGGTTGATTGGGACCTTAATACGGTAAAACGGTAAATCATTGGAAAAAATCAGTTTGCAAGCGCTAACAAATCAAATGTAGGCGCAAACTTAACCATTTACGGCCAATATTTCTAGCCTGCTAAGCTATCGGTTTTTCGGCTTACGGCCATTTTTCGCACGGCAGCTGCTATGGCGGGGGCATCATACCCACATTGGGCCCACAATTCCCGCTGTTCGCCATGCTCGATGACCTGATCTGGCATACCCAAGCGCACCATGTTGGCTTGGTAACCGTGATCGGCCATGAACTCCAGCACCGCACTGCCCATACCACCTTGCACACATCCATCCTCCACGGTAATGACTTTTTTGAATTTTCCGAAGACCTCGTGCAGCAGCGCTTCATCCAGCGGCTTCACGAACCGCAGGTCGTAATGGGCAGGGAATATCCCTTCTTCGTTGAGCACCATGCGGGCGTTTACCACCTCATTGCCGATGTGCCCAATGCTCAACAGGGCAACCTCTTCGCCATCGCACAGTTTGCGGCCTTCGCCCACATTGATCGATTGAAACGCCCGGCGCCAATCGGGCATAACGCCCTGGCCCCGCGGATACCGGATGACAAACGGGCCCGCGCCTTCCTGCTGTGCGGTGTACATGAGGTTACGCAGCTCCTCCTCGTTCATTGGGGCCGAAACGGTAAGGTTGGGAATGCAGCGCATGTAGGCCAAATCATAGGCGCCATGGTGCGTGGGGCCGTCGGCACCGGCTATGCCTGCCCGGTCGAGACAGAATACCACGTGCAGGTTCTGGATGGCCACATCGTGTATTACCTGGTCATAAGCCCGCTGCATGAAGCTCGAGTAGATGTTGCAAAAGGGAACCATCCCCTGGGTGGCCAGGCCGGCGGAAAACGTGACCGCATGCTGTTCGGCAATACCAACATCAAACGCGCGGTTGGGCATGGCTTTCATCATGATGTTCATGGACGAACCCGACGGCATAGCCGGTGTAACCCCCATAATCCGGTCATTTTTACCAGCCAACTCCACCAGGGTGTGTCCGAACACCTCCTGGTATTTCGGGGCCACCGGCTTGTCGCTTTTGGATTTCTTGATTTCACCGGTGATTTTGTCAAACAGGCCCGGTGCATGCCAGGTGGTCTGGTCTTTTTCGGCCAGCGCATACCCTTTTCCTTTCACGGTTACGCAATGCAGCAGTTTGGGACCAGGAATACCTTTCAGGTCATCAATTGTATTGACCAACCGCTTTACATCGTGCCCGTCTACCGGACCGAAGTAGCGGAAGTTGAGCGACTCGAACAGGTTACTGTTTTTGAGCAGCGTTCCTTTGATGCTCTTTTCTATTTTCTTGGCCACGCCCAGCGCGTCCGGCCCAAGCTCCGAGATTTTGGTGAGTACGTGAACGATATCGTCCCTAAACCGGTTCCAGGGCCGTGAGGTGGTAATGCTGGTCAGGTACTCCTTCAATGCCCCCACATTCGGATCGATCGACATGCAGTTGTCATTGAGGATCACCAACAGGTTCGATTTTTCGATGCCCGCGTGGTTAAGCGCTTCAAACGCCATTCCTGCGGTCATCGCCCCGTCGCCGATCACGGCCACGTGCTGACGATCAGTCTCTCCTTTGTAGTTTGATGCCACAGCCATCCCCAACGCGGCGGAAATAGATGTGGATGAGTGGCCCACGCCGAACGCATCGTATTCGCTCTCGCCTCGTTTTGGAAAGCCACTGATGCCCCCCAATACGCGGTTCGTATGGAAATCGTCGCGCCTGCCCGTGAGGATTTTATGGCCATACGCTTGATGCCCCACATCCCATACCAATTGGTCATAAGGTGTGTTGAGCACGTAATGCAGGGCCACGGTCAATTCCACGACACCTAAGCTGGCAGCAAAATGCCCGCCATGTGCCGACACCGTGTCAATGATGTACTGGCGCAGCTCGCCACACAGCGCTACCAACTCAGTTTGACTCAGTTGCTTTACGTCCGCGGGTGTGTTTATTTTCTTCAGCAGTTCTCCGGCGTCAATATCCATAGTGTCCGGTTTGGAAAATCGATACAAAGTAACTAATAATTATTGATATGGGGTGCCTGAATTTCGTACACGCCATATACCTACCATTTCGTAAAAGGTGAACAACAGTACAGCCGGATTGTTTAGTAGCCTATGCGCGGCAAATATGGCTGCGAAATGTTACCTTTGGATGGTATGCAGGCCAATGGATATGAAATAAAGCTACCGCAGTTTGAGGGACCCTTTGACTTATTGCTGTTTTTCATCGAACGCGACGAATTGAATATCCACGATATTCCCATTGCGAAGATTACCACCGACTTCCTCGATTACCTGCTGCGTGCACAGGCCCTCAATATGGAACTGGCGAGCGAGTTTATCTTCGTAGCGGCTACCTTGATGCGCATCAAGGCCAAAATGCTGTTGCCCAGACCAGAGCTCGATGAAGCGGGCAACGAGATCGATCCGAAGCAGGACCTCGTACGGAGGCTGATCCTATATAAGCAGTTCAAAGAGGTCTCCGAACAATTGCGGCCCTTGGAAGAGGGACGGCTCCAACAAGCTAAGCGAGGGAACATCATCGCCGATTTACACATCGCAGGCGATCATGCCGACCAGGGCGAGGAGCTCACCACGTTTGATCTCTATAAACTCCTGATGGTTTATGAGCGGGCGATGGATCGCTACACGTCATGCAGTAACGAGGTTCGCCATACCGTGGTGAAATATCCGTATACCATCGAACAACAGAAAGAAGCCATCGCGTCATTGATAGCCATCAATGAAAAGCTGGATTTCAACGCCGTCGTAAAACACTCGGAAAATAAGGTGCAGTTTGTCTACAATTTCTTAGCCATACTGGAAATGCTGCAACAGCAGCTGCTCGAACTGCAAAGCGGATTGGGTTACAACAACTTTTGGGTTACGGCGAGGAAAGACAGCCCGGGTATTTCCAATTAACCGGTATCAGCGTAATTTGTCGGAAATATACAATGCGGAGCCGTCCGGCCCGGTTAATTTTGTCTATTATTTTTTTGAAACCAAAATGTATAAACGATGAAACCTTTACGAATCATACTGACGCTGCTGGCCTTCTCCGTAGCGGCCACCTTTACCGCCTGTGAAAAGGAAGGCCCCACCGGGCCACAGGGTGAACAAGGAACCGCCGGTCCGCAGGGCGAACGGGGCGAACAAGGCGCACAAGGAGATCGGGGCCCGAAAGGTGATAAGGGAGACCAGGGCGACGCCGGCCCTGCTGGACCGAGGGGAGCAACGGGGGCCCAGGGGCCGCGGGGAGCGACAGGCGCCCAAGGACCGAGAGGAGCAACCGGGCCGGCCGGGCCCCAAGGCCCTCCCGGCACCGCCAATGTGATGTATTCGGATTGGATTAATCCCGACTGGAATCGGGCAAATACCCCCGACCGGAAACTGCATCATTTTAATATTCCCGAGCTCACCCCCGATTTCCTCAACAACGGCGGAATAGCTCTTGTTTACATTCGTATTGAAATTGCCATCAACTCGCCTGAGGTTTCATTGATTCCCCGCCAGACAACGATCCTTAATGCCAATGTCTATTCCGCTATCCTTCCGAGGTTACGAAGCATCTCCATTATGATGACAAAAGGGGATGCGCTCACCATTCCACCGGCATTAAATGATGCCGAGTTCAAATATGTGCTTATTCCTGGTGGCGTTGATATCTCTGCCGTAACACAGCTCGGTATTAATACCGATGACTATCTCCGCGCGAAAGAGATGCTGCAGTAAGTTCTGCCATATACTCCTTCCGGGAAATCATGGTGGCCCCAAGGGAGGCGAGGTGGTCGGTATGTACTTGGCAGTCGATTAACCGATACACCCCTTGTTGACAGAGGGAAGCCAACGCTACCTTTGAGGCGTTGGCTTCTCTGCTGAACATGCTTTCGCCGCAAAACACAGTTCCCACCGCAACGCCGTAAAGGCCGCCGACCAGCTTGCCCGACAACCAAACCTCCACGGAATGCGCATGGGCCAGGCCGTGCAGCGTGATATACGCTTGCTGCATATCTTGGGTTATCCACGTGCCATCTTGCCCTTGGCGCGGCTGGGCCGCACAGGCGGCTATCACGTCGGCAAACGCCTGGTCATACGTCACATCGAAGCGCCCCGACCGGAGTACCTGCCGCATGCTTTTACTGATTTTCAGTGCTTGGGGAAAAAGTACGAAGCGCTCATGCGGCGAATACCAAAGCATGGGCGTATCGTCGCTGTACCAAGGGAAGATACCCTGGTGGTAAGCCGCCATAAGCCGTTCGGACCGCAGGTCTCCACCAACGGCTAAGAGCCCATCCGGCTCGGCCAGTGCCGGGTCGGGAAACAAAAGGGTGTGCGGATCCAGCTGGAAAATCATTCCGGCTGGCGGGGCTCCTTACTGATTTCGTCGAACAGCTTATCCATGTGCTCCACGTACTCGTTCGTGTCGTCGAGGAAAAACTCCAGTTCCGGAACGATGCGGGCCTGGTTCTTGATACGCGTCCCCAGTTTATAACGGATCTCATTGGCGTGCGACCGGATACTGGCCAGATCTTCCTTCGCGGTTTTGGTGTTGAGAAAGCTTAGGTAAACCCGAGCAATGGCCAGATCGGGCGTCATCCGTACGCGGGTGATGGTAATGAAAGCGCCCGGTGCCCATGCACCGCCCTCCCGTTGGAAGAGTGCCCCCAAATCCTGCTGGATTACCCCTGCAAAACGCTGTTGTCTTTTACTTTCCGTATTCATGAGATGGTGCTTAAATTTTCTAACGCGGCTCCCATACCCCACATGGTGCACGCAATGTCATCAGCAAAGTTAACGATTTTTTGCTTTCCGCAATCAGTGGGTCGCATTGGGTTCCAGCAGTTCGTCGATACGGACAAACTGATAACCCTTGCTTTTCAAAACACGAACCAATCGCGGCAGCTCCTGGTAAAATTTTTCTTGTCGTCGCGGATCGGTACCGATATGGCTCAGCAGGATAAACCCATTCAGTCCGTTTTCATCCTTTTGTTCGTAGGCTAGTATCGATTTCATGACAGCCTGATTATCAACGTACCGCTTTCCCATCTCCGGATAGGTGTAATCTGCCGTGGAGCGGGTACCCGGCGTGAAGTTGACGAGCTGCAACCCCATGTTGCGTGTCCACGCGGCTATGATGTCATTATACCACTCATAGGGGGGCAGAAAATAACGGGCTTGTTTTTTGTCGATACCAAACGCGGCCATCGCATCGTACGAATCGTTCAGGTCGCTTTCAAACTCCTGCCGGGTAACGAGCAGGCTATCGCGGTTGGTCCAGTCGCAATACAACAGGTGGCTATCGGAGTGGGAGCCGAGGTAATTACCTAGCTCCCGGAGTTCCATGATATGGGCTTTAAAAGCTGTATTCCGATAAAAACTCCCCGTCAGGAAAAAGGAGGCATGCAGTTTTTCGGTTTTCAATGTGTGGATGACGGACGACAAGCCATCACCGAACTCATGGCCGGTAAATACCAGCGCGATCTTCTTCGTCGACTGGTCGCCACGGACAATAGCGCCGAGAAAATCCACATGCGACTCATCCACTTGGGCGCGGACAACGGACAGGAGACCGAAAAATATCAGAGCAAGCCGTTTCATCCGTTGCCAGGTATACGTTCGTCTTCCACGGTCGGAGGCGTTACACCCAACTTTACCGCCAACTGCTGCAAATCGGCCCATACCGCCTCAACCAAAGGAATCCCATTGGCCTCGTTCGTGCGTGTAGCTTCATATTCCGGTTCTCCGGGGATGATCACCGGCTGTTGCTCATCCACCCTTTTGGCCCCTTTGAACCGGGTGATCCACTGATCCATATTCGCTTTGAAATCGGCAACGGGGCGGAAACCATCCACCCGCATGGCTCCTACGAAATGGCCGATCCCTTGCCCCGGCTGGTCGGCCACGGGTTGCAAATAAGCTACGAAAGGTGGCACCCATGGGCCATAGTTAGCCCCGGAGAGTACCCCGGAAAGGATGTCCACCGTTGCCGACAGGCCAAACCCTTTGTGGCTGCCGTGTGAACGGTCGCTCCCCAATGGCAGGAGGGCGCCGCCGTTTTTCACCGCGGTGGCATCGGTGGTTGTGCGGCCATCTGCGCTGACCGCCCACCCTTCGGGAATGGGCTTCCCGGCGCGGCCAGCAACTTCCAGTTTTCCATTGGCGGCTGCCGATGTGGCCATATCGACCACCACCGGTGGGTACTTTCCGGCAGGGAAGGCATAGCATATCGGGTTTGTTCCCAACAAGCGCTCCGTTGAAAAGGTGGGTGCCACCAACGGACTGGCGTTGGTTACCGCGTATCCGATCATATCCTGCGCTGCGGCTTTCAGGGCATGGTAACCGGCGATACCGAAATGGTTCGAGTTGCGGATGGCCACCCATCCAGACCCGTACTGCCGCGCTTTTTCAATGGCTATTTCCATGGCGTAGGGCGCAACAACAAGCCCCAAGCCGCCATCGCCATCCACGGTTGCGGTTGTGGGGGTCTCATGTACCAACCGCGGCGTGGGGGCGGTGTTCAAACGCCCATTTTCCCACAGGCGCACGTAGCCACTCAAACGGGCTACGCCGTGGGAGTCTACGCCGCGGAGATCGGCCGTTACCAACACATCGGTAGCTAAAGCTGCATCTGCATCCGGGCAACCAATAGACTTAAAGACGCTGTATGTAAACGCGCGTAACTGTTCTTCGGATATCGTCATTCTGTTCTAAAGTATGTCATCCTCACTGTGTACTGCTGCGTGCCCGCTGCATCGGGTTCGGTCCCGAGGATGTACCACGGGCTGGACCATCGCCTTGTTTGAACAGCTCGAAACGGGTGGGTGTATGCCGGCGTGGCCACGCGTTATTGTCTTCGTCGATGTCGGCGGTTTCACGCAAGGGGTCTACCACTACCGATGTTACTTCCTTAGTCTTTGCGAACACTTTCGTCACCTCGTTTTCATCCTTCCGCCAGATATAGGCAGGAATACGCTCCAGCTCCGTCGTCCCATCGGCGTAGGTCCACTGCAGGATAATCGGCATCACTAACCCACCCTTATTGCTGAACGCAAGCTGATAAAAATGGTATTTGCCGTCATAAAGCTCCTTTTCTTCTGGCGAGAGCGACTGATAGTACTGTTCAAAGGCCTTTTTATCTGCATCGGAGACGCCAAAGCGGTCCCATTTGTTGTAAAAATCCTGCAGCGAAGTGTCGGCTTCCACCGCGAAATCCACGCCGGCATCGATATTCCGTTGGCGACCAACCGTGTTTAACTCGCTTTCATAAGCATCCCTTGCCACTTCTTGTGCATCGGCGAGATTACCTATAGGCTGGAAATGCTGCACGTCGTCCAATGAGATATCAACAGGGTCAATACCGAAGAACCATCCACGCCAAAACCAGTCGAGATCTACCGCCGACGCATCTTCCATGGTGCGGAAGAAATCGGCAGGCGTTGGATGCTTGAAGGCCCAACGGCGCGAATACTCCTTGAATGCATAGTCAAATAACTCCCTGCCCATCACCGTTTCGCGCAGGATATTGAGCGCCGTTGCGGGTTTAGCGTAAGCATTGGGCCCGAATTGCACAATATTTTCCGAGTTGGTCATGATCGGTTCCAACTCGTCTGTTGGCAGCTTCATGTAATCGACAATTTTATGGGCGGGGCCGCGCCGCGACGGGAAGTCCTTATCCCACTCCTGCTCGGCGAGAAACTGGCAGAAGGTGTTGAGCCCCTCGTCCATCCAGGTCCACTGCCGCTCGTCTGAATTGACAATCATGGGGAAGAAGTTATGCCCAACTTCGTGGATGATCACACCAATCATCCCATACTTGGTGGCTTCGGAATAGGTGCCATCCTTGTCCGCCCGCCCATAGTTGAAACAGATCATGGGATACTCCATGCCGTTTGCTGCTTCTACCGAGATAGCCACGGGATATGGATAAGGAATGGTATGTTTGGAATATACCTTAAGGGTGTGTGCCACCACCTTGGTAGAGTAGGGGTTGTAAAGCGGGTACGCCTCTGGGCCGTAGTAGGACATGGCCATGGGCGTATGGCCTTCGATGCCGGTCTTTACCCGCATGGCATCCCACACCAAGCGTCGGGAAGAAACAAACGCGAAGTCACGTACATCCTGCGCTTCATAGACCCATGTTTTCTTGGCCGTTGACTTACCTTGCATCGCCTGCTTAGCCTCATCGAGCGTTACGACCTCTATCGGTTCGTCTGCCTGCTGCGCTTGCTTCCATCGCTCAAGCTGGCCCTTGGAGAGCACAGTGCCGTAGTTCTGGCATTCGCCCGTAGCGCCCACGATATGGTCGGCGGGCACGGTAATGTTTACTTTGAAGTCGCCGAATACCTGTGCAAACTCGCCCCGGCCGGTAAATTGCTTGTTCTGCCACCCCTCGAAGTCGGAATACACTGCCATACGGGGGTACCATTGCGTAATGGTGTATAGATAATTGTCATCCCCGGCAAAATATTCGTAGCCGCCGCGCCCCCCTTCGGCCATCCGGTCGCTGATGTTGTATTCCCAGTCGATCTGCAGCTCGAATGTGGATCCGGGCTTCAACGGACTAGGGAGCTCCACCCGCATCATCGTATAATTGATGGTATAGGAGAGCGCTTTGCCCGAGCCATCGGCGACCTTTTGTATGGTAACGCCGAGGTCATTGTCGCTATTGATAAGCTGTCGCAGCTGTCGGGTGGTTACCTGGTCGCCGAGGGAGCTCTCATCAAACCGCTTACTCTCGGCATCGGCTTTATGCTCGTTTTCATCCAGCTGCAGCCATAGGTAGCTGAGCGGGTCGGGCGAATTGTTCGTGTAGGTGATGGTTTCCGATCCGATTACCCGTTGGTTCTCGTCGTCAACCTCCACATCGATGACATAGTCGGCTTTCTGCTGCCAGTACTGATGCCCGGGCGCGCCCGAAGCAGTGCGGTAAACATTCGGGTCGCTCAACAGGGTACCCAGTTGCTCAAACTTATTCCCATGGTTGGAATTGGCGTTATGCAGCTGTTGGCCGTTCACGCCCAATGCGAGGAGGCCTGCCCCCAGAATAATGATAAATGCTTTGTAATTAAATGACATACAATCTAATCTATGAGTTAAAGTCGCTCCAGCGCCATCACGAACGCAATGCCAAATACGGCTGCCGACAGGAAAAAGGTCCAGTCGCGCCGCGTTACGGCGAATATACCGGTAGCAACAAACGATACCAGCAGCACAAAAAATACGATAATCAGTTGGCCAAGTTCGAGCCCCAGGTTGAACGCAAAAAGCGGCGATGCAATGCTGCTCTCTTTGCCCAGCAACGACCGCAAGTAATTGGAAAACCCAAGTCCGTGGATAAGGCCGAAAAACAACGCGTAACCATACGTCAGCCAGTCCGTCTGCGTTCGCCGCCGCCGCCGTTTCGCCACGTTGCTAAATGCGGTAATTACAATGGTTACAGGAATGAGGAACTCAATGAGCACCGTGTCAACGCGGATGAGGTTAAAAACGCTTAGCGCTAAAGTAAGTGAATGTCCTAGCGTGAATGCGGTAACCAGCATAATGACTTTACGCCAGTCCTTGATGAAGTAGGTACAACAGAGTGCGATGATAAAAAGAATGTGGTCGTACCCCGAAAGGTCCAGGATATGCTGCAAACCCAACGCAAAATAAATCCCAAAATCCTGCATGATCGTTGTTTTGTCCTTATATTTCCCCTATAAACCCATTTTTCATACCCAAAACTATTTTATTGCGTATAAACGAGAATTTAGCTAAGTTCGTAGCAATATTACGTTTATTGCTGCGAAAACACAATCAATAGCCATAAAAATAAACGGTTAGCAGCCCCCAATAGTATCAAGTGCACGATGTTAAACAGCGTCCTCAATGTCCTTCTAATGCTCTTGCACCCGTTTTACGTGAGCGTCACCACGGTAGATTATAACGAACAGGCGCACCGGGTGGAAATAGGTTGTCGGATTTTTTATGACGACCTCGAAACCGCCCTTAAAAATGGGCGCGAACTCAAAATTGACCTCACCAACCCCACCGATAAATCGGCAACGGACAGCCTACTTGCCACCTATTTCGACAATCACGTGCAGCTTTCCGTGAACGGCAGCCCCGTATCGGTTCGCTACGTAGGCTATGAAATCGACGAGGATGTTGCGTGGTGCTTCCTCGAGGCCGTAAACATCGACCGTGTGAAACAGTTACGTATAGAGAACCGCATCCTGTTCGACCACTTTCCTAAACAGAGTAACATCTTGCACGCCACTGCCTACGGCAAACGGCAAAGCACAAAGCTGGATAACCCCGAGCGGACGACTCTCTTTGAGTGGTGAGCAATCACCCTTCATTAGCTTCCCAGTCGCCAAAATCGCCGTCAAAGAGACTCCCTAGCATGTCAGCAAACGCGATTCCACCATCGAGATAATCCTTATTGAGCTGCGAATACTCGGCCAACCCGTGAAGCACGAACTCCATGAGCAACACTTTTTGGCTCTCCGCAAGCTTAGGGTGTAGTTTTTTAACCAGCGCATACAAGCCGGGAACCGTTGTCATCGCCTTTTTATACTGGCTATCAGATAGGTTGTCCGTTAGCTCCAACCGGTTGCCAGCTGTAAACCAGTCGATGATGGGTGCATAGGGGTTTTCGGCTTTCCCCTTTTTAACTTTCTCGGGATGGGGGAAATAGGGTGTGAACAGTGTCTTTATGGCCCCCCCAATCAACCGGTGCGCCACGTGCACAGGCCCTTCCAGTTCGCCTTCATATACCAATTCGATCTTGCCTGTAATCGCCGGGACCACACCAACAAAGTCCGATATGCGGGCTACCGTGGCCGGTTGGCCCGAAACCAGCATCCGCCGTTCGGCGGCACTCACCAGGTTTTCGTACGCTGAAATGGTCAGCCGAGCCGAAACGCCCGATTTCTGGTCGATGTACTCACTTTCACGCGCTTCAAACGCCACTTGCTCCACCAAGTCCTTCAATAGCCCATCGACCTCAACGGCCGACTGCTGCTCCGGGGTAATACGGGCCTCCTGGAAGGTGATTTTGCGTGATATGTCAATGCTTTTCGGGTAGTGGGTCAGTATCTGACTTTCGATACGGTCTTTGAGCGGCGTAACGATAGCCCCCCGATTGGTGTAGTCTTCGGGATTGGCCGTAAACACGAACTGGATATCGAGTGGCAACCGCAGTTTGAACCCCCGTATCTGGATGTCTTTCTCCTGTAGCATATTGAAAAGAGCCACCTGTATGCGCGCCTGAAGGTCGGGGAGTTCATTGATAACGAAAATACCGCGGTGGGCCCGGGGGATCAGTCCGAAATGGATGACCCGCTCATCGTTATAGGTGAGTTTCAGCGTCGCCGCTTTAATAGGATCAACATCACCTACCAAATCGGCCACGGTTACATCGGGCGTTGCTAGCTTCTCCGTGTACCGATCGGTCCGGTGAAGCCACGCAATAGGTGTTTCGTCACCTTTCGTCTGGATTTCGTTGCGGGCGTACCACGAAATGGGGTTTAGGGGGTCGTCCAAAAGTTCACTCCCGGCCACATACGGCACATACTCGTCGAGTAGGGACACCATCAGTCTGGCTATCCGTGTTTTTGCTTGTCCGCGCAATCCGAGCAGAAGGATGTTGTGGCGGGATAAAATGGCGGTCTGCAATTCGGGAATAACCGTTTCGTCGTACCCGACAATACCCTCGAGTCCGGCATCGCGATCATGCAACCGCTTAATGAGATTGGCGCGCAGTTCGTCTTTTACACTGCGGTGTTTGTAGCCCGATTTTTTAAGTTCGCCTAATGTGTTGATGTTATTCATTTACGCTTATTGTTTGCTCTTTGCTTTGTGCTCTTTGCTTTATATTTCATCCCCCGAACTTGCCTGTTCTGCTGGTCCCGCAAATACAGCCTAGGGTACGAAGTACCCAGTCCTACTATACACTACCACCGTTTTGCGGGGCCAGCAAACACGGCCTAGGTGTGTAGTACCCAGTCACACCATAAACTACCTCCGTTTTGCTGGTCCCGCAAACACGGCCTAGGGTGCTTGGCACCCAGTCGTGGTGCGGGACCAGCAAAACCCTCACCTCACCGTCCGCCTTCTATTCCGTACATAATCCTCAAAAATATACTCCCCCAGCCCCTGAAGGGAGCTGTAAAACGCCTTCCCACCATTCGTTTCGGTAAACTGGCGGACGAATTGCTGCAGGTAAGGGTCGCGTGCGATCATGAACGTCGTGATGGGGATATTGAGGCGCTTACACTGCGCCGCCATGTTCAGCGTTTTGTTTACCACCTTACGATCCAGACCTACGCTGTTTTTATAGTAGCGGCCGTTCTCTTTTAGACAGGTCGGCTTGCCATCCGTAACCATAAAAATCTGCTTGTTGTGCGTTTTCCGCCGACGCAGCAAATCCGTTGCCAGCTCCAATCCGGCCAATGTGTTGGTATGGTAGGGCCCTACTTTTAAATAGGGAAGGTCTTTGATACGGATAGGCCATGCATCGTTGCCGAACACCACGATATCCAAGGTGTCTTTCGGGTAGCGCGTGCGGATCAGCTCTGCCAGGGCCATGGCCACCTTCTTCGCCGGCGTGATGCGGTCCTCGCCGTAAAGGATCATGCTGTGTGATATATCGATCATCAGCACGGTAGACGTCAACGTTTTGTAGTCGCGCTCCTCCACTTCGAGATCGCGTTCGGTGAGCATGAAATTGCCAAGACCATGGTTTACCTGAGCATTATGGATAGAGGTGGTCATGTCAATCTGGTCGAGGCTGTCGCCATATTGATATTCCCGGCGATCGGCATTCTTCTCTTCGCCTAGGCCCGATAGGTTGCTATTGTGATTGCCCCGACCGCTTTTGCGCAGCTTGCCGAAAATCTCTTCCAACGCCGATTGGCGGATAGCCTGCTCGCCCTTGGCGGTAATCCGTACCTCCCCACTACCCGGGTCGTCACTGAGGTAACCCTTGTCTTTGAGTTCCTCGACAAAATCGCCGATGCCATAATCATCGGCCGTGAGCCGGTATTGTTTGTCGAGCTCATTGAGCCACGCCAAGGCTTCCGCGGCATCACCCGCCGTATATTGCAGCAGCTGCATGAAAAGTTTCAATAGCTCATCGAACCCGCCTTTAGGCAATGTGCTGGTTATGTATTTCGAAAAATGATAGCCGCGCATGGGTGTATAACTCCTTTCTGTCGATTCATCAAGCTGTTCCGGTTTGGAACAACTCGTCTAAGGTAATTGTTTTTCGGCGTCTGGTCGAGCCGCCCGCTGCTTTTTTACATTGCGCTTATGCAATTGCAGCCGGGACTGAAACAAAAGTATAGCAATCGATATATCCTTGCTATCTTTGTTTCAAATTTTAAGCTTGTTAACGGTTAAGTTGACAGGGTCGTGATGCCACCGGCGTCATTGAACAGATGGAAAGACAACGATCAAATGAAAGATATGACTAGAGTGGTTATTACAGGAATGGGTGCCGTTACCCCGCTGGGAAACGATATAAAGACCTTTTGGCAACATGCTGTCGAGGGGGCGAGTGGCGCAGGGGCAATCACCCGGTTTGACGCCAGTCAATTCCGCACCCAGATTGCCTGTGAGGTGAAAGGGTTTGCTCCCCAAAAGTACCTCGATAGGAACGAGATAAAACGCAGCGACCTTTTTACCCAATATGGCCTATATGCGGCATCGGAAGCGATCGAAGATGCCGGCTTGGATCTATCCACTATGGATCCGTTCGACGTTGGCGTCATCTGGGGCGTGGGCCAGGGGGGCATGGAAACGTTCGAGCACGAGGTCACCCAATACGTGGAAGGCGAATACGTGCCGCGCTTCAGTCCGTTTTTTGTTCCGCGCCTCATCGTCAATATGGCATCGGGTATGATTTCTATGAAGTATGGGTTACAGGGGATCAATTACACCACCGTTTCGGCCTGTGCTACGGCCAATACCGCTATTATGGACGCCTTCAACTACATCCGGATGGGCAAGGCCAAAGCGTTTATAACGGGGGGGTCCGAGGCACCCATTACACCGGCCTCCATAGGGGGCTTTTCGGCGATGAAAGCGATGTCTGCCCGTAACGACGACCCACAGCATGCCAGTCGGCCGTTTGATACCGACCGGGATGGGTTTGTGATGGGTGAGGGCGCTGGAGCATTGCTGCTGGAAGAATACGAGCACGCCAAAAAGCGTGGTGCCCACATCTATGCCGAGGTGGTGGGTGCTGCGATGACCGCCGACGCTTATCACCTTACCGCGCCGCACCCCGAAGGGCGCGGAGCTTCCAAAGCGATGGAATTAGCGCTGGGTGAAGCGGGAATCAATGCGGCCGACGTAGACTACCTCAACCCGCACGCCACCTCGACGCCCGTGGGCGACATCAGTGAGCTGAATGCGGTGAGCAAAGCGTTCAAGCACACCGAAAACCTCAGCATCAGCGCAACGAAATCCATGACGGGCCATCTGTTAGGGGCTGCCGGGGCCATCGAAGCCATCTTGGCCGTTAAGGCCATCAATCACCAGGTAATACCACCAACGATCAACACGGTTCATTTGGACGACGCCATCCCAAAAGACATTCATATCGTCACCGGGGATGCATTGGAGCGGAAGGTAAACGTGGCAATGAGCAATGCTTTCGGCTTCGGTGGTCACAACGCCACCATCTTGTTCCGCGGAGTCTAGTCTCCGTCATCCAACAGGTGCCCGCCAATCTGCTTGCTTGCGCGGGCGCCTAGCTTCTTGAGTTTTTCCACTTTACGGATAACATTGCCGGGGCCCGTTCCGAGTTTCTTCGTGGCCTCTTCATGGGCTCGCACGGCGCGGTTGAGCTGTTCGCCCATTTTATCCATGTCTTGCAGAAAGCCGACGAACTTATCATACAGTGCCCCTGCCTCCTTGGCAATTTCAAGTACATTGCGCGTTTGCCGCTCCTGTTTCCACATGCTGGCGATCGTACGTAGCGTAGCCAACAACGTAGACGGACTTACAATGACCACCTTGCGGTCCCAAGCATCGCTGAAAAGGTCGGCTTTATAGGTGATAGACATGCTGAATGCCGATTCGATAGGCATGAACAGCAACACGAAATCGGGTGAATTGATTTGGTAGAGGTCGTGGTAATTCTTGGCCGATAAACTTTTCACATGGTTTTCTACCGACTGTATATGCTGCTTGGCCGCGAGTTCGCGCTCCTCATCCGTGTCGGCATTTACCCAGCGCTCGTAAGCCAGCAAGGAGACTTTGGAATCGACCACGAGGTGCTTCTCGTCCGGCAAGTCGATGATGGCGTCGGGTTGGAGGCGCTTCCCTTCTTCATCCGTAATCGAGGCCTGCAAGCGGTATTCATTATCCTTCACCAGTCCCGAGCGTTCAAGTACCCGCTCCAGGATGACCTCGCCCCAGTTGCCCTGTTTCTTGCTGTCTCCACGCAATGCGCGGGTCAGGCTGTTGGCCTCATCCTTGATGCGTAGGCTCTGCTCCATCAACTGCTGCACCACCCCTTTCAGCGAGTTCCGCTCGGCAGCTTCATTCTGATAGGTCTTGTCAACTTTTTCTTCAAACGTCTTTATTTTATCTTTCAGCGGCCCCAATATCTGGTCGAGCGACTTGCTGTTGGTTTCGGTGAATTTTTGGGTCTTGTCATCCAGGATCTTGTTGGCGATAACCTGGAATTCCGTATTGAACTGCTTTTTGATGATTTCGATCTCTTCCTTCTGCGCTTCAAGCCGCTCCTGCTGCGACTGGTAATAGGCGCGACCGCTTTCCAGGGACTTATCAGCCTTCGCTAGCTGCTCGCGCGTTTGCTGCAGTTCATCGCGCAGGCGCTGCTGCTCCTCTTTAAACAGCGTTGCTACGCGATCGTTCTCTGCGATGAGACTTTCGGCGTGCTGCTGCGCGCGGGCCAGGTCAATGGTCAGCACTTCTTTTTCCGTACGTAATTGGGCCACTTCTTGCGCGTTGGTTCCTGACTGCGGCCGCTTTACGAACAGAAGAACAGCAATAATAAGAATAATGAGGGCGATGAGCCCGATAGCAACGACGTATATTTCCATGATTAGACAAACTTAGATAAATTATTGGAGCGCTTCACCACCTTTTCCTCGGCTAGACCAACAATTGGGTTACCAATCGTAAAAACACGTATTAACAACCAAAAAGTGACCGCTATTAAACTGCTTATCGCAACGATGATATGCCTGATGTTTTCGGGGTGTTCGTTTCTATCCGAGCTTTTTATCCAAAACCGTTCTAACGAAAGCCTATCCATTACGATTACATATAAGGTTCCAGCAGCCGAATTTGCCGCAAAGGCAAGTCAAATGGATTACGTGCCGCGAATCTGCAATCCGAAACAATACCGAAAGGACGACCGGAGAACGTCAATTAAGATCACACATCGTTCCGACTCGTCGGTGAGTTTCTTCATTCCACCGCAGTCGACAGCAAGGATAGAAAGTGCCAGCAATCGTGACTTTATGAAGCATATCCGTCAGATTTCATATGACGAAAGCCATTTTTCGGCAGAAAGCTTCCTTGCAGCCTCTAAAAAACGCCAGTTTAGTTACACCCATCGAGTTAATTAACGCACAATGGACTTGTTTTAAGGTCATTACTGTCACCAACGCCCCCCGGCACCGCCACCGCCACTACTGCCGCCGCCCCAGCTGCCACCACTAGAGCTGCTGCTTCGGCTACCGGAGCTGCTGGAGCTCGATCGGCCACTGCCGGACGATGAGCCGACCGGTTTTGTGCGATTAAGGACCGTTTTGCCGTAGGATACGCTGTGCTTGCAATGACTGCACTCCTGTAGCCACTCGCCTTCGCCCTCATTAATTACCGTTGGCCGCTTCAGCACCTTTAAGAACCTATTGGAAAAGGTGCGATATCCACACGAAGGGCACGGCCCATATTTGGCGTAGCTCTTACCCTGAAAAGCAACAGGGTGGATACCTCCGGGGGCATCACGCGTCCAGATTTCATAGAAGAATGCACCGATGCTTTCCTCCTTACGCTGACCCTTATCCAGGTATCGGGACACGTCTTTCTGTTTGTCCCGGCCCACGCGTTGCCAGCCATCACCAGGCGGCGGTACCATCCGCAGCTTATCGGCCTTACGCCGTTTCGTTCCGAGATACAGCAATACCCAGGTAAGCGGCGTAACCAGCATCGGCAAAAACATCCGCTTGTTGAACGCTGCAGACTCCGCAAGCCGGTTGGCCGCATCCTTAAAGGTCTTGCGGATGAGCGACAAACCATTGAAATACAGAATGGTAATAGCCAGACCGAAAAACACGGCAACATATAACGGTAGAAAGGACCAACGATACAACCAGGATGGTGGCATGCCCAGAAAAGCGATGGCGAAGACGGAAAAAAACGCAGTGAGAAACAGTATAAGCCCGCTAAAAAGCAGGTAGATCCACGTCGATGTACTTTTCGACTTACGCCCACTGCGTGTGGGAATACGGTTAAAAGCCCGGGAAGCGGTTCTCCATAACAAGTAATAGAGTGCAAAAACGACCACAAGGGAAATAAGCAATACCTGATTCTTGTAAAAGAACGAATCTTTTCGGGCGAGACTCCTGCGAAGATCGCCTGCGGCATCGGGGTTGAGCACCGCGGTCTTCACGGCATCCATGGCCGCCAGCACGCCACCGTCATAATCACCCTCGCGGAATCGAGGTACCAGCAGCGACTCACCGATCCGCTTCAGCAGTGCATCCGGCAACACGGCCTCCATGCCGTAGCCCGTAATGAAGCGGTAAGCCCTTTTCTGCGGAGAAACGAACAGCAGCAGCCCATTATTGGCAGGCGCCTTGCCGATACCCCACAGATTGAACAAGTCCAGCGCAAACTGGAAATCGTCCTCACCCACAAAATCATCCACCACCACCACAGCCAATTCGGCCGAGGTTTTAGCCTCCACCAAGCGCGCCAGCCTATTCAATGAGTCTACCACACCGGCGCTGAGAATCCGATCGGGATTACTCACGTAATAATCCTGTCCCCGATCTTTTGGTGAGGGGATTGTGCCTATTTGGTGTTGGGCGGTTGCCAGACTGATTATGCCAAGCAGCAACCCACATCCGATGGTGCAAATCGTCCGTAACAAATGGTTTGATGTATCCCTCATGGGTTCCAAATATAATGATCTTGCCTAATGTTTTGCCAATTTGCACAACCAGCCAACTTTACCTATGTTTGCGCAAAATTTTTAAAATGGCAACAACGAACAGAACATTCACCATGATTAAGCCCGACGCCGTACGCAACGGCCACACAGGCGCTATAATCAACGACATCATAGCAGACGGCTTCAAGCTGGTGGCCATGAAATATACCCAACTAAGCAAAGAAACTGCTGGTGCGTTTTATGCCGTGCATAAAGAGCGGCCATTTTACGGCGAATTGGTTGAATTCATGACTTCCGGTCCCATTGTAGCGGCTATCCTCGAAAAGGAAAATGCCGTAGAAGGGTTCCGCTCCCTAATTGGCGCTACTGACCCCAGCAAGGCTGAGGCGGGAACCATCCGCAACAAATACGCGAAATCCATCGACGCGAACGCTATCCACGGTTCAGACTCCGACGAAAACGCGGAAATAGAAGGTAATTTCTTCTTCTCGCAGTTCGAGCGGTTCTAAGACTTTCTTTCCTGGTGGGCCTTTCTTTATAGGCTTGCCAGGCTTCTCCGGGCCAAATAGAAGTCCTCTTTTTCGGTCATCCGCGCTTTATCGCCTTTCTTCTTATCCCCGTACCCACAGAGGTGCAGGATACCGTGGATGATGACGCGATGCAGCTCATCCCGCTCGGCAACTCCGAATTTCAACGCGTTTTCCACTACACGGTCAATGCTGATGAATATATCCCCCGTAATGGTATCTTCAAGCTCGCTATTATCAAACGTCACAATATCGGTATAGGTATCGTGCTGGAGGTATTGTTTATTGATTTCTAAGAGATAAGCATCGCTGCAGAGCACCACACTGATTTCACCAACCTTGAAGCCTTCGTTGGCGATAGTTTCCTTCATCCAGCGTTTTAGGGGTAATTTCTGCTTGACTCGATACGCCGTATCTTCGGTGAAAAAATGGATGTAGCCCATGTGCCTGTTTTGATTCGCCAAAGGTAGCAACTTTATCGCTGAAAGTCGCGCTGCTCGAGGTACGACTGCAGGATAAGTACCGCCGCCACGCGGTCCACCAGCGACTTATCCTGCCGCTTTTTCTTCGCCATGCCACTTTGGGAAATGGTTGCCGATGCCAGCTTTGAGGTGAACCGTTCGTCGACCGTTTCGACCGGGATACCGGGAAACGTGCGCCGCAACGAGCGGACAAACCCCCGCACGTGCTGGGCCGACTCGGATTCGGAACCATTGAGCTGGCGGGGCTCACCGACTACAAAAACGCTTACCGCTTCGTGGTTGAGGTAGGTTTTCACGTATTCCAACACATCCTTGGCGTGTACCGTATCCAGTGCCGTGGCAATGAGTTGCAATGGGTCGGTCACCGCCATGCCGACCCGCTTCGTACCGTAATCGAAAGCCATAATGCGCATCCCACAAAGGTACGCTATTTCGCCTTGGGAACCGCGCAGCCGCGACTTTTATCTTAAGTGGGGGCAGCGGTGTATCCGCTAGCTATCAGTAAATAAATATGAAATAGATGAGGGCCATGATAACGATGGCCACCATAACAGCAACCCAAATGATGTTGCTGGCGGGGCGATCATTGGGTTCATTGATGGCCTCCGGCGACGGTGCCGGGTTTTCCTCATGTGCCGCATAGTTCTCTTCTGCTTCCGGCTTGCCATCCTTGTCCGTTCGGTGATTGTGCGTTTCCATAACGTAAACCTTTGATTCCGGTAATATAACAACCCACCGAAACGATTGTTTGGCTGATACGTCTTCGCGCGCCGTTTCTACCGCGCAAATCACAATCTCATTTGTCGAATGCCAAATCTTTTCCTTATCATTGCACATCATAATATTCGGACATGAGATTCATTGTATCTACTTCCATTTTATTAAAACAACTACAAGCCATCAGCGGAGCCTCAAGCAGTAGTACCGTACTCCCGATATTGGAAAATTTCCTTTTTGAAATCAAGGATAATGTGCTGACCATTTCGGCTACCGACCTGCAAACCAGCATGGTTACGTCCCTGCCTATTGAGGCGAAGGAAGAGGGGCGCGTGGCTATGCCCTCCAAAATACTGATTGAGACGCTCAAGACGCTTCCCGACCAGCCCGTGGCTTTTTCGGTAGATACCACCACCCTGGCCATCGAGATCAGTGCCGGCGATGGTAAGTACAAGCTCAGCGGTGAAAATGCAGAAGATTTTCCGAAGATTCCCGTCGTCGACAATGCCTCATCGGTAACCATAACGGCTTCCGTATTGGCGGAGGCCATCAACAAAACGATATTTGCCGTCAGCAACGACGAATTACGTCCGGCCATGTCGGGCGTACTGGTGCAGCTGGCCGAGCAATCCGCTACATTTGTCGCCACAGACGCGCATAAGTTGGTGCGCTACCGGCGAAAGGATATCCGTACCGAAAACCCCACGTCGTTGATTCTGCCGAAAAAGGCCCTGTCACTGCTGAAATCATCGTTGCCCATCGAAGATACCGCCGTCGCAGTAGAATACAACAGCACCAACGCATTTTTCAAGTTTGGTCATATCCACTTGATTTGCCGGTTAATCGATGAGCGCTATCCCGATTACGAAGCGGTTATACCACAGGTTAACCCCAATAAGTTAACGCTTGATCGGCACACGTTCCTCAACTCATTGCGTAGGGTAGTCATCTTTGCCAATAAGACCACGCACCAGGTACGGCTGAAGATTTCGGGCAGTGAGCTCCATATCTCTGCGGAAGATCTCGACTTTTCCAATGAAGCACACGAACGCCTCAGCTGTCAGTTTGAGGGCGAAGACATGGAAATCGGCTTCAACGCGAAGTTCCTCGTGGAAATGCTGACCAACCTCGACAGCGAGGAGGTTGTCATCGAAATGAGCACGTCAAACCGAGCGGGGCTATTGATTCCGGCCGTATCGGAAGAAGACGAGGACATCCTAATGCTGGTTATGCCCGTCATGTTGAATAATATGGGTTAACGGCTTTGGAGCTTATCTACTCATTGATCGATTTCGTTCTTCACATCGACCAACACTTGGTCGAAATCGTCAACGAGTACCAAACATGGACTTACCTCATCCTGTTTCTCATTATTTTTATTGAAACCGGCATTGTAGTGATGCCCTTCCTTCCGGGCGACTCTTTGTTGTTTGCGGCAGGAATGCTTGCCGCCCAGCCCAATGAGCTCAATGTTGGGATCATTATCCTCCTCTTGTTAGTGGCGGCGATTACGGGCGACTCCCTTAATTATTCCATCGGGAAACGTTTCGGGATGCAGGTAACCAAATTTAAGCTTTTTGGCAAGCAGGTTATCAAACAGGAGCAGATTGAAAAAACACACTCTTTTTATGCCAAATATGGCAGTAAAACCATCGTAATTGCCCGCTTCGTACCGATTGTTAGAACATTAGCGCCTTTTGTGGGTGGAATCGGGCGGATGAATTATGGCACTTTTTTAACCTACAATGTGGTAGGGGCCATTTTATGGGTGGTGGGTATTACCTTAGCTGGCTATTTTTTGGGCAACATTCCCATCATTAGAGATAACTTCTCAAGCGTGGTGCTGCTCATCATCGTCATCTCCATCCTGCCCATTGTTTTCGAGCTGATAAAAGGGAAATTCAAAAAGCAGACGTAAACGCCGGCGTGCACCGGATTATCAATAATTTACCTAAGTTTGCACATGATTAAATCCATGACTGGTTACGGCATCGGAACCAAAGACAATCAAAAGGTAAAGTATACCGTCGAAATCAAATCGCTGAACTCAAAGTTCCTGGAGCTTAACCTGCGGCTTCCCAAGGCGTTCTCAGACAAAGAGCTCACGCTACGTGGCGAGTGCTCCCGACTCATTGAACGGGGCAAGGTGAACCTTACCGTAAGTGTGGAATACATCGACCAGACGGCCGGGGCCGCAACCATCAATGCCCCCCTGCTCAAGAACTACTACAGGCAGCTTGAAGCCATCGCACTCGACCTCAACACCGAAAAAGAGAACCTCTTTGAACTGGCACTCAATATGCCCGAGGTGATCAGCCATAATGAAGAACAGGCCGATGAGGCGGAGGCTGCGCTCCTCCTGAGCGCATTTCAAGATGCAGTAGCGCAACTCAACCGCTTCAGGGCCGACGAAGGTGCTGTGCTGAAAGAGGACCTGGCAGCACGCGCAAAGGGTATCGGGCGCCTGCTCACCGAAGTAGAGGCGGTGGAAACAGACCGCATCCCCCTTATCCGGGAACGGATAGGCCAGTACCTCGATGAAGCTGTAGGCAAAGAGCACGTAGATATGAACCGCTTCGAACAGGAGCTTATCTTTTACATCGACAAATTAGACATCACCGAAGAGAAGGTGCGCCTCCGTAGCCACTGCAACTATTTCCTTAAAGCACTCGAAGGTGCCGATGCAAATGGCAAGAAATTGGGCTTCATCTCCCAAGAAATGGGCCGCGAAATCAATACCTTGGGGTCCAAGGCAAACCACGCGGGCATCCAACAGGTGGTGGTACGGATGAAAGAAGAGCTCGAAAAAATCAAGGAACAATTGCTAAACGTACTCTGACGCACATGCAAGGTAAACTCATCATCTTTTCTGCACCTTCCGGCGCCGGTAAAACCACCATCGTGAAGCGCCTGCTGGCGGACCACCCCGACAAGATCTCTTTTTCCATTTCCGCCAGCACGCGGCAGCCGCGCACCGGCGAGGTAAACGGCAAAGACTATTATTTCATCTCCAAAGAAGACTTTCTGCATCGGATTGCCAAAAAAGAGTTCATCGAGTTCGAAGAGGTTTACTCGGGCACCTTTTATGGCACGCTACGTGCAGAGGTAGATCGGATATGGGCCATGGGAAAGCATGTCATCTTTGACATCGACGTAGAAGGCGGCCTCCACCTAAAGCGCAAATTCGATGACCGGGCACTGGCGGTATTTGTGCAGCCCCCGTCGTTAGATGTGCTGGCACAGCGCCTCCGCGGGCGCGGCACAGATAGCGAGGAAAAGCTCCGTGAGCGCGTCGTAAAAGCAGAAAAGGAATTGGGCTATGCTGACCGGTTCGATGTCATCCTACAAAACGACGACTTGGAGAAGGCATGCGCGGAGGCCGAACGGTTATTGTTGGGTTTCCTCAACGAAAGATAAAACAAGAAAACATGCAGCACATCGGGTTGTTTTTCGGATCGTTCAACCCCATCCACACGGGCCACCTCATCATTGCCAATTACATGGCAAATTATACGGAGCTCGACGAGGTGTGGCTGATTGTGACCCCTCACAACCCGCTTAAGAAGAAAGGTTCATTAATTAACCAGTATGACCGTCTGGAGATGGTAAACCTCGCCATCGAAAAGGCCGAAAACATCCGAAGTAGCACCATCGAGTTTTCCCTTCCACAACCGTCGTACACGATAGACACACTTACGCACCTGCGCGAAAAATATCCCGAAAAGACCTTCGTTCTCATCATGGGGTCGGACAACCTGGTTTCCTTCCATAAATGGAAAAACCACGAAATCATCCTGCGTCACCACCGCATCCTCGTGTACCCGCGGCCAGATTATCCGGCTCCGGCCGAACTGGCCGAACACCCTGCGGTCACGATCACGGATACACCCCTGATGGCGTTTTCATCCACCTTCATCCGTAATGCGGTGAAGACAGGCAGGAACATCCGCTATTTCGTTCCCGACAGCGTCGAAGCGTTCATCGAGAACAAGGGGTTGTATAAGTAGCTACCTGCCCATCCAGCCACCATCCACGGTCAGCACGGTTCCATGCACGTAATTAGCGGCTTCTGAGGCGAGGAATATGGCGGGCCCCTTGAAATCGTCGGGTTCACCCCAACGACCGGCGGGAATACGTTCCAAAATGGAGCGGCTTCGGTCCGGGTCATTGCGCAGCGCTTCTGTATTGTCTGTGGAAATGTAACCCGGAGCAATCGCATTTACATTGACTCCTTTGGCCGCCCACTCGTTGGCGAACGCCTTGGTGAGCTGGCCTACGGCGCCCTTTGAAGCCGCATAGCCGGGCACATTGATGCCACCCTGGAAAGTAAGGAGCGACGCCGTGAAAACAATCTTTCCACTTCCTCGCGCCACCATCTCTTTACCAATCTCCCGGGTTAGAATAAACTGGGCGTTCTGGTTGATTTCGATGACTTGATCCCAATAATCGTCCGGATGCTCGGCTGCAGGCTTGCGCAGTATCGTTCCGGCATTGTTGAACAGAATGTCAATGCGAGGGTGATCGGCTTTCACCTGTTCAATAAATGCATAGAGTGATGTTCGACTACCGAAGTCGGCCTGGTACGCATAGAAACGGCGTCCGGTAGCTTCAACAGCCTTAGATACGCCGCTTCCTTGCAGCTCCAGCGACGCCGACACGCCGATGATGTCCGCCCCGGCAGTAGCCAACCCTTCGGCTATCGCCTTGCCGATACCACGCTTGCAGCCCGTTACTAAGGCTACTTTTCCACTCAGATCGAATTTATCTCTTGTCATGTTTAAAAATTATAATCGAATAAAATGATCATTTGATCTCCACCTGCAACGGCGATGCTTCTTTGTTCTTTGTTGCCTGTAGGTACCCGAACCAGTCGCTAGCCGACATAAATTTACCGGCCCTGTCCCAGGCACCGCCATTGTAATACACAATGGGTTCGCCATCACGGACGGTAAGTACCGACAGGTACTGCTTGGGCTGCTCGATGAACTGTTCGAATTGACCGTCTGCCAGGACCACGCCCACACCGGTAGTGCCATGCTTATCGTCCGTTGGCTCCCAATAACCAAACAACCCGCTATCGGGTTCGTTAAGCAGCGTGCCTTCCTCGGCCCGGCGGGATACGCCAATCGCTACGGGAAGTGTGCCATCGCCATCGATTGTAAAGGTTACTTCAACCCGGTTCAACTGGGAGCCCACATCCAAGGTATAGCGTTTGGTGACAGACACCGTTTCCTCGCCCACTTGCCAAGGGTCATAATCCAGCTGGAACGTGGTGCGCAACGGGCCGTTGTCCAATACCTCATGCCCACGATAGTGTTTCGAATAAACGACCTCGTCTCCCACATATGGGGCAAGATCGCCCGCGCCCAATGTCATACCCACCGAATAGTAGTCCATGCCCTCCCCGTGGTCCGTATGGTAGTCGCCATTGGCATACCATTTATCCACCACCAAATCGGTGGTACGTTTCGACCACAGGTCTATACCATGTGCATCGTCGGGTCGGCCCTCTAATGCTTTTCCATACATCCGGAAGGCAACGACATCGTTCTCCCAGGCAAAGTCGTCATACCGTTCGGGCACGTACCTCGCGAATGTCTTCGCTGCTACCGGCTCGGGGGCGGATTTCTCGACCGCCAGCGTGACATCGCCCGAGGCCGGCACCGACACGTAAAGCAATACATTTTGTGGAGCGGAAGCGCCTTCGGTTTCCAGTTGGTAGGGTATTTCCGTGCCATTCGTCACATCTACCACCTTGAATATACTATCGGGCCCAAAAGCGGCCACAAACTCCCCGTAGGGAACAGCGACAAGCTCATGCCGCTCCATGTTCAGCGGGTTTGTCACCACGATAGATTTGGACGGTTCACCGCCCCCGCAAGCCATTGCCGCAACGGCAAATGGCAACAAACTATAAATTGCTAACTTGCTCTTCATCGCCTTTTTGTTAGTTATTTGAGATCTGCAATGGCACACCCGTCCATATCGCCATAGTCCATGTTTTCGCCTGCCATGCCCCAAATAAAGGTGTAATTGCTGGTGGCTGCTCCTGCATGTACCGACCATGGTGGTGAAATGACCGCTTGTTCATCCTGCATCCAGATATGACGGGTCTCCTGTGGTTGACCCATGAAATGACTTACCGACTGCCCCTCAGGTACTTCAAAATAAAAATAAACTTCCATGCGTCGGTCGTGCGTATGCGCCGGCATGGTATTCCATACGCTGCCTTTTTTCAGCTCGGTCATGCCCATCTGTAACTGGCAGGTATCGACTACGCCAGCCACGAGCAGCTTATTGATAACGCGATGGTTGGCGGTTTCCAAGCTGCCAAGTTCTACGACTTCTGCTTCTGCCTTGGTTACCTTTTTTGTAGGGTAGGCATGGTGTGCCGGAGCTGAATTAAGGTAAAACTTAGCTGGGTTGGCGGCATCATCGCTCGAAAAGATAACCGCTTTGCTGTTCTTACCCACATACAGCGCCTCCTTGAAATCCAGTGTATAGACAGTACCATCGACGGTCACCTGCCCGCTGCCCCCTACATTAATGATGCCCAACTCGCGCCGCTCGAGAAAATAAGGTGCTTTCAAGGCGTCGATGGTTTCCAACTCAAGGGGCTTGTTTACCGGCTTGGCACCTCCGGCAATATAGCGGTCGTAATGGGTATATACCAATTGGATTTCATCATCGGCAAATACCGTTTCAATCAAGAAGTTTTCTCGTAGGCCCGTAGTGTCCAAGCCTTTTGTTTCCGTAGGTCCCAATGCATAGCGGGACTCATAATGTACGCTCATGTCGTTTTTTGTTGATTTTATATTTTGTTTTAGTATAAGCTACCAAATGCCCGGCAACGCGACTAAGGTAAGGACATTTTACAAATGATGCAAACGTTTACACGATTGTGACTGAACCTTCGGGACGGTTGCTGTTGGTTCACCAACGGCTCGTCAATCAAGCAGTTGCTGCGGGGTATTCGTAGGCCCGTGTTTACAAATGAAACTTGATTCCCTGCGCCAGCGGCAACGTATCCGAATAATTAATCGTGTTGGTTTGCCGCCGCATATACGCTTTCCAAGCATCCGACCCCGATTCGCGGCCACCGCCCGTTTCCTTTTCACCACCGAATGCCCCGCCGATTTCCGCACCTGAGGTGCCAATGTTGACGTTCGCGATTCCGCAATCCGACCCGCCCACGGCAAGGAACTGCTCAGCCTCACGCAGGTTGAGCGTCATGATGGCCGACGAAAGGCCTTGGGGCACGTCGTTCTGTATGCGTATGGCATCATCAAGCGTAGCGTATTTCATGATGTATAGTATGGGCGCAAAGGTTTCCCTTTGCACGATGGCCATATCCGGCGAAACTTCTGCAATGCAGGGCTTTACATAGCAGCCCGATTCGTATCCATCGCCGGTAAGCACGCCGCCTTCAACGATAAAGCGGCCGCCCTCACGTTTACATTGGGCAATCGCCGCCTCGTAGTTTTTCACGGCGCCGCGGTCGATCAAAGGCCCTACGTGGTGATGTTCATCCAGTGGGTCGCCGATACGCAGCTGCGCATAGGCCTTGGCCAATCGCGCCTTAAACACGTCGTATACCGCCTCATGGATGATCAGCCGGCGCGTGCTGGTGCAGCGCTGCCCCGCCGTACCCACGGCGCCAAACACAGCCGCGGGTAGAGCGACATCCAGGTCGGCGTGCTCGGTAATGATCATGGCATTGTTGCCGCCCAGCTCCAAAATGCTTTTGCCCAGCCGTGATGCCACGGTGGCGGCAACCGCTTTGCCCATCCGGGTGGAACCCGTAGCCGAAACCAACGCAATCCGGCTGTCGCCGGCCAGCCGCTCGCCGAGCTCCCTACCGCCCTGCACTAAACATGAAACCCCATCGGGCATGCTATTCCGGGCCAACACCGCCGCGATGATGGCCTGGCAGGCCGCCCCTGTAATCGGGGTTTTCTCCGACGGCTTCCACACGCAAACATTGCCGCAAACCCAGGCTATCGCTGCATTCCAGCTCCACACAGCCACCGGGAAATTGAAGGCCGAAATAATACCCACCACACCCAATGGATGCCACTGCTCATACATCCGGTGGCTCGGCCGCTCCGACTGCATGGTGAGGCCGTAAAGTTGCCTGCTCAACCCGGTGGCAAAATCACATATATCAATCATCTCCTGTACTTCGCCAAACCCTTCCTGGAGGCTCTTGCCCATTTCATACGATACCAGCATACCAAGGTCCTGTTTGTGTTTACGCAATTCTTCCCCCAACTGCCTAACCATTTCGCCGCGTTGGGGTGCCGGTATCCGTCGCCAATCGGCAAATGCCGACGTCGCTCGGTCTACAACTCCATCGAATGCCTCGGCGGTGGTTTGCGCAACCGTTGCGATGTGCTGGCCGTCGACCGGCGAGACGCTGTCCATCAGGACTTCATTCGTCGTCCCGCCCCTCGCCCCTGTGCTCCAAGCTGGATTTTCCTTTTTTACTCCCAACCGGTCGAGTATCTTCGAAATATCAATTGCTTCATTCATGGTAATCTTGGTCTTGCTTGGTGATATGCTAATACCCAAAGGTACACTTTTCGATTAGTATTGCGTATCTTTGCAACGTTATTTGGAACCCACGGGTGGAAAATGAGTAAAAGAACGCACTGAGGTAGGGTTGACGCGGCTTGGTTTGTTGACAACGGAGCATGTCGTAAACGATTGATTTTCTACAGGTTTTACATGCTTCGAGTAAATTGTTGAAAACTTGTGTTGACAATATCATCCAACAAGCCCTATTTTGTTATCATCAAAACGCGACAGTAGTGAGGTGCGCTAAGTGTTAGTTCTTAAACAAGGAGTATAGATGGAAGACGATTTCGAATACGGGCCCGCCGAAGACCCGAGGCTTTCGGTGGAGCGCTACGAAGAAATGATTCGCAATAAGGATCAATACTTTTTTGATACGCAGGCTTTTGAGGGGATCATTGACTACTATATGGAGAAGAATGACCCGATCAAAGCACTACAGGTTGTTGATTATGCGGTTAGCCAGCATCCGTTTGCGGCCATGTTTTACCTCAAACAAGCGCAGTTGTTTGCGGTGACGAACCAGTTTTCGCTCGCCCTCGATGCATTGGACAAGGCAGAAACCCTGGAACCGTCGGAAGGAGACATTTACCTGATCAAAGGCGGTATACTGGGCAGCTTAGAGCGTTACGACGAAGCGTTTCGGAGCCTCAATAAGGCATTGAAGCTGGCCGAGAACCCCGATGACATCTATTTGCAGATCGCGCTTTTACACCAAAGCAAAGGCGATTACGATAGCGCCGTCCATTTCCTGAAACGCTGCCTGGAGCAGAATATGGAGAACCAGGATGCCCTGTATGAGCTGGCTTTTTGCTACGACGTGCTGGATCGCCAGGAAGAGAGTATCGGGTTTTATAAACAGTACATCGATAACGACCCCTATTCATACGCGGGGTGGTATAACCTCGGCAATGCCTACCACAAACTAAGCCGATACCCCGAGGCCATCGATGCCTACGATTACGCTATACTCATCAAAGACAACTTTGCTTCGGCCTATTTTAACAAAGGGAATGCATTGGTAAACCTCGACAAGTACAGCGAGGCCATCGACGTCTACAAACAGACCTTCGAATACGAGCCCCCGGGCGCGGAAACCTATTGCGCCATCGGCGAATGTTACGAGAAGCTGGAACAGATGGATGACGCGCGCTCATATTATAAGAAAGCGGTTAAAATCGATGTGGCGCTGGCCGACGCGTGGTTCGGAATCGGCGTAACGTTAGACTATGAAGAACGGTATTTCGAGTCGCTGCACTTCTACAAGAAAGCGCTTGACCTGGAGCAAGACAACCCCGACTACTGGTTTGCCATTGCCGATGCACGATACAAACTCAAGCAATTCGACGAAGCGGAGGCTGCCTATGAAAAGGTGGTGGAGCTAAACCCCATCGATTTGGAAGCGTGGCTTGACTATTCGTCTATCCTTTACGAGCGCGACAAGTTGGAGCGGGCGATAGAAACCATTGCCGAGGCCATCAAGAACAATCCAGATGGCGCCGAACTGTACTACCGCATGGTGGCCTATCTCATTGCCGCGGGTAGGTATAACGAAGCATTGAACTACCTCGAGCTGGGGCTGGGCGCAGACCCGAAAAAACACGCCGTCCTGTTTGAGTACCTGCCACAACTTCGCGACAACAAAGCCATCGCCGAGGTGGTCAAGAAATACATGCCCTAACCCATAATTTATGGTAGATGGCCGTCGGCACGCGCACCCTTTGTATAGGCAGATTTCAGATTTTTTTCAGATTTTTTCTGCTTTTTTGCCTATAATATCTCATTTTCGCCGTTAAACAACTCGCATATAGATGAACTTTCAGCTTAATAATGTTCCTTCACGAACGCAAAAGCCCCGAAATAACGGGTTAACGATGGTTATGGACAAGGGGCTAAGCGTACGCCAGGCCGAAGACCTCATGGCCGTGGGCGCTGCGTATATCGATTTTGTGAAACTGGGGTGGACCACCGCCTATATCATCCCACAACTGGAGGAAAAGCTGGCCGTTTATCGCGACGCAGGCGTACATCCGTATTTCGGCGGAACCCTGTTCGAGGCGTTTGTCGCCCGCAATCAGTTCGACGAGTTCCTCCGCGTGGTGGACAAATACCAGCTGGAGTATGCCGAGGTCTCCGACGGGTCCATCACACTGCCCCACGAGGAAAAATGTGAATACATCGCTAAAGTGGCGCAACACACCATCGTGATCTCGGAGGTCGGGTCGAAAGACAACACCAAAATCATGGCTCCCTACAAATGGATTTCGCTGATGCGGGCCGAACTGGAGGCCGGCACATGGCGGCTGATCGCTGAGTCGCGCGAAAGTGGTAACGTAGGCCTCTACCGCGAGTCGGGCGAAGTGAGACAGGGGCTTGTCGACGAGATACTCAATGAGATCCCCAACGAGAAAATCATTTGGGAGGCCCCTTTAAAAGCACAACAGGTGTATTTCATTAATCTGGTGGGGCCCAACGTCAACCTCGGCAACATCAATACCAACGAAATCATCGCCTTGGAGACCACCCGGATGGGACTCCGTGGTGATACGTTCCATAATTTTATTTAGCGATGAAGAAGTTCGGGCTGATCGGCTTTCCCCTGGCGCATTCCTTTTCCAAGAAATACTACGATGCGAAAATCGAGCGCGAGCACATCCCCGATGTAGGCTACGAACTGTACCCGATCCCGGCCATTACGGATTTCCCTGGGCTGATCGAAAAGGACCCGCTGCTGATGGGGATCAACGTAACCATTCCCTATAAAATTGTGGTAATGGATTACCTCGACAAGCTGTCGCCCGAGGCCGAAGCCATCGCTGCGGTCAATTGTATCCGCATCGAGCGACAAAACGGCGGTAAGCCCGTGCTCTCCGGCTACAACACCGATGTCTATGGCTTTGCCGAATCGTTGCGACCCCTGCTTAAGCCCCACCATGATGCCGCGCTCGTGCTTGGCAACGGAGGAGCAGCCAAAGCCGTCTGCTATGCGCTCGGCCAGCTCGGAATCGCCCATACGGTCGTCTCTCGGTCGCCGCAACAAGGACAGCTTGCGTATGCGCAGCTGGATGCTACCGTCATCGGTATTCACTCCCTCATCATCAACACCACCCCGTTGGGTACGTTCCCCCATGTGGCAGACTGCCCCGACATTCCCTATCACCTGCTAGACGACCGGCACCTGCTTTACGACCTCGTTTACAATCCGCCGGAAACAGCGTTTCTGAAACAGGGGAAATTACGTGTGGCGGCGATTAAGAACGGACTTGAAATGCTCGAACGCCAAGCCGAGCGAAACTGGGAAATATGGAACGCCGGCGGATAAAGACGTCTTCTGGGCTATGGGTTGCCTCTTTCCTTCTCCTCACCTTCTGCGCGTGGGGGTGCCAGCAGCATTATTCGCCCAAGCCACGGGGGTATTTCCGTATCGAGCTCCCCGAGAAAGCTTATACACTTTTTTCCCCTGCCGACTGCCCCTACACCTTCAACATACCCGTATACGCAAAAATGGAACCCGACCGGTCGGCCGGTGCGCAGCCCTGCTGGGTGGATGTTCACTTTCCCCAGTTCAACGCCCGCATCCACCTGAGTTACATGGCTGTTTCCAGTCCGGAAAACTTCAATCAACTGGTGGAAGATGCCCGTACATTCGCCTTCAACCATACCGTTAAAGCCACAGCCATCGACCAGCAGCGCATCCGCCGCCCCGAAGCCGGCGTATATGGGCTCAAGTATGAAATCAGCGGCAATACCGCCTCCAACATCCAATTTTTCGTTACCGACAGCACGCGCCACTACCTTCGGGGGGCGTTGTATTTCCACGAGAAGCCGCGGCTAGACTCCATACAGCCGGTATTGGAATTCCTTAAAGCCGATATCGATACGTTGATTGGCTCCCTGCGGTGGAAATAAAACTCAAAAGCCCTACATTTGCCTTTATGATCCGCATTAAATCGTTCGTTTGCAATCCTTATCAGGAAAATACGTATGTGTTATCCGATGACACCGGGGCCGCGGCCATCGTCGATCCCGGCATGTATGGCCCGCAGGAAGAAAAAAAGCTAAGCGATTTCATCAGCGCCGAAGGGCTGAAGCCGGAATTGTTACTCAATACGCATTGCCACATTGACCATGTACTGGGCAACCGGTACGTATACGATACATATGGTCTCCTGCCACAGTTCCATGAGGGCGAGTTGCCCTTACTCGTAGAGGTACAGAACTATGCCCCCCAAATGGGCATACGCTACGACGTATCGCCCATAGCCGAAACATTTCTCCCGGCCATCGGCACCGTCACGTTCGGGGGGCAGGAGCTGGCGCTTATCTTTGCTCCCGGCCATTCGCCCGCACACCTCTGCTTTTACAGCAAAGCTGAGGGGTTCCTTATCGGGGGCGATGTCCTTTTCCGGAACAGCATCGGCCGTACCGATCTTCCGGGAGGCAACCACCAACAGTTGTTGGATAGCATCGCCCAGCAGCTCTACGTGCTGCCGGAAGATACGGTAGTGTACCCGGGCCACGGACCGGAGACCACTATCGGGCATGAAAAGAAAACCAACCCGTTCATCAGGGGGTAGCTTATGAATACCGCACTGTATTTCGCCAAGCGTTACCTCTTCTCCAAAAAAACGGTCAATGCCGTCAATATCATTTCCGGTATCAGCGTGGTGGGCGTGTTGGTTAGCAGTGCATCGCTCATCATCATCCTGTCGTTTTACAACGGACTGGAAAAGCTGGTCCTTTCTATGTTCGGCGCATTTGCGCCCGAACTCCGTATCGAGCCCGCCACGGGCAAGGGCTTCGTGGCGGATTCGGTCCTCAGGGGGCTATTGAAAAGCCGGACAGATGTACACAGCTACCGCGATGTGCTCCAGGAGCGTGTATTGCTGCGGTATGGGGATGCCCAATACATCGCCACCATCAAAGGGGTGTCCACCGATAGTACGATGCCACAACACCTGGATACGCTGTTGCAGCGCGGACACTTTGCACTGCACCACAGCGGCGAGGACTACGCCGTGATGGGCGCGCGCGTGCAGGGCATGTTGGGTGTATCGCTGGACGACGAGTCGCGCCTGATTGAAGTTTTTTCACCGCGTAAAGGCGGTACGCCGGGGGGTCTCAATCCAACGGATGACTTCACCATGCGGACCATCCGGCCCAGCGGCGTATTGCAATACCAACCCGAGTTTGACGACCTGCTGATTGTACCCCTTGCATTTGCGCGGGAGGTGGTGGGTGAGTATTCGCGTGTGTCGGCTATCGAGCTCAACCTCGTGCCCGGCAGCGATATCACCAAAGTGCAACGGGAGCTTTCCGCCGCGCTAGGCGATAATTATGTCATCAAAGACCGTGAGCAGCAAAACCCCACACTATACAAAATCGTGCGCACCGAAAAATGGGCCGTTTTCGTCATCATTGCATTTACGGGCATCATCGCGCTCTTCAATATCGTGGGCTCGCTGACCATGCTGGTCATCGACAAAAAGAAAGACATCTCCGTACTGATGGGCTTGGGGGCGAACAATGGCCTCATCCGCCGTATTTTCTTTTACGAGGGATTGCTCATCTCCCTCATCGGCTGCGTGGCCGGGTTGGTACTGGGCCTGCTTTTTTGCCTTTCACAACAGGCTTTCGGCTGGGTACGGTTCGGCGAAGGGGAAAACCTGATTACTGAAGTTTATCCGGTGGATATCCGGTATAGCGATTTCCTGCTGGTTTTCCTTACGGTATTTGTTATATCTGCGCTTATTTCGTTGGTGTCGTCGCGCCTCAGCGTGAAGCAGACCGTGCGGTTGTCTTGATGTGGGCGTGCTTTTTCGGCGACGGGCGACTAGACTACGTTTACCACAACTTTCGGAATATACCTGAGGTCGCTATCCACGGCCGCCGGATTAAAGGAAGGAAACGATGAGCAGCATATCACCATTTTGATTTAGGGCTTCCGCCGGTAGGGCCAATTTTTTCAATAACAACTTAATCTAGGCTCGCTTGGTGATTTAGACGTTGTGCTTCAGATACCCATGTATCGCTAAAGTAATAAACGGAAGTGCCAAAACAAACCCACAAATGACTTTGTCCACTTTAGTCGGAATGAAGGAATACCGTTCACTGCGTCCGTCGGTTTTAGATGCTTTGGCTAATGTAAAAATGATATAATGAAGAATAAACCAGCATAGTGCATAACTAGGAATACCTGCCAGCAACAGTATCTTCCCTCTTTTAGCCAGCGGATCACCCTTCATTATATATTCGTTTAAAATACCCATAATCCCCGATAAATCGAGAAACGAAAAAAACAAAAAACAAAATGAGACAGATAACACCATCCTCGATGATATCCATGGAGAGAAATTGTTTTCATTCTTCGATATCATTGAAAAAAGCACGTAATAACACTTATAGATCAGTGAAACCATTAAGATAGTTGTTTACTGCTACACCACCAAGTCCAGCTTGCGCTAAATTCTGCCAATTACCTTCATCAAAGTATTCCCGGCCATTCATAAGCAATCTTCAGCAGTAATGCCTAATTCCGCATTTATATATTCGTTATTTCGGTTGCTGGCGAAACCGTTTGATGTCATCAATTCTTTTACTTTGTCAATTTCAGTACTAGCTGTTGCCGGGATAAAAACTCAACCGCCGGCGATTGATTGCGTAGGTATTCGATAATGAAGGATGTATCAGTTAGTATCATTCCTTGCGCCATGCCTTCTGACGTAAGCTCTTGGTGTAAGTTTCTGTCTCCGTCACCGCTGCGAAGGGGGTAGCGTCTTGGATTGCATCATCGCTGTCGACCTCAAAGTTTATCACATAGCCATCGTCCTCCGCATTTAATCGCTTAAAAGACAATGCATCCTGCGTATCGGGCAAAACAAGCGCAAGTAATTCATTTACATAATCCTGCGTATTTTTCCCGAAGCGCTGTGCACGTTCGGTAATCCGTTCTTGCAATCTTTTATCTTTTATTTTGACGGTCAACATAATAACCTTCTTTTTATATTTTCAAATATAGCCAAAATCGGTTAGCAACACCACTCTTTGGTTATACATCACATTTCCAATCCGTGCTGATGGGCGAACGACGGTCTCGAAATCTAAGCGTTAATTTTTCGGTTTTGGGGAGGGGGCTTGGCCCTTGACCGCTTCAATAACATCCGGCTTTCCGACTACTTTGGTCACTGGCTCTATACTGATAATCCTTTTTAACAGGAAAACGTTATAGTGGTCAAACTTCAGGGTATGGGGCGTTATACCTTGTAAAGACGCTGGCTTTTCATTAACTTCAAACTCTTCCCACTCACCCTTAAGTACCCAGAACTTCCCGACATACGCTTTGTTGTACCAAATAGATACATCGTTGGATGCTTTGAGTTTATCCATGTCGATTTGGGGTTCAGATTTGGCCCCCGAAAATATATGGCCTATCGAGTGATAAAACTCATTTTGTGCTCCTTTCGCCAACGAAGAAGAAAGATAAACGTCGTTAAACATATAAATGTACGGGTGATTGCTTACGAGGTCTCTGAAATGTAATGCACTGGTATAGGGCCTCCATTGCGGAGTTTTTTATCATTTGGCAGCATTTGATAGGAAAAAAATCTTCGGCAGACCCCATGCTGAAGCGCTCAATGACCTTCCCTTGTGCATCGATGCTATCGACCGCGGGCGGGCCCGGTACTAGAACGTTCTGACCGCCCACCAAATATACAAGAAGAACCTCTTTCTCTACAATCCCTTTACGCTCATATTGGAACTGGGCATATGCAGGATCAACGCGCAGAGTTAACATAACAACAATAAATAGGCAACAAATTCTGAAAAAAATGCACATGTCTATTCAAGTTATTAAATAAAATCTCACCAGTTTAAGAATCTTTGAGGTAAGAAAACGGCTTTTTATGCGCAGGCCCCAACCGATGGATTACCGATTCCGCTGCCGGCTTTTGTTGCCTTCGGAAATCTGGCGGATAAAGTTTCCCCAAGCGAACGGACTCAAAAGCGGATTGGCCATGCGCTGGTTCACCGCCTTGTTGGTCAGGCCGATGTGGTTTTGCGTAGCGCTGTAGCTTTGTATTTCCTGTGCACTGCGGGGAGTCACCGCCGCCAGTGCCGCCAGCGATTCCGGCGAAAGGTTCTTCTTCGCCACAACAATGTCATCATCTGCTATTTCGAGCGACATGAATGCCATGTTGAACTCGTCGATACTGGCCCACGGATAAGGGGTTACCATGGGCAACTCCTTGAGCTCGGCCGTCATCTTTACCATCGCGGTGTATTTATCTTCAGGCACCTTGGGAATGGTTACACGCGCGGAGAGGTAACCCACGGAGGTGAAAAGGACCGTATCTCCTTCGTGAGCCACAAACGAAAAATAGCCTTGGTGGTTGGCGTTTAATGTCTGGTTCTTGTAAGATAGATTGGTAACCGACACGTAAGGCACAACGACATTGGTGTCGGCATTGTGAATAACCCCACTGAACTGCACAAGCTTCTTTTGCTGGGCAAACGAAGCCCCCACCGTTCCAACGGTAAACAAAACAATTAGTATGTTGCGGAATATCCTCATAGCTATTCAACAAAGCTACGTATTCGTATGTTTGTACCCCGTTAAATAATGTTAAATTGCCAAATCGGGCTATCCACCCATCCGCGGCATGGGCATGGTGGCGTTCGGATCGTCCATGTCGGTAATGTTGATGGCCTCCACGGCGGTAACCTCCGGAACGGCCTTCCTGATGGCTTGCTCCAAACCCGCCTTGAATGTCATGATGCTCATGGCACATGAAGCACAGGATCCCAACAGCTTTATCTTCACCACGTTTTCTGTCGTAATCTCTTCGATGCTCACATTCCCCCCGTCCGTTTCGAGATACGGCCGGATGGATTCCAAAGCCTGTTCTACTCTTTCCCGTATTTCCATAACCTTTGTGATTATTACAAGGTGGTAAAGATACGGATATTTTCCCAATTAATGCATACCACGCTCCATCTGTTAAACTCTGTTAAACTCCTTGGCACCACCACTTTTTCGGATTACCTTGCCCCAAAAATATAATTGACAAGTATTTTAAATTCACTTATCTTTGCAGGATGTTTATAAACAGGCGAATAACGGCATGGATTGCCGGGGTGTTCTTGGTGGTGATGGTTGCCGGGTGTAAGAGCAGATTTGAAAAGCTGCGTGCCAGCAACAACATTGCCCAGAAATATCAGGAGGCGCTGAAATATTACAACAAGAAAAAATACAGTAAAGCCCTCATCCTGTTTGACGATCTCGCGCAGCGGTATCGGGGCCAGGCCGAAGCGGAAGATCTATACTATTACGGGGCTTATTCGAACTATTACCTACGCGACTACACATCGGCACGGTTCTATTTCAAGCAGTTTACAGATACCTACCCGAATAGCGCCCGCGCTGAGGAGTGCCGCTACATGGGCGCTTATTGTTATTACTTGGAGTCGCCCAAGGTGGGGCTCGACCAGGAATATACCTACAGGGCCATCGAAGCACTGCAGCTTTTCATCAACCTCTATCCGGATAGCGAGCGAGCAAAGGAAGCGGCGGGCCTCATAGACGATCTGCGCGACAAACTCGAAACCAAGGCCTTCAAGAATGCCAAACTCTACCTCGATATGGGGTTGGATGGCGACTACCGCGCAGCGGTAATCGCGTTTGAAAATGTACTGATAGAATTTCCGGACACAAAATATGCGGAAGAAATGGAGTTCCTGAGCATCAAGGCGCAGTGCCTGTATGCCGAGCAAAGCCGTATGGCAAGGCGGGAGGAACGTTATGGTGAAGCCCTTGATTTTTACGCCAATTTTGTTGCGGATTATCCGGAGAGCTCATTCCGCAAAGAGGCCGATCAGCTCAAACAAGATGCTGAAAAGGGCATTGAAGAAGCGCAGAAATACGCGGCACAGGTTGCCGCGGCAACCGCCGAAGCGGAACCGGAAGAAGCAATCGAAACAACGAATTAAAAGAATATATTTCAAAAGATATGAGTACTCAAGTTAGCAATACAACCCCCAACACAACGGTTACCCGCGATTTACGGGAACTGGACAAAAAGACGGACAATCTCTACGAGTCCATCGTTATCATTGGGAAACGCGCGAATCAAATCGCGGTAGACGTTAAAGAGGAGCTGAATGGTAAGCTTGCCGAGTTTGCAACCACCAACGACAACCTAGAGGAGGTGTTTGAAAACCGTGAGCAGATTGAGATTTCTAAACATTACGAACGCTTACCCAAACCCTCGTTGGTGGCTATCGACGAATTCCTTAACGACAAGGTTTACTTCAGAAATCCCGATACGGAAAACGAAGCGTAGTGAGCATCCGGGGAAAGAACGTCCTGCTGGGTGTATGCGGTAGTATTGCCGCTTACAAATCGGCACACCTCACCCGCCTGCTGGTCAAAGCCGGTGCTAAGGTGCAGGTGGTGATGACTCCCGACGCAACGAATTTCATCATGCCGCTTACGTTAGCCACCTTATCGGGCAACCCGGTATTGGTAGACTATTTCCATCCCGCCTCCGGCGAGTGGAACAACCACGTGCACCTCGCGCTGGCAGCTGATGCGGTGGTTGTGGCGCCGGCAAGTGCTAATACGTTGGCCAAATTTGCGCAGGGACTGTGCGACAATCTCCTTTGTGCCATATACCTGTCGGCAAAATCACCGGTCTTCGTGGCCCCGGCGATGGACCTCGATATGTGGCAACACGGTAGCACGCGGTCTAATATCGATCGCCTCAAGGCCTTCGGTAACCACATTATCCCCCCCGGAGAAGGGGAGCTGGCCAGCGGCCTAGCCGGAGAAGGGCGCCTTGCCGAGCCCGAAGAAATCCTTGCTTTCCTCGATGCGCATTTTTCCGCGCCGCAGCCATTGGCCGGAAAAAAAGCGCTGGTCACGGCCGGGCCGACCCACGAGGCCATCGACCCCGTACGGTACATCGGCAACCACTCAAGCGGGAAAATGGGATATGCCATTGCCGCCAAGCTGGTGGGTTTGGGTGCCGACGTGACGCTGGTGAGCGGCCCAACGGCATTGCCGGTGCCACATGGGGTAGAAATGGTTCCGGTCACCTCGGCAGCCGACATGCTCAATGCCTGTATCACCCATTTCACCGATGCCGACATTACGGTGATGAGTGCCGCCGTGGCCGATTTCACACCGAAGAATGTGGTTGATCAGAAAATCAAAAAGGGCGGCGAACACCATCTTGCCTTGGAGCTCATCAAAACCACCGACATACTGGCTACGTTGGGTCAACAGAAACGGAAAGGGCAGGTGCTTGTGGGCTTCGCCCTGGAAACAGACGATGGCCGCGCCAGCGCCCAGGAAAAGCTCCGCCGGAAAAACCTCGATTTTATCGTACTCAATTCAACCCGCGATGCGGGCGCCGGTTTTGCCGGCGATAGCAACAAAATCACCGTCATCGGCCAAGACAACACCATCGAAACGTTTGCCCTGAAGCCCAAGACGGAAGTCGCTGCCGACATCTGCGCACGCATCATTGCCTTGGTTAACGCATAAGTTGACTAGACGCCCGCACATCCAGCCGCACTGGAAGCATGATGGTTTCAATTTCCCGATGCTCTTTTCGTTCAATCAAGTCCACAAGCATATCCGCCGCTTGGCTGCCGATTTCGAATGCGGGCTGGTACACAGTAGAGAGGGGCGGCGTAAGCATTCCCGCAAACTCGGTATTGCTGAAGCCAATGAGCGCAAGATCGGTTGGAATACGGTAACCCAACTCGTGCAATGCGCTAAGGCTATGGGTAGAAAGCTGATCGGTTGTGGTAAAGAGGGCCTCGGGCTGATCGTGCATGGCGAAAAACGACCGTATATTGGCGGCTACGCTTGCCTTTAGTGTTTCACGATCCGTCGGCGCACAAAGCCGTACATATTCCGTGCGGTAGTCAATCCCATTCGCAACCAGCGCTTCGCGGTAGCCCGCGCCCCGCTGGTCGGCGAAATAGATATCCGGACCAATATTGAGCATCGCGATACGGCGGTAGCCGTTGTCAATCAAATGCTGGGTGGCCAAGAAGGCTCCCTCACGGTTATCGATGCCTACCTGATGGGTGTTGGGCCGCTCACTGATCCGATCGAAAAACACAACCGGCATACCCGCCGACGCCAATTGATCAATATGCGACATGTCTACCGACTCTGCAGAGGGCGAAATCAACACGCCCTCGACACCTCGGGCCACCAGCTGCTTTAGGCACGCTTGTTCCTGGAGCAAAGACTCCTTACTCTGCATGATGATGATGTCATACCCCGACGCCACACAGGTGCCGTCAATACCATCAAGCATCCGCGAAACGAAGCTGTTGTCTATGGAACACACGACAACCCCTATGGATCCGCTTTTGCCTTCCTTGAGGCTTTTCGCCATCCGGTTCGGAAAGTAATTGTTCGACTGGGCGAAATCGACCACGCGTTTCTTGGTCGCCTCGCTAATTTCATAGCTGTCCCGCAATGCCTTGGATACCGTAGAAACGGATAGACCCAACGTCTTGGCGATATCACGTAATGTTATGTTAGGCATGCTACAAACGTCATGAATCGATAAAGATAAGTATTCCTAGTCTAATCGCACCATGCTGCGAAAACCTTATCTTTGTCGAAGGCTTTCAGTATGAGGTTATGAATAAATACTTGCTTCGGGGAATTATTGGCACCGCTTCAGGGCTCGCTTTTTGTATGCTTGGCTTGTATCTCATGCGTAGCGAATTTTTAGGCTATAAATGGGTATTGGTAATTGGGGTCGTCATTTTCGGCGTCGGTTTTTTAACCATTATATATAGTCTCATTCGGAAAATAGAACGTAGAAGCCTATTGGATGAACGTAAGAAAGACCTAATAGACAATGAGGAGTAAACGGAAACGGAATCCTTTCGCCGATGCGTTTAACGGTATCGTAGCATCCTACCACAGTGAGCGGAATTTACGGATTCATATCGCCTTGGCCCTGGTTGCTATTGTACTGGGTTTATGGCTTGGCCTGAGCGGGACAGAGTGGTGTTGGATTGCGTTGTGTATTACACAGGTCGTTGTTGCCGAGCTGGTCAATACGGCCATCGAAGCGTGGGTCGATACGGTGTCTCCCAATGAGCACCCGCTGGCTAAAAAGGCAAAAGATGCGGCGGCTGGTGCCGTGCTGGTTGCGGCTACCTTTGCCGTTGTGGTGGGTGGAATTATTCTCTTACCGAAGCTCTGGACTTTAGTCGTTGGATAATTATGCTGCACAAGACCCGGGGTATTGTATTGAAATCAACCAATTATTCGGAAAGCAGTGTGGTTACCCAAGTCTTTACCGAGAAGTTCGGTCTGCAATCGTATATGGTCAACGGCGCCCGGAAACCGAAGGCTAAAATCGGCGTTACGATCCTGCAGCCCCTGCATCTACTCGATATGGTCGTATACCATCGCGCAAGCACATCGCTGCAACGTATTTCCGAAGCCCGGCAACGGCCCGCTTTTCAAACCATTCCCTTCGACATGGCTAAAAGTGCCGTCGCGCTGTTTCTGAACGAAGTACTGTATAAATGCCTCCGTCAGCAATCAGCCGACGAACCTTTGTTCAATTACGTGTTCAATGCGGTGTCTTGGCTGGACCATACCAAGAAAATGTCACCCAATTTCCACCTTCTTTTCCTGCTGAAGTTATCGCGCTACCTGGGCTTCCTCCCTGCGCAGCCGAAACCGGGTCAAGTCTTCTTCGATTTGAAAGATGGCGTTTTTTGCAGCCGTCTCCCTGTACATCCGCTGGTACTGGAACAACCCTATACATCGCTGTTTGCGGATCTATTGGCCACTTCATTCGATCGGTTGGACATGCAACGGCTTTCGTTGGCCGACCGTCGATTCCTGCTCGGCAAGATTCTTGAATTCTATCAGTTCCATGTGGATAACTTCGGCGAAATAAAATCACACGACGTGCTGGAGGCCGTACTCAACTAACACGATCCGAAAACAAAAACAGCTTTTAGTTGTTTCGACAATGCATAAATGCATATTTTAACCACCAATTTCCTTACTATGTGGCAAGAACAGAACAACACCCTTTATCGATCGTTTACTTTCAAGGATTTTTCCGAAGCTTTTGCCTTTATGCTTCGGGTAGCCTTATTAGCCGAACAACACAATCACCACCCTACGTGGACCAACACATGGAATAAGGTTGAAATATGGCTTTCCACGCATGACGCCGGTAACGTGGTGACCGAAAAGGACCGGAATCTCGCGCAGGCCATCGATAATGTACGATAATGCAGTCAGGAACGAACCCGATTACCCGCTTTAACCAGGTTTTGCTCTTTATCGTGCTTTTTTTTGGTATTCTCTATTTCGCTAAGCCTTTCCTTATTCCGCTCGCCATCGGTACGATGATGGCGATGTTGTTGGCGCCGCTTTGTCGAAGGCTCGAGCGACTTGACATACCGCGGGGATTGGCGGCCGTGGGGTGTACGCTCTTTGCGCTGGTGCTGCTTTTGGGTATCGGCTACCTGTTGGTCGATCAGATTATTGCACTGGGAAACGACATGCCGCTTATCGGGAAAAAGCTAAACGATATGCTTAACTCGGCGCATGATTTCATATCGGAGCATTTCCAATTGCCCATAGATACCCAAAAAGCATATCTGCAAAACCAGATCGACAGCTTTTCAACCCTTGCCGGCAAATATGTCGGCGATATTTTCCGTTCGATATTATCCTTTATCGTCCACTTGTTAATCATCACAGCTTACACCGTGCTATTGCTTATCTACCGCCGTCGATTCAAAAATTTCGTGCTGGCGCTGGTGGTCCACTATTCCGGGCCCACAAATTTGGAGGAAGCTCGCGGTGTGGTTGATAAGACCACGGACGTGGCCAGCTCGTACTTGACAGGCGTGTGTATCGTCGCCTTGATCTTTTCGGTCATCAATACCATCGGCCTAACCATCATTGGTATTGAAAATGCCCTTTTCTTTGGTGTAATGGTTGCTTTTATCAACATCATACCCTATATCGGCTCGGTAGCGGGTAGCGCCATTGTAGTACTTTATACCCTGATTACGCGCGACTCACTGATTACACCGGCCATTGTAGCCCTATTCTTCATCGTGCTGCAGCAAATAGACAGTTACATCCTTACGCCCAAAATCACCGGAAGCAAGATTCAGTTGAATGCACTGGCTACCATTATGTCCATGTTGCTCGGCAGCTTGGTGTGGGGTGTTGCAGGCATGATCCTATTCGTGCCGTTCCTGGGAGCCGCCAAAGTGGTGTTTGACCATGTCAACTCCCTAAAGCCCTACGGAATCCTGATTGGTAACCGAGAGGCGCACAGCACAAAAAAAAGCCGTCCCGCTTGAAGCGGGACGGCCAAATACAATAAATATAGTGATTGGAAATCCTTAGATTACCTTAACATTTACCGCATTTAGTCCTTTTCTACCTTGTTCAACATCGTAAGAAACATTGTCGTTTTCACGAATTTTGTCGATCAGGCCTGACGAGTGAACGAAGATTTCACTTTCACCCGAGTTAGGAACGATAAAACCAAAACCCTTGGTTTCATTGAAGAATTTTACTACTCCTTCTGCCATTGTATTGAAAAATTAAAAATAATAAAAGCCAAAGGTATATATATTTATTTGTAAGTCAGCCAAAAATAATTACCTTTTAGTAGACGCAAATTCCCAACCTCCCGGTTATAAATCTTTTTTTCCTTATCTTAGCACTTATCGTCCTTTTCATTGTTGTTACCAAAAAGACGGAATATTTTATAAACTAAACGACATGGCTTATCAAACTGCATCGCTGAAAAAACTAGCTGAAGAAAACAGCGGAATAACAAAACTTCCTTTCTCCATCCGTATACTGCTTGAAAATGTATTGCGCAACCACGATAATTTCGCGGTTACCGATGAGCATTTAGACACCCTGATCAACTGGGATCCTTCAGGTACCGATAAGGATATTCCTTTTAAACCCGCACGGGTATTGATGCAGGATTTCACGGGTGTACCCGCCGTCGTGGATATCGCTTCCATCCGTGCAGAAGTGATTCGGAAGGGGGGCGATGGCAGTAAAATCAAACCGGCCATTCCAGTAGACTTGGTCATTGACCACTCCGTACAAGTGGATTATTTCGGCACGAACTATTCGTACCAAAGCAACGTGGAGCTCGAGTATGAGCGCAATGCCGAACGGTACCAATTGCTCAAGTGGGGCCAGCAGGCGCTCACCGACTTCACCGTAGTGCCTCCGGGCATGGGGATATGCCACCAGGTGAACCTCGAGTACCTTGCCAAAGGTGTGATTGTCCGCGATGGGTGGGCTTTTCCCGATACGTTGGTAGGAACGGACTCGCATACCCCGATGGTCAACGGTATTGGCGTAATCGCTTGGGGGGTAGGCGGTATCGAGGCCGAAGCAGCCATGCTCGGTCAACCCATTTATTTCACGTGCCCCCAGGTGGTCGGACTGAAGTTGACGGGGAAAATACCCGCTGGATGCACCGCCACGGATATGGTGCTGACCATTACCAAGTTGCTGCGCGACTATGGTGTTGTTGGAAAATTCGTTGAAGTTTTCGGAGACGCACTCGACCACCTCAGCGTTACCGACCGAGCCACCATTTCGAACATGTCTCCCGAGTTTGGTTGTACCGTAACTTACTTCCCGATTGACGACCAGACTTTGGAATACATGCGTCGAACCAACCGGTCGGAAGAACAAATCAATCTCGTGGAAAACTATTCCAAAGAAAACCTGCTGTGGCGCACGGGTAACGAAGAAATTCAGTATTCACATGTGCTTGAACTCGACCTGGGCACCCTTCAACCTACGGTTTCGGGCCCGAAACGGCCGCAGGACAAAATATTGGTCAAAGATCTGAATACCAAATTTTCACATCTACTGGAGGAGGAATACCAACGCAATTACCTCCCCATTAAAAACCGGCAGGAACACGCTTGGCTATCGGAAGGTGGATCGGGCAGTGAATTCACTTATGAAAACCGCCACAAACCGGAAGAAATCAAAGTCGAAACCGAAGATATCCGGTCCGTCCGGATAAAAATAAAAAACAAGGAATACGTACTTAGTGACGGCAGTATCGCTATTGCTGCTATTACCAGTTGCACGAATACATCCAACCCGGCGGTGATGGTGGGGGCAGGGCTCGTGGCGCGGAAAGCCGTGGCCCGTGGTCTACGCACAAAAACGTGGGTTAAAACCAGCTTGGCCCCGGGTTCAAAAGTGGTAACCAAATACCTGCAACGGGCTAATCTCCTGGAAGATCTGGAAGCACTACGCTTCCATACCGTTGGTTATGGATGCACGTCGTGTATCGGAAACAGCGGACCATTGCCACCGCACATTGCAGAGGCGGTGGATAAAGGCGATCTCGTGGTTGCGTCTGTGCTATCGGGAAACCGGAATTTCGAAGCCCGCGTACACCCGCAGGTAAAGATGAACTTCCTCATGTCGCCTATGCTCGTTGTGGCTTATGCCCTGGTTGGCCGCGTAGACATCGACCTCATCAATGAACCCTTGGATTACGACCCGAACGGCAATCCGGTTTACCTGCGTGATATCTGGCCCACGCAACAAGAGATTATGGATACGATAAACAGCTCCATGCGCGTGGAAGATTTCAAAGCAGTCTACGATGTGATATTCGATGGGGGGGACGATTGGAAACAACTGCTCGCGCCAGAAGGACAGAATTTCGGATGGAATAACGAGTCCACCTATATACAGGAAGTTCCGTTTTTCAAAGATATCAGCGATGAGCCACAGCCTACACAGGATATCAAAGACGCTCGGGTGCTGCTTGCTCTTGGCGACTCCGTTACAACCGATCACATATCACCCGCAGGGTCGTTTAACTCGGATTCCGCTGCCGGCCGTTACCTCGTGTCAAAAGGGGTGGATCCCCGGGGTTTCAATTCCTATGGCTCCCGCCGGGGCAACCATGAAGTCATGATGCGGGGTACCTTTGCAAACGTCCGTATACGGAATAAAATCACCACAAAAGAAGGCGGATATACCACTTACTTCCCCACCGGTGAAACCCTATCGGTATATGATGCGGCAATGAAATACATAGAATCAGACACACCGCTGGTTGTACTTGCGGGAAAGGAGTATGGCAGTGGCTCGTCTAGGGACTGGGCAGCTAAGGGTGCAAGCCTGCTTGGCATCAAAGCCGTCATTGCAGAAAGTTTCGAACGTATCCACCGCAGTAACCTTGTTGGGATGGGCGTATTGCCTTTGGAATACCCCGAAGGGGAAAATGCGGAAACATTGGGCCTGGATGGCACGGAAATATTTTCCATCACCGGTGTTTCGAGCGAGTTGAAACCACATAAACTGATGCAAGTTACGGCTAAGAAAGCCGATGGTCAAGTGGTTACATTCCAGGCACGTGTCCGGTTTGACTCGGCCATCGAGGTGGAATACTATCGCCACGGCGGAATATTGCAGTACGTGCTTCGGGGGTTCTTGAAACAATAACAGGATCCAGCTAAGCTACCGCAATTAACCAAAGGCATTCCAACCCTGCGCTTTGATGGGATGTACTTTGCCTGATTTTGAAATCAGTTCATGGCCTGATGCCTTTTCCGTAATATGGCCAATGATACTGATTTCAGATTGGCTGGACAACTTATCGTAGTGAGATTGGCTCACCGTAAAGAGCAGCTCGTAATCCTCACCACCATTCAGTGCGCAAATGGTCGGATCGAGCGCGAATTCGCGAGCAGTATCGTAAGTCATCTGATCGATAGGAATTTTATCCTCATACAACCGGCATCCTTTTTCCGACGCGTTGCAAATATGCAGGATTTCGGAAGCCAACCCATCCGAGACATCAATCATTGCCGTAGGCTTGATAGCCAACGACGCCAACAGCTGGATGATATCTCTACGAGCCTCCGGTTTGAGCTGCCGCTCCACGATATAATCTTTCCCTTCCAGATCGGGTACGATAGACGGGTTCTCGAGAAAAATCCGCTTTTCGCGTTCCAATAGCTGTAAACCCACGTACGCACCACCCAGGTCGCCCGAAACACAAATCAAGTCGCCTTCTTGGGCCCCGTTCCGGTAAACGATATCTTCCGCTTTTGCATGGCCGATACTGGTTACGCTGATCACCAATCCTTGGGCAGATGTTGATGTATCCCCACCAACCATATCCACCTGGTAATTCTTGCACGCCAATAATGCGCCAGCGTACAACTCCTCGATCGCTTCGAGCGAGAACTTACTGGAGAGGCCAATAGAAAAGGTTACCTGAGTGGCCGTTCCATTCATCGCATAGATGTCGCTGAGATTGACTTGTATAGCCTTATAACCCAAGTGCTTGAACGGTACATACCGTAAATCAAAGTGGATGCCCTCCAACAATAAATCGGTAGATACCAAGGTCTTATCCGTTGAAAAATCCAAAACGGCAGCATCGTCACCGATACCTTTCGTTGTGGTCTTCTCCAAGCATTCAACACTTTTCGTAAGGTGTGCGATCAAACCAAACTCGCCCAGCTGACCGATATTCGTGTGCTCTTTATTATCAAACATACTAAAGTCCTAATTTTGCAGAAATTTCCAACATCCGCTCGATCGGTCGCCGGGCCCGCTCAATTACGTCGGCAGGCAATACGATTTCCGGTTGCTCAAATTTCATGCAGTTGTATAATTTCTCGAGTGTATTGAGCTTCATGTACGGGCAATCGTTGCAGGCACAGGTATTATCAGGGGGCGCGGGAATGAACGTTTTGTGCGGGCTCGCCTTCTGCATCTGATGGATAATTCCGCTCTCGGTAGCCACAATGAACGTACTTGCTTGCTGCTCTCTTGTATATTTCAATAAACCCGATGTAGAACCGATATAATCAGCGGCGTCCAGGATGTGTTTCTCACACTCCGGGTGTGCAATAAATTTCGCCTCAGGATACGCGGCCCGCAATTCGTCGATACGTTCCTGAGAGAAAATTTCGTGTACCATGCAAGCACCATTCCAAAGCACGAGATCACGACCTGTTTTCCGCTGTACATAGTCGCCCAAGTTCTTATCCGGCCCGAAAATAATCTTTTGATCAATCGGCAAGCTGTCCACAATCTGGACGGCATTACTAGACGTGCAGACGATATCACTCAATGCCTTTAATTCGGCTGTGCAGTTCACATACGTAATGGCAATATGGTCAGGATATTGTTCCTTGAATTTTGCAAAAAGGTGGGGTGGGCAGCTATCCGACAACGAGCATCCGGCTTTCAGGTCCGGAAGCAATACCTTTTTTTCCGGCGACAGGATTTTGGCGGTTTCGGCCATAAAATGAACACCAGCAAAGACGATCACATCGGCCTCGGTCTTGGCCGCCTGCTGCGATAGTCCCAAACTGTCGCCAATATAGTCGGCTATATCTTGTATCTCAGACTCCTGATAATAATGGGCAAGAAGAATAGCGTTTTTCTCTTTCTTAAGCCGGTTGATTTCTTCAACCAAATCCAAAGTAGGGTCGATCGGTTCATCGATATACCCTTTGTTGTCTAATTCAGCTAGATATCCGTTCATGACCATACAAAGGTAGCTAAACAAATTGATTTGATTTTCAGTTTCCCACAGCTTCAATAAGTAATAAGTATTTTAAATAAAGTATTTATTATTGTTTGTTAGGGTGTTGGTTTTGTGAGGAAAGTACCAGCTATTTATTTTGTTTTTTGACTATTGTTTATTTCTTAACATGTTCTTAACAGAGAATTATCGTGTTAGTATTGAATTACAATCACTTTAATTTTTTAGGCAACTTCGTATCCACATGTTTTTGTATAGTAATTATTCGGTAGGATTTGTTAATATTGTGGTGTATTTCTAACGATTTCCGGTGTTGGTTTGTGCAGAAAATAGAGTAAGTCGGGAAAAGATGGATTTATCATTTTTATTCAACGAGTAATCGACACGTTATTCACAGGGTTACAGACATAGAACCAAATAGTCAGTTTAGCCGTTTTTGTTTATGCATCAGGTTGATTTTTTAGTTATCGGGTCAGGGATAGCCGGATTGAGTTTTGCCCTAAAGGCAGCGTCACATGGTAAGGTAATGATCATTACCAAATCAAATGAGGACGAATCGAATACGAAATATGCTCAAGGCGGTGTTGCCGTTGTTGTGGATAAGTCCGATTCATTTGAGAAACATATCGCTGATACACTGATAGCTGGAGATGGGTTATGCGATGAAAAGGTTGTGGAAAACGTGGTTAGGGAAGGACCGAAACGGATTCAGGAGATTATAGATTATGGAACCCACTTTGATAAAAAGACTAACGGTGTATACGATTTGGCCCGAGAAGGCGGACATTCCGAACACCGGGTACTCCATTATAAAGACATCACCGGTTTCGAGATCGAACGGGTGTTGCTGGAGAAGGTCCACGAAAACCCGAATATAGAACTACTAACCCATTATTTTGCCGTAGATTTGATTACCCAGCACCATTTAGGGAACTTTGTGGATAGAAGTACGCCCGATGTGACCTGCTACGGTGTGTACGTATTGAATACAGTGGACCATCAAGTAGAACGGATTTTGAGTAAAGTTACTGTGATGGCTTCGGGTGGGGCCGGGCATATTTATTCGAGTACCACGAACCCGGTGATTGCAACCGGCGATGGTATCGCGATGGTATACCGGGCAAAGGGAAAGGTAAGGAATATGGAATTTATGCAGTTTCATCCCACGGCCCTTTATAATCCAGGTGAATATCCTGCATTTTTGATTTCGGAAGCGGTGCGCGGATTCGGTGGTGTGCTCCGCCGTAAAAACGGAGATAAGTTCATGCTGGAGTACGACGAAAGGGCGGATTTGGCTCCGCGCGATATCGTTGCACGGGCCATTGATTCGGAGATGAAAAAATCGGGCGACGAGTTTGTCTTACTCGACATTACCCATCAGAATAAGGCGGATATATTAGCCCATTTTCCGAATATTTATGCTAAATGTTTGTCGATCGGAATTGATTTGGCAAGGGATTATATTCCGGTAACGCCGGCCGCACATTATCTTTGTGGGGGCATTATGGTCGATGAACACGGTCGATCTTCCATTCGTAATCTGTATGCGTGCGGAGAATGTTCTTCAACAGGCCTGCATGGTGCTAATCGGTTGGCATCAAATTCGTTGCTTGAGGCGACCGTATTTGCACACCGTATTTATAGGGATGCATTGACCTCAATGGATCGTTTGGTTTTGCCTACACAAATACCGGATTGGGACGACTCGAATACAGAACTCTCCAACGAGGATATTTTGGTAACCCATAATTTGCGCGAAACGCAGAAGGTGATGAGTGACTATGTCGGCATTGTACGTTCGGATTTCCGGCTGGAACGGGCTATGCGGAGATTGGGCCTGCTATATGATGAAACAGAGAGTTTCTACAAGAATACACGGTTATCGGTAAAACTATGTGAACTTCGGAATGTTATCCAGGTTGCGTATCTGGTTATTAAATCGGCGACGAACCGGAAGGAAAGCCGCGGTTTGCATTATACCACGGATTATCCGCAACGTGCCGATCAGTTGGTCGACACCATTTTTTAGACATATACTACTTGGATTATGCCATTGATTCTTCCCGTGGAAGGGACGTACCCTATTATTGAATCGGATTGTTTCATCGCCGAGAATGCTACGGTGGTTGGCGACGTCGTGTTGGGAAAGCAGTGTTCGGTTTGGTTCAATGCGGTTATCAGGGGTGATGTGAACGCTATTCGGATCGGTACCCATACCAATATCCAAGATGGTGCGGTGATCCACTGTACCTATCGGACAGCACCTACAACCATTGGTAGTTTCGTGAATATTGGGCATAATGCATTGGTACATGGTTGCGAATTAAGGGATAGGATATTGATAGGGATGGGTGCGATTGTAATGGATCATGTGGTCGTGGAAGATTATGTAATCATTGCGGCAGGGGCAGTGGTATTGGAGGGAACCCGCTGTGAAAGCGGGTATCTATATGCGGGGGTTCCTGCCCGTAAGGTGAAACCGATTACGGAAGCCCAACGTGAAATGCTGGATAAGCTTCCCGATCGATACGTGATGTATTCCGGCTGGTTTTCGTAGCGGCTACTCGGGTATCGTGATGATTTCTTCTTGTTCCCAGTTGGTCCTGATGATAAACGTTTTACCCAGATACCAAACCCGTTCGGGTTGTCTGGTTTCGTAAACATCGCCTGTATCCCATTTACCGTTGTTATTTTCGTCGTACACCACCCTGATGGTGTATTTACCGCCGGGAAATTGACGGAATGGGATGTCTGTAGATCCCTTTATGGGGACGCTTCGATGGATGAAGTCCATTTTTTCATTGATAAGCTGGATAAGGTATTGATGGGTGGTATCCGGCACGTTAATTTTCAACACGATATCACCGAAGTCTTCGGTTTCATCCATGGTGAATGTTTTGGTGACGGACTTATTTTGATCAGAGAAATAGCCGACGAAAGCCCCCTCTTCCAAGGTGAGGATATAGTCGCGCTTTGGGCGCCAACTATACCGTAAGAGGTAACGGCGTTGAGCTGCAGTATCTTTAACCAACTGATAGTTGGTTACCGGAACGGAATCCACGAGAAGCGTAATTTTACTACGATCGATCGATTGGACAGGCGAACCGGTGGTGAGCTGGACGTGTTGGATGCGATTAACTTTACTTCCAGAAAGATTGTCTGTGATGATGAAATCGCGGTCGTATTTTTCGTTACGCCCACGACGCATCGTAACGGTATCTATCACCTCGCCACGGTTGCTAAAGCTTACTTTCAGTGAATCAAAGGTGAGATCGCTGACCCATAATGTTGCGGAATCCTTATTGACTGTGTACTCAACCTGTTTATCAGCATCGAGGTTTGATGGATGGATAACCTGTATCGCCGCATCCTCGAGCGGTTTGTTGAAAGCAAACGTAATTCTCCCATTGGGTTCGATTTTCCGATCGAGCAAACGGAAATCGCGCGGTATGCCTTTCGAAACTTCTAAAAGGATCCCCGAAGTGTCTTTGTTGAGCACGATGGAGTCATTGAGGAAACCGATGAGTTCACCTGGAGCATTGTATACCCGATCGTTGTTTTCCTCACGTAATGCATATATGCGATAATTGTCTTCGCGTAAATTCTGTAGCCTGAACGTGCCAGCGGTATCCGTAAGTGTGAAGATATTGGCTTTACGCTTACCGAAAATAGAGTCTTGGCGGGTGGGTATAAGTAAGACTGCGATTTCTTTCTCGGGTAATTTGGTAAATGCATTGATCACTTTTCCAGAAATGGCCAGGGAATCGATGATGTCGCCAGTGGAAAACACATAGCTGTAGTTGAGTAACGGATTGCCTTCGTTGAAATCGCCGATGGCTTTCCCGAAGTTGATCGTATAGGTGGTGTTCTCTTCTAGAGAGTCCGGAAGTGTAATCTCTATATTTTTACGCCTCACCCGGGGATTGATAGGTTGTTCAAGGTCCGGCGATACGCTGATTTCTTTGAATGGGTTGGCAAGCTTGATGAACTCATCGAATTGGATGACAATTTTTTCAGCATCGAAGTTCCGCGTGAGGTTTGGCGGTGTTTCTTCCAGTATCGTGGGGGGAATGGAATCTTTGGGCCCTCCTTGAGGTTGCTGGATGCTTGCACATTGCCAAGCTAGGGAAATAATGACCAAAAAGAAGGGAAGGACAACCCATTTTCCGATAGACCCTGTTTTTAGGCGATTTAAGCGATTTTTATTTTCCGATGTGTCTGTCATTGCAAAAACCGAGAAAGTCTCTTGTGGGTGATTTATGGGGTTCGATTAAAATATGATATAAACAACTGTTAATCAATGAATTAGTTTAAATGAACCATTAAAACGGAAATATCTGACGGCGAAACGCCTGAAATCCGCGATGCTTGGCCCAGCGTCCGTGGTTTTACCTTAATAAGTTTTTCGCGGGCTTCTTTTGATAAGGATATTAAGTTCGAATAGTCGAAATTGGGATTGATTTCCTGATCTTCCATTCGCTTCATTTTATTTACAATTTCTGTTTCCTTGTTGAAATAGCTTTCGTATTTCACTTGGATTTCCGCCTGCTCTATAATTTCGCTGTTGCGGTTCGCCAGCAGCGCTGCGAGTTTGGGGTCCGCTTGCGCTACGTGACCGATATGCACGTGGGGGCGACTAAGAATGTTAAACAAGCGGGTTTTCTGTGTAATCGGACTGGAGTCCAATTTCGATAGGATCGGATTCATTCCCTCGGCTCCGACGGAATTTTTCCGGAGGTAATCAACGATTTGCGCTGCGGACGAAATCTTATTTCTGACCTTTTCCAGACGATCATCGCCAATCATTCCGAGTTCATGTGCTAGGGATGTTAGCCGCACATCTGCATTGTCTTGGCGCAGAAGAAGACGGTGTTCAGCGCGCGAAGTGAACATGCGGTAAGGCTCATCGGTGCCTTTGGTTACCAAATCGTCAATCAAGACACCTATATAGGATTCCGACCGTCTCAAAATGAGTTCGTGTCCGTCGTGGATCCGTTGATGGGCGTTGATTCCGGCGATGAGGCCTTGGCTAGCGGCTTCCTCATACCCTGTAGTACCGTTTATCTGACCTGCAAAAAATAGGTGTTTTACGAGGTGCGTTTCCAAGGTAAGATCCAGCTGTAAAGGAGGAAAAAAGTCATACTCGATGGCATATCCAGGGCGGAACATTTTAGCGTTTTCGAAGCCTGGTATGAGTTGGAGCGCCTGTTGCTGGATGTTTTCGGGAAGGGAAGTGGAAAAACCGTTCACATAAATTTCGACGGTTTTCCAACCTTCTGGCTCCACAAAGATTTGGTGGCGGTCTCGCTCGGCAAAGCGATTGATTTTATCTTCGATGGAAGGGCAATACCGGGGGCCTAGGCCTTGAATCCGTCCGGTAAACATAGGTGATTTTTCAAAGCCTTCCTTCAATTTTTCGTGTACGGCTTCGTTGGTATAGGTAATCCAGCAGCAGCGTTGTTCCGTTGGAAGTTCGACATCGGTGAATGAAAAACGACCCCGTTGCTCGTCGCCCCACTGTTCTTCCATTTTAGTATAGTCGAGACTCCGGCCGTCTACACGGGGCGGTGTACCGGTTTTCATCCGGCCGGATTCGAAACCTAGGTCGACAAGCTGCTCGGTAAGTCCGGTGGCGGCCTTTTCTGCGGTCCTTCCTCCGCCAAACTTTTTTTCGCCGATGTGGATGGTCCCGTTCAGGAAGGTCCCGTTCGTGAGGATGACTGCGTCGGCATCGATACCAATCCCGAGTGAAGTGACAACGCCCGTGGCCCTTCCGTTGGTTACCTGTATCGCCTTTACGGTATCCTGCCAGATATCGATATTGGGCAGGGCTTCCAGTTGTAGGCGCCACTCTTCGGCAAACCGCATACGGTCGTTTTGGGCTCGCGGACTCCACATTGCCGGGCCTTTCGACTGATTAAGCATCCGAAACTGAATGGTGGTTTTATCGGCGATAATGCCGGAATAACCACCCATGGCATCGATTTCCCGCACGATTTGGCCTTTTGCTACGCCGCCCATGGCCGGATTACAGCTCATCTGCCCAATAGTGGCCATATTCATGGTAATCAACAAAACCGAAGAACCCATGTTAGCGGCCGCGGCTGCTGCTTCGCAACCGGCGTGGCCCCCTCCTACTACAATAACGTTATATTTATTAAACATCCGTTTTAAATTCTGTTCCACGTGGAACATTGCGTCTTTTTATGATGTTCCACGTGGAACATGTTATATATATTCACCTAACGCGAGCCAGCGTTCGGTTTTACTGTCGAGTTGTTGGGTCAGTTCATCAATCGCCGCTGCAACGAGCGCGATAGACTGATAATCCGTTTCTTTTCCTAGTTTTTCCGCTTGCTCTGCAATCTGTCTCTCAAGATCAGGAATCTCATTATCTAATGCCTCATACTCCTGTTTTTCGGCGAATGTCAATTTCGCTTTTTTTTCTGGTTTGGAAGGCTTGTTCACTACTTCCGAACGACTGGCTTTCGGTACGGCTTGTTCGGCCTCTTTCTGTTCCGCTTTGAAAGCGGCGTAGTTTCCGTTATAGCGGGTTATCTTACCCGCGCCATCAAATATGAATAGTTGATCCGTAAGCCGGTCCAGCAGGTAACGGTCGTGCGATACCAGCAAAAGAATGCCGGGATAGTTGGCAAGGAAATCTTCCAGTACGTTAAGGGTGTCGATATCGAGGTCGTTCGCCGGTTCGTCCAATATCAGCACATTTGGATTTTGCATCAGCACCCGCATCAGGAGCAATCGCTTGCGCTCCCCCCCACTGAGCTTGCTCACCAGTCCGAACTGCTTTTCTGGCGGGAATAGGAACAACGTAAGCAGCTGCGTTGCCGTCAGTGTGTCGCCATTCGCCATGGTAATGTATTCCGCCACGTTTTTGACCACATCGATGACTCGATCGCCGGGTTCGACCGTCAGGCCGGTTTGGCGGTAGTATCCGATCACAACGGTATCACCAACGGCTATGGCACCCGAGTCGGGAACGATAACGCCAATGACCAGGTTGAGGAATGTACTTTTGCCGGTTCCATTGCGGCCCGCTAAACCGATGCGGTCGCCCTTTTTGAATACATAGGAAAAATCGCGGATAATCGTTTTTCCGTCGTATACCTTGGTCACTTCTTCGAGTTCCACTATTTTTCCACCCAAGCGGCTGACTTTCACACTGAGCTGAACGGAGCCTTGGGCGCCGGCCGTTTGCGTTTTTTCTTTCAGCTCGTGGAATGCGTCTATACGGGCTTTTGATTTCGTACCCCGTGCCTGTGGTTGACGCCGCATCCATTCCAGTTCACGGCGGAGCAGGTTGCGGTTCTTTACCAGTGACATTTCATCGGCTGCGATCCGCTCGGCCCGCTTCTCGAGGTAGTAGCTGTAGTTGCCGGTGTACCGTTGGAGTGAACCGCCTTCCAGCTCGTATATCGACGTGCACACACTATCGAGAAAGTAACGGTCGTGCGTAACGAGCAGAACCGTTTTCTGGCCGGTTACCAACCATTTCTCGAGCCACTCTATGGTTTCAATATCGAGGTGGTTGGTCGGCTCATCGAGGATATATACATCGGGCTCGTCGATGAGCAGTTTCGCCAGGGCCAAACGCTTGCGCTGCCCTCCGGAGAGCGTTCCGATGGGTTGGGAAAGGTCGGTCAATTGGAAACGCGACAAGATACCTTTGATGGTGTGTTCGTATTCCCATGCATTGGCCGCTGTGAGCTGGTCGCTCAGTTTGGCGACCCTATCCGCATCGGCAAGGGGGTCTGAAACCAGTTCTTCATACCGGCGGATGAGTTGCTGCTGTTGATGGTCCGCACTATAAATGAAATCCGATATGGTTGTAAACCGCTCGAAGTCTGGGTTTTGTGGTAGATGACCAACCCGAATGCCCTTTTCCTGCACGACCAGTCCCTCGGAGGGGTCCAGTGAGCCAGAAAGGATGCCGAGCAAGGTAGATTTACCAGCGCCGTTGGCGCCGACCAATGCCGTTCGCTCACCCCGCTGAAGGGCGAAATGGAGATCTTTAAATAGCCACTTGTCGTGGTATGAATGGCCTAACCGCTCGGTCGACAAAATGCTCATATCCGTTTTTTAATATCAGTCCAATAATACGTATGGACGCCCCGTTCCCCTGTTGTAGCCACCCGGCACATGGCTTTCGATACCCACGTCGCTGGAATCGCCCGGTATTTAGACAATGAGCTGACTAACAATGGGTTAATAATTTTAAATATGGTGCCGCCCAATGATTCCATAACCCTTTCTTCCTGTCGGTTACCCGTTAATAGCGAGGGGCGGAACACATGTGTTTGCTCGAAACCCATGCCAATGATGTCCCGTTCGGTTTCTCCCTTCATCCGAAGGTAGAAATTCGCGGAATCCGGATTGGCTCCCACTGCCGAAACCAGTAAAAATGCGGATGCGCCGTTTTGCTTCGTATACCGTGCTGCGTCTACGGGATAGTCATGGTCGATCCGGTAATATTCGTCGAGGTCGGGTGTTTTCTTCCTCGTTGTCCCCACGCAACAGAAGACATGGTCACCGACGAGCATCTCTTGGATGTCGGGCAGCGACCGGTGATCGGCAAGCAACTGGGTCAATTTGGCGTGCCTGATGCCGGTGTCGCGGCGCACAACAGCGGTAACCGCCGCATAAGCCGGACTGTCCAACAGCTCGCGCAGGAGGTGTCCACCGATTAATCCGGTGGCGCCGAACAGAATAGCTGATTGCTGAGTCGCCATAATTCCGGTGCAAAAATACGGAAATATATCGGTTCTGTCGCGGGTTGCTGTTGGTGCGCCCCTCCGGCCGCCAGCCCAAGGAAGCCACCCCGGCACAAAGTAGCTGAGCCGGGCTGAAGGAGTCTCTGTAAATAAACAATGGCAAAACGTATATAAAGTAATAATATTAAATGACATTTATCGTCTTTTAGTCGTCTCCTGTTCGTCTCTTGATCGTCTTTTACACGGTCAATACATCAACCTGCGTATACAAAATGATTGATAACCTGAATTTTGAAACACTGTTAATATAATTTTTTTCATAAATTTATTTGGAGGACGTCTTGGAAGTTTCTACCTTGCTTGTTAATAACGAATTAATAAACCGATGGGAACGATCAAGAAAGGCATCACCGGCCCCTTCCGGGGGAAGGCTGGCGGTGTAATCGGCAGCAGCTGGCGGAAAATAAACTACATCAAGGGCCTTCCACGAAAGAAGGATCGGAAGCCGACGCCTGGCCAAGCGGAAGTCCGACTTAAATTTGCCCTGCTTAACCATTTTCTAGATCTTCTTTCTGAGCTCCTGGAATCGAGTTTCGGACCTCTAACCGCTAGGGCAACTGGTCGGAACGCCGCATTCAGCTACAATTATGACCACGCATTCATCAGCGACGAACAAGGCGTACAGCTGAACTATCCGGAGCTGCGGTTCAGTCACGGCTACCTGGTTACGGCCGGAGATGAGCGCGCTTGGATACAGGGCGACCAACTTTATGCCTCTTGGCATCGGGGCACCTACGGTATGGGTGGCGAGCCGGACGATAGGGCGATCGTTTTGGTTTTCGATGTGGAAACCCGAACATTCGTCCCGGTGACGGCAGCAACGAGGCAGGATGGAATAGCACAGACCCTCGACCGAGGGACAACGCCCAAGCGCTCCACCATGCACGTATGGCTTTTCTTCATCGATAAATCCGGTAAGCGGGCATCGAAAACGGTATACATCCCCATTGCGGACACTACGGAGGAATAACCGATAAAGCATGGAATTTTTCTACGACCGAAGTAAGCCCAAGAAGAAGGCGCAATCCGACGGACGCCTGGCCGTCCAGCAGCGCATGCGGCTGGCCATGGCCTTCCTTCATCCGCTCCGCCCTCTTATTGCGGAGAGCTGGGTGAGTCAGGGCAAGGGCAATAAAAGCAAGGCATTCGGACAGGCGCTGAAGGCGCTGATGCAAAGTGCGGTCCTTGGGCATTACCCCAACCAGCATGTTTCGGCCGACCGTGTACTGATCAGTACGGGTATGCTTCCGGCCGTGAATGTGGATGACGTGGTAGCCGACGGCCATAAGCTGGAAGTTTTCTTCTCCGATGAAGCCACCCCGTTGGCCAGCGGCGCAGACGAGGCGGTACTGGTGGCCTACAGCCCTGAGGCCGGCGTTGCCGGCCGGAATACGGACACATACCTGCGGGAAACCGGGCACATAGCGGTTTTGCTGCCCCCCCAACTGCGGACACAACCGTTTCACGCTTATTTATTCATGCACAATGCCAAAAAAAAGCAATTCAGCAGAAGTATATATCTGGGCTACCTCGGGGCTAGTTTAGCCGATGCGGAACAATCAGATCAAATTTAGGGATATCCACTTCGAAGGTGGTGCCGTCAAGTTCCCGCAACATCTGGTAAGTGCCGCCCATGGTACCCATATCGCTCTTGAGGTTGCAACCGGAAACATATTCATGCCTTTCGCCCGGCTCAATGATGGGCTGCTGGCCGACCACCCCCTCGCCTTCTACCTCGCGACGGGTGCCGTTTGAATCGAAGATATACCAATGCCGGCGCAAAAGCTGCACGCTGTAATCGCCCAGGTTTTCAATAGTAATCCGGTACGCAAACATGAAGTGTTCGTTTTCCGGGTTGGAGTACTCTGGCTGGTACACCGTTTCAACCGAAACCTTTACGCCGTCAGTGATTTGTGTGGCCATGTGTTCAGCAGAATTTTGGGCAAATTAATAAATGTGTTTGAATAAATGAAACAATAGCCATATTATCCGGGGTTGGTTCATATTATTTAAGTACCTTTTTGCTACGTTTGTACATGCATTACGGAACGCTGTACCTTATACCGGTGCCTTTGGCAGACGATGCGGTCTCGGCCTCATTCACGCCCTATCTTAGTGAAACAATCAACGCAATTGACGAGTATATTGTTGAAAACGGAAAGACGGCAAGAAGGTTCCTTAAACAGGCGGGCCTTCGGACCCCGCAAGACAAACTCATTCTGCACGATTATGGTAAACATGCACGGGGAAAAGTAGACTTGACGCCTTTTTTCGCTGGCTTGCTTGCAGGCAAGGATGTGGGGCTGATGAGTGAGGCCGGCTGCCCGGGCGTAGCAGACCCCGGCGCGGACATCGTGGCTGAAGCCCATCGACGGGGGATTAAGGTGACGCCACTGGTGGGTCCCAGTTCAATTATATTGGCGTTGATGGCATCAGGGTTTAGCGGCCAAAGTTTTACGTTCCATGGATACCTTCCCATAGATAAAGGGGATCGCGCCAGGGGAATCGGCCTATTGGAACTAACGGCTATGAGGGATAAGCAAACGCAACTGTTCATCGAAACCCCTTTCCGCAACAACCAGCTGCTGGCCGAGCTACTGCGCGTATGCAAACCACAGACCCGCCTCTGTGTAGCCGTTAACCTCACGGCCGCCGATGAGCAAATTATCAGCCAGCCAATACGCAAATGGCGCGAAGAGAACCACGATTTCCATAAAAGGCCGGCTATTTTTCTGCTTTTCTAACCGTGGAGGCCGTAAGACATACCGACGTCTTGATTATTGGGGCCGGGCCTTCGGGGTTGATGATGGCCGCCCAGCTGCTCCGCTACGGTATACAACCGACCATAATTGATGCGAAATCGGGCCCGGATCGGGAAACGAAAGCGACACTGGTGCACGCCCGGTCAATGGAGCTTTTCAGGCAGCTGGGGCTATCCGATCATCTGCTTGCCAAGGGGCTGTCTCTTTATGCCGTGCAGTTGTTCGGCCGCAAGGCCGAAATCGGCACACTGGATTTTTCACAGCTGCTTGCTACAGACACCGTATTTCCGTTTATCGAGCGGGTTGGGCAGGATAGTATGGAGCGGCTTCTGCTTAATAGGTTAACAGAAAGAGCTTGCCCCGTAGCGTGGGAAACCCGCCTGGATTCACTTAGGCTGGACGACGGCGGAGCTACAGTTACGTTGGTGCACGGCGGTGAACGCCAGGCTTGGCGGTGTGCCTGGCTAATCGGGGCGGATGGTCAGCACAGCTCGGTGCGGGAACAACTTAATATACCGCTCGAAGGCGACGGCCGGGTACGGAACTTTTTTGCGGCTGATGTCGAAACCGACCAAGCGGACGCCCGGAAAATCAAACTTATTTTGTACGATAACGGACCGTTGGCGGTCGTTCCCTCCGGGGTTGCCGACCGCTACCGTATCATTGGCCAGCTGCCCGGGGCACACAACTCACCGCAAGGCAGCACCCTCCGCTATACGGATATAAAAAAGGAAGTGCGTGCTGCATTGGGGGTTGATTTACCGGGGGCGCAGTATTTGCGGATCACGCCATTCAGTTATCGGAAAATGGTTGCAGAGCAAGTGCGCCGCCAGCGGTGCTTCCTGCTCGGCGATGCGGCCCACGGGGTTTTGCCCACCGTAAGCAGAGGTATGAACGAAGGGCTATACGATGCCGCAAACCTGGCCTGGAAGCTGGCTGGTGTGGTGAACGGCCGGATGGCACCAAATGTGCTCGACACGTACCAGCAGGAACGAATGCCTGCGATAAAGGCGGACGGTGGTATTTTTGAGTTGGGAGAAAAGGGCTGGATATGGCGGGGCCTGTTGGACCGGGTAGGCTTGTTGAGACGGATAAGCCGCATCGACACCGACCCAGCTGGTCTGCGGCGGGCATTCGATCGGCTGTCGGGCCTTGACGTGGACTATCGCCGATCGCCGCTTTCCGTACACCATGCTTCGGGGGGACAAATTCAGGCAGGCGACCGCCTTCCATGCCTATCGGTATATGACGAGAAGTCGAAAACACATACCGATTTGCATCGTTGGTGTGAAAAACCGGGTTTCGTTTTGCTGGTGCTGGGCACGATTAGCCATCACCACCTGAACATCATCGGGCAGTGGATGCGGCAGAAATACCCGCGCGAGATGCACCTTTATTACCTCCCCTATTCGGACCGAAACCAGCAGGTGTTTCAGGCGTTCGAGGTGAAAACTTCAAACACTAAAATTGTACTTATCCGACCGGATATGTATATTGCCTACATCAATGACATGCTCAATGTTTCTCTTATCGATACGTACATGGAAGAAATTCTTGGATGGGCGGGTTTTGGCCATTTGCCGGAAAAACATTAACTATGTATCACGATGATGCTAGCATGGATTAGGTTAACGGGTGTACTAAACGAGGGATGGATAAACATGATATAACGTGGACGGAAAGAGCTTTTGCCGACCTTTCGTTGGATGAGCTTTACCAAATCCTGCAATTGCGGCAAGCGGTATTCATCTTGGAGCAGGCATGCGTTTACAGCGACTTGGACGACAAAGACCAGCTTTCACATCATCTTATGGCGTGGGATGGTGGTATTTTGGCGGCTTATACGCGGCTTATCCCCTATGGTATTTCTTATCCCGATGCGATGAGCATAGGGCGTGTGGTGACCGCCGCTGGTTTCCGGGGCAAGGGGCTTGGCGCGGAATTGATGCGGCGGAGCATCGATGCGCTGTACGACCACCACGGGAATAAAACCATAAAGATAAGTGCGCAGCACCATCTTCGTGCTTTTTATAATCGGTTGGGCTTCGAGCAGACAAGCGAGCCCTACATGGATGCCGGTATATTGCACATCGAAATGACCCTTTTACCGTAATCGTGTCATCCTGTTTCAACAAGTCGCGCAATCATTGGGTTTTGTAAGGGAATCGCTGTAATTTAGCACCGATGAAACCCGCCATGACAGCGCCTCGGGAGAAAGGCGATGTAAATGCGGGTTCCATGAGGCCGTTGAAAGCAACTGTTTGCGAATGAACATCGATTACGAAAACCTTTCGCCCGAAATGATACAGCTGGTTATCGCCGTATTCCTGGTCAGGCTGATCATATGGGCGTTTTATGCCAACACCGTACGTAAAACATTGATTTGTATTTCTCCGGAAAACCGATTGATGACCCCCAAACAAGCGTGGCTCCTGGTGATACCCTTCTTCAACATATACTGGAATTTCTCCGTAGCATCCCGGCTGGCCGATTCGCTGACCAACGAGTTTTACGACCGCAAAATAGCGGAAGAAGAGAACCCGGGCCGGATAGCGGGCATGTGGTACGCATGGCTGTTTTTGCTGTCCAGCATCCCCTTACCCGCATTCATCCTGGTGACCATCGGCATATTGAGTATCATCTATTTCATCGGTTATTGGGTGAAGGTGAACAATTTCAGGAACCTCTTGATCGCGCATGGAAAATACAACGAAAAACAGCAGACCAGCGATGAAATTACGTGAACTGACCGACCATCTGGAATCCTTGGCACCCTTGGCGTACCAAGAGGCTTACGATAATGCGGGGCTACTGGTCGGTAGTGCCGATAAAGAAGTAAGCCAAGCGCTCCTATCGCTAGATTGCACGGAGGCTGTAGTGGATGAAGCGATTACGTTGGGCTGTGACGTGATCATCTCCCATCACCCCATTGTTTTCAAGGGACTCAAACGATTCAACGGGAACACGTATGTGGAACGGGTAATCATGAAAGCCATCAAACACGACATCGCGCTATACGCCATTCATACCAACCTGGATAATGTGATGGGTGGTGTGAACAGTAAAATCGCGGAGCGTCTCGGGCTTCACGATACGCGGATACTTAGTCCGAAGGGCGATTTACTCCGAAAATTGGTGGTGTTTGTGCCCACGGGCCACGTGGAGCGTGTGCGATCGGCTCTGTTTGCCGCAGGTGCTGGGAGCATCGGCCGTTACGACGCATGCAGTTTCAACACACCGGGCTACGGGACTTTCCGGGCGGGTGAAGGGGCCAACCCGTTTGTTGGTCAGCCGGGAGAAAACCACCAAGAGGAAGAAATGCGGATTGAAGTGGTTTTTCCGGCCACCAAAGAACGCGCGGTCTTACTTGGGCTTTTCGAGACGCACCCCTACGAGGAAGTGGCATACGACATATATAGGCTGGAAAACGACTACCAACAGGTGGGAAGCGGATTGGTGGGCCGACTGAAACAACCCATGGAGGAAAGCGATTTTCTCGGGTTGCTAAAAGCACAGCTAGGCACTAAGGTAATCCGACACACCACCCTACTGGGCAAACTTGTGACTGATGTGGCTGTTTGTGGAGGGGCCGGGGGCTTCCTCCTCGGGCAGGCAATCCGTTCTGGTGCCGATGTGTTCGTTACAGCAGACTACAAATACCATGAGTTTTTTGATGCCGAGGGAAAAATCGTAATCGCGGATGTGGGACATTTTGAAAGCGAACAGTTTACGCAACAACTATTGTTGGAAATTATTCAGAAAAAATTTCCTACCTTTGCAGTCCGTTTGACGGGAATGGACACGAACCCAATAAATTATTATAGTTAAATGGAACAGACTATAGAACAAAAACTAAGGGCGCTTTGGCAGCTACAGACCATCCATACTAAGGTCGACAAAATCCGGCAGGTGCGGGGCGAATTGCCAATGGAGGTAAGTGATCTGGAAGACGATATCGCTGGGCTGGAGACCCGTATAGAGAAAAACCGGAGTGAGCTAGATGAATTGGAAGACGCTATCGTCAATCGCCGGAACATGATTCAAGATGCCCAAGCGGCAATAAAGAAATATGAAGGGCAGCTCAATGAGGTGAAAAACAATCGTGAATACGATGCGATTACCAAGGAGATAGAAATCCAAGGCCTAGACATCCAGGTGAGCGAGAAGAAAATCCGCGAATTTGAATTTGAAATAAAAAACAAGACGGAAGTTTACGATGGTACACAGGAAACGCTGGAAGCGGCGAAGAGAGACCTGGAGATAAAGAAAGGTGAGTTGGACACCATTACTGGGGAAACCCAGAAAGAAGAAGACGAGCTGGTTAAACAGGCCGACGAAGCGGAAACGGATATTGAGGAGCGACTGCTGCGGGTTTACCGCCGACTGAGAACCTCCTACAAGAACGGGCTGGCGGTTGTTTCGATAGACCGCGACAGCTGCTCGGGATGCCATAACAAGATACCGCCGCAAAAACAATTGGAAATCCGCCAGCGTAAAAAAATCATTGTTTGCGAACACTGCGGTCGCGTACTGGTTGACGAAGCTTTGGCAGAAGAAACGGCGCCTTCATCGGTCGCTTAACGTAAAGCGAGTTTAATGAAATAGGAGACGCCCGGCAAAATCATGCCGGGCGTTTTTTGTCGAATATTTTTAGTATTTTTTGACTGTAAACCATTATCTTTAGCGGCAGGTGGGCTGCCGGCGAGCTTGCATGTCGATGCAAGTTTCGCTAAGTTTGCTTACCACATGATTATTGACACGGTAAATGACTAAACAAACGGCGCCCGATCTGGGCGAGCAAAACGAAATACAAGTCTTTGGTGCGCGGGTACACAATCTTAGGGATATCGATGTAAGTTTTCCAAGGAATGAGCTGGTGGTTGTGACGGGCCTGAGTGGTAGCGGAAAATCCTCACTCGCCTTCGATACCATCTATGCGGAGGGGCAGCGGCGGTATATGGAAACGTTCAGCGCCTATAGCCGCCAGTTTTTGGGGGGCATGGAACGCCCCGATGTAGATAAGATCTCGGGGCTTAGCCCCGTCATATCGATTGAGCAGAAAACCACCAGTAAAAACCCGCGGTCTACCGTGGGAACCATCACCGAGGTGTACGATTTCATGCGGCTGCTTTATGCACGGGCCGGGGAAGCATTCTCTTATGTAACCGGCAAGCAGATGGAGCGGATGTCGGAAGACCAAGTGGTGGATCGTATTATCGCGCAGTTTGAGGGGCAGGCGATCAATGTGCTGGCGCCGGTGGTAAAGGGACGTAAAGGCCACTACCGCGAGCTTTTTGAGCAGATCCGTAAACAAGGATATGTGAAAGTGCGGGTAGACGGCGAGCTATTGGACTTGGTGCCCAAAATGCAGGCAGACCGCTACAAGATCCACGATATCGAAGTGGTCATCGATCGGCTGATGGTGTCGGAAAAGGATCGTAAACGCCTGTACACGTCGGTGATGCAGGCCATGAAAACGGCCAAAGGCATCATCAAGGTTAGCGACGCGTCCAACAACGACTATTTTTACAGCCGGTACCTGATGGATGCCGAATCGGGCATATCTTATGATGAGCCGCAACCCAATACGTTTTCGTTCAATTCGCCTTATGGTGCGTGCGAACGATGTTCCGGACTGGGTTATATCTATGAAATAGACCGTGATGCCGTGGTGCCCGACCCGAAGCTGAGCATCATGAAGGGCGGGCTGGCCCCGCTGGGCGAATACCGCGACACGTGGAACTTCCAGGTGCTGAAGGCGGTTGCGAAGAAATATGATTTTTCGCTATCGACCCCTATTGAAAAGCTCACCGGCGCCCAGCTCGATATCCTTATGGGCGGCGCGGAAGAGGAGGTTGTCGTTCCGGTTTCCTACAGTAGTTGGAACAAGAAAGATTACAAAATCCGGTTTGAGGGGCTGTTTAAGATGCTTGAGGAACAAGGCGACCGGCAAGGGCAAAACGGACTGCAATTGGAAGACTTCCGTGCGCAGCGGGTATGCCCGACCTGCCACGGCGCACGCCTGAAGAAGGAGTCGCTCCATTTCAGGATAGCCGGGAAGAACATCCATGAGTTGGCATCCATGGATATCAACACGCTAGCCGCTTGGTTTGGTGATGTTGAACACCAGCTGAATGATCGGCAGCAGGTCATCGCTAAAGAAATACTGAAAGAGATCCGATCACGGTTAGGGTTCCTTCTGGATGTAGGGCTCAACTACCTGACGCTCGATCGTACGGCCAAGACGCTTTCGGGTGGGGAGGCACAGCGTATCCGACTGGCCACGCAGATCGGCTCACAGCTTGTCAACGTGTTGTATATTCTTGACGAACCGAGCATTGGGCTGCATCAGCGTGATAACGAGCGGCTGATCCGTGCGCTTAAAAACCTCCGGGATATTGGTAACTCGGTATTGGTGGTGGAGCACGACAAGGACATGATCCGAAATGCTGACCATGTGATTGACATGGGGCCTGCGGCGGGAGCACATGGCGGCCTTGTGGTAGCCCAGGGGGCACCTGAAGATATCTTAACGGCAGACACACTCACGGCAGCCTATCTTAGTGGCGCGAAAGAAATACCTGTGCCGGCGACACGGCGTGCTGGAAACGGCCATCTGCTACGGTTGCGCGGAGCGACGGGTAATAACCTCCGGAACGTGACCGCCGAATTTCCGTTGGGCAAACTGATCTTGGTAACGGGGGTTTCGGGCAGCGGAAAATCGAGCCTTGTTACCGAAACGTTATACCCTATCCTCAACCATCACTTTTTCCGGGCCAAAAAGCACCCACTACCCTATCGGAAAATTGAGGGGCTCGAATATATCGACAAGGTGATCGAAATCAACCAAAGCCCCATCGGGCGGACGCCGCGCTCCAACCCGTCTACCTATACCGGCGTGTTTTCGGATATCCGTTCACTGTTTGTCCAACTGCCCGAATCCAAAATCCGCGGGTACAAGCCGGGGCGGTTTTCCTTTAACGTAAAAGGGGGGCGATGTGAAACGTGCCAAGGGGCCGGGATGAAGGTGATAGAAATGAATTTCCTGCCCGACGTGCAGGTGCCCTGCGAGACCTGCAACGGCAAGCGGTACAACCGCGAAACGCTGGAAGTACGCTACCGGGGCAAGTCGATCAGCGATGTGCTCGACATGCGTATTGATGAAGCCGTCATCTTTTTTGAAAATATTCCCGCCATCTACCGTAAGATCAAGACACTGCGGGATGTGGGGCTGGGTTACCTGACTTTGGGCCAATCGTCGGTGACCTTATCAGGTGGTGAAGCACAGCGGGTGAAGTTGGCCACCGAGCTATCGAAGAAAGACACGGGCAAGACGTTTTATATCCTGGATGAGCCGACAACGGGCCTGCATTTTGAGGACGTAAGTGTTTTGCTGGATGTGCTTAACCGATTGGTGGACCGTGGGAACACGGTGCTGGTTATTGAGCACAACCTCGACGTGATCAAAGTGGCCGATTGGGTGGTCGACCTGGGACCGGAGGGTGGGGCCGGCGGCGGCGAAATCCTATTCAGCGGTACGCCGGAAGACTTAATTAAGAGCAAAAGGAGCCAGACTGCCCGATTTCTGGCGGCAGAAATGCAAGGTGTAGGTACCTTTTCGTAACTTTGCCGCTTATGTCAGATATTATCCAATTGTTGCCGGATGCGGTGGCCAACCAGATTGCCGCAGGTGAAGTGGTGCAGCGTCCGGCTTCGGCAGTGAAGGAACTGATAGAAAATGCGATTGATGCTGGTGCCGACAAGATAAAGCTGATTGTAAAAGACGGTGGAAAATCACTTATACAGCTCATCGATAACGGTTGCGGTATGAGCGTGACCGATGCCAGGTTGTCTTTCGAGCGCCACGCCACCTCGAAAATCCGTAAGGCGGACGACCTGTTCGCTATCCGGACCATGGGCTTCCGGGGGGAGGCACTTGCTTCCATCGCGGCGATAGCCCACGTGGAGCTTAAAACGCGTCGGGTGGAAGATGAATTGGGGACGCGTATTGAGATTACCGGATCGGAGGTGGTGCGCCAGGAACCCGAGGCGCTGCCCGCGGGAACAAACATCAGCATAAAGAACTTATTTTACAACATTCCAGCCCGACGCAACTTCTTGAAAAGCAATGCGGTGGAGATGCGGCACGTCGTTGAGGAATTCCAACGCACGGCACTGGCATATCCTCAAATTAACTTCACGCTCCATGGCGATGGTCAAGAGCTGTTCCAACTACCGGCAGAAAGCCTGAAGCAGCGCGTTGTGCATGTATTCGGAAACAATTATAACCAACGGTTGGTGCCGGTGGAGGAAGAAACAACCATCATCAATCTCAAGGGCTTCATCGGTAAGCCCGAATACGCGAAAAAGACCCGCGGCGAGCAGTATTTTTTTGTAAATAACCGCTTTGTAAAAGACCCATACCTTAACCACGCGGTGGTGAAGGCTTATTCAGGAATCCTGCCCGCGGATAGTTTTCCGTTGTATGTGTTGTTTATCGAGATCGATCCGGCGAAGATTGATATCAATGTGCATCCCACGAAGACGGAGATCAAGTATGAAGATGAGCGGGCAATCTACGCCATACTCCAGTCGGCCGTGAAGCGATCGCTAGGACGCTACAACATCACGCCTACACTTGATTTCAATCAAGAAACGGGGTTCAGCCAAATGATCAGTCCCAAGCCGCTGGAGGAAATCACACCGCCTTCGATTACTTTTAACCCCGACTACAACCCTTTTGACAGCGGCAAGTCGGGAGAGGGACGGCGACCATCCCCTATTCCCGACCAGTGGGAAACCCTTTACCAGATTACGGAGAAGCAGACACACACCCAGCTGCCGTTGCACGGAGCGGAACATGGCCACGCGGTTGAACCGACAAGTCCACCCCGGAAGCAGCCTTTCCAGTTGCACAACCGCTATATCATGTCGCAGATCCATTCGGGTTTTATCCTGATCGATCAACAGGCGGCGCACGAGCGCATCCTGTTTGAGCAGTTCCGGCTGCAACACGAAAACCGGCAGGGGGCCAGCCAACAAAGCCTTTTTCCACAGACGGTGGCGTTCAGCGGCTCGGATTACCAGTTGATCATCGACTTATTGCCGGATATCCGCGCGTTGGGGTTCCAGATCCGGGAGTTTGGGAAAAACACCTTCGTGGTTGAAGGAATCCCGGCGGATTTAACTACGGGGCTGGACGAGCGGGAGGTGCTGGACCGCCTGCTGGAAGACTATAAGCATAGCCAAAGCCAACTGAAGATTTCGAAACGCGAGCAATTGGCACGAAGCCTCGCACGCCATGCGGCCATAAGACCAGGGATGGAGCTGACAGCGGAAGATATGGCCGACCTGATCGACCGGTTGTTTGCGTGTGAAATGCCAAATGTATCGCTGAATGGAAAACCGATAATCCTTACTTTTACCCTGCAAGAGCTGATGGAAAGGTTTGAGCGCTAAAACACAGACGAGATATTATGTTTAACAATACCGCATCCCCATTTTCCGGCATGCCGCCGGTAGTTAAGAACCTACTTATTATCAATGTCATCTGTTTCATTGGTGGGTCGTTGATCTTCCCCCGGGCAAACGACCTGTTTGGTGTTTATTATCCGGATTCGCCAGGCTTTCACATCTGGCAGGTCATCACATACATGTTTATGCATGGCGGCATTACGCATATTTTTTTCAATATGTTTGCCCTGTTCATGTTCGGCCCGATACTGGAGCAGGTATTTGGTTCGAAGCGCTTCCTGAACTTCTACTTGATTACCGGACTGGGAGCGTTGGTTTTGCAGTTTGCGGTGCAAGCCATGGAGTTGCACATGATTGTCGACTCGTTTTCGGCAAAGGCATTTCTGTCGGAAATAGACGTAGCAAACCGGAGCGCCCGTGTATTGAGTAGCCTTCCGCTCGAATCACGACAGACGCTATTATCCATATACACAACACCTATGGTCGGCGCCTCCGGCGCCATATATGGCTTGCTAATAGCCTTCGGCTACCTGTTCCCCAATACGCCGCTGATGCTTATCTTTTTGCCCGTGCCCATTAAAGCCAAATACTTCATTCCGGTGATGATCCTTATTGAGCTGTTTCTTGGCGTGTCGCGCACGGGCTCTTCCGTTGCTCATTTTGCGCATATCGGCGGGGCGTTGTTCGGCTTCATACTCATAAAACTCTGGGGAATAAGACGCCCAAATTATTGGTAAGCGCAGTTATTGGCGAAGCATATTCAGAAAAATTTTTCATATATTAGCCCGTGTTATCAATTGAATATACAGGGTGCACGCGATGAGAACATCATGGGTCGGTGGTTTATGGCACAAGGTTTTCCGTTCAGGGAGCCCGCTGTTCCTGTTTATTGGCATAAATGTCTTGGTGTTTGTTGCCCTTGGCCTCCTCTCACTGATTTCGGCGCTTGGTTTCACGAGCGTGTCATTGTCCGGCTACGTAATGCCATGGATTCAGTTGCCGGCATCGGTTTACGCTTGGTTATACAAGCCGTGGACCCTAGCCACTTACATGTTTACCCAGCAGGGGTTATTCCATATTCTATTCAACATGCTTTGGCTGTTTTGGCTGGGCATCATTTTCCTCGACTTTCTTAAGAAAAGACAATTTACTTTTGTTTACCTGGCCGGGGGCTTAGTGGGTGGAGTGCTTTATTTGCTGGCCTACAACCTCATTCCCGTATTCAGGGCGGAAGCATTCCGGACCGTGATGATCGGGTCTTCGGCCAGCGTGAGCGCCATTGTGTTTGCTACCGCAACCCTATTGCCGGATTATACCATCCGTTTGCTCTTTTTCGGTAATGTGAAGCTGAAGTATCTGGCTTTGGCGTTTATTGTCATCGATGTGCTGGCGATCGCTGGGCTCAACGCCGGGGGGAGTATTGCCCATATCGGCGGGGCGCTGTTTGGCTTTGTCTATATTAAGCGATTGCAGAATGGGCAGGACTGGAGCCGTATCTTGGGGCGGCAAGAACGTAAGCGGAGAACGCTTCGCGTGGTGCGGAATGAGCACCCGGTCAATGAGGAGCCCTTGGTTCCGAACCAAGAGGTCATCGACCGCATTTTAGACAAAATTTCCCAGTCGGGCTATGACAGCCTTACCAAAGCGGAGAAAGAGGCCTTGTTTAAAGCGAGTAAACAAGGGCAAAACGAATATTAACTGATGACAAGGAAGCGCGGGCGTACGAGACGGCTGGGTTTTTTCAGTAAAGCCGTGCTATTGGCAAATATTTTTGCGGCAGCGGCATTACTGTTCAGTTATTTGGCCCCTATCATCAATCCGCAGACGTTTTGGCCCATTGCTTTTTTTGGCATCGCATACCTACCGCTGTTGGTTATCAATAGCCTGTTTATGGTCTATTGGGCAGTGCGGCGTATACGGTTTGCAGGTATTTCCCTGCTTGCCATTCTGTTGGGGTGGAATACCCTCCAAAAGCATTACGGGTTTAATGCCAAGGTGCCCGAAGGCGTGGTGGCCGCACCCGATACCGCCCATATCCGGGTGCTGACCTACAACGTGCATTTTTTTAGGGCCTTTGAACAAGCGGACACGAAATTAACCATTCGTGAGCAGGCTATGCAGTTGATGGACAATGTGTCGCCTGACGTGATATGCATCCAAGAATACTACACCCGCCAGAAGGGTAAATACAACATGACAGCGGAATTTGAGCGCGAGATCAGGATGCCTTATCATTATGTTTCCCCTACGGCAGAGAACGATTATGAGGCTTACGGAATGGCGATATTTTCGCGTTATCCAATCGTTGGGTCGGGCGTCCTTCCGGAACATGAGTACGGGGTGAATCGGATCATTTATACAGATATCGATAAAGACGGGCGTGTTTTCCGGGTTTACAATGTGCACCTGCGTTCATTCGGTTTTCAAAAGGAAGATTATGATTTTATCAACAACCCGTCGAAAACCATTGAGAAAGATGCGGCGTCTACGAAGCGCATCGGTGCTCGGCTGAAGCACGCCTTTCGGGCCCGGAGTGCACAGGCTGTTGCACTTCGTGAGCACAGCCAAGCGTGCAGCCTACCTTACCTTATTGCAGGCGATTTCAATGACACCCCCCTATCGTATGCCGTGAACGAAGTATCGTCGGGGATGCGAAATGCGTTTCGCGAGAAAGGGCGAGGTTGGGGGGTTACCTATAATGGGGATTTCCCGAATTTCCAGATTGATTATATACTGGCAAGCGAAGCGTTTGAGGTACACCATTATAAGATCGTTAAGGCAAAGCTTTCTGACCATTACCCCGTGTGGGCAGATCTCCAGCTTGACTGACGGCAGGAGGATCAGGTCGTTGGAACGGGTTGGTTGCCGCGCCGGCCTTGGAATAGCAGGGCAAAAAGCACGACACCCATACAACCCACCAGGTTGAGCCAAAGAAAGGCCATTACATCGAACCACCAAAACGAGACGACCATGATTTCGGTGAGGATTGCTGCGGTAAGCACCGCACGTCCACCAGCCCTCTTCACGTAGAAGGCCACAATGAATATACCGAGAATCGTGCCATAGAACAAGGAGCCCAAGATGTTTACCGCTTCCAGTAAATTGCCCAATTTACTCGCATATAATGCGATGAGAACGCAAAAAATCCCCCAAACGAATGTAAATATGCGAGACGCGGAGAGGTACCCCCGCTCGGTGCCTTCCTTCCTTACGAAGCGCTTGTAGATATCGATGACCGTGGTGGAGGCCAGTGAGTTGATGGCGCTGGCGGTTGCGCCCATGGAAGCCATGAATACGATGGCGACAAGCAAACCAATCAGCCCCCGAGGAAAGTTTTCGGTGACGAACGTTAAGAAAATATAGTTGTTATCGTTGGTATCGGCCTGCGCATCATTTTCCTGCATTAGCGCCACCAAGTCGCCACGGATTTCCTTTGCGCGCACATCGGCCTGTCCTAGCTGGTCACGCACATCGGCAATCACCGCTTCGTCTTCGCGATCCAGCGCTGCGGTAAGCCGGTGTATCTGCTCTTGTTTCTCTTCGAACACCTGTTTATGTTCGGCCTTCAGCGCTTCAACCTGAGCGGCATAATCGCTCTGCTCTATTTTGTGAAGCTCGTACTTGTTGAAGAATATGGGGGGGCTATTGTATTGGTAGAAAGCAAATACCAGTATGCCGATGAGCAAAATCGAAAACTGCATCGGCACCTTTAGCAGGCCATTCATGAGCAGACCGATGCGACTGTCGCGAATGGATGACCCCGTCAGGTAGCGGCCAACCTGGCTTTGGTCGGTGCCGAAATAAGACAACTGCAGGAAGAAGCCACCAATGAGCCCGCTCCATAACGTATAGGGGTTATTCCAGTCGAACGAGAGGTCGATGGCATTGGCTTTGCCCGATTTGCCTGCGATATGCAGCGCCTTCATCAAACCGATATGATCGGGGAGCATATAAATCACGAGGACCCCTGCGGTAACCAATCCACCGAAAATGATGGTCATTTGAAGGAGTTGCGTATACGATACGGCTTTTGTCCCGCCATAGACCGTATACAGTACCACCAGCGCGCCGATAAATAACGTGGTGTATACCACGTTGATCTGCAAGATGCTGGAGAGGATAATGGCTGGCGCATAAATGGTAATGCCCGTAGATAAGCCGCGCTGGATAAGAAACAAGAATGCGGTGAACGCACGGGTTCTGACATCGAACCGTTTCTCGAGGAACTCATAGGCTGTAAATACCCGCAACCGATGGAACATCGGTACGAACGAAATGCTCAAAACAATCATCGCTAGGGGTAGGCCAAAATAGAACTGGACAAAGCTCATGCCCGATGAGTAAGCGAGCCCCGGAGCCGAAAGGAATGTGATGGCGCTGGCCTGCGTAGCCATTACGGAGAGCGCGACGTGGTACCAGGGCAATGATTTGTTACCCAGCAGATACCCGTCGATATTGCGTATACCCTTGCTTTTGTACACGCCGTACGCGACGATGAGCAGCAGGGTACAGCATAGCACAATCCAGTCTGCCGTACTCATCCAAAGTAGTTGGTGAAGAAGTAAAACAGCAGAATCAGCACGAGCAACCAGCCGATAACGACCCAATAGAATCGTTTCCAGTTGCGCAGGAAGGGAGGTAATCCCTTATCGGTCATGCTCACGGCCGTTGAGCAGGGCACCGACGAAGACGCCAGCGAACACCAACCCGACTACGGCACCGATCACGGCACCGAGGAAGCCTTCTTGAGCGAGCACGCCGGTCAAACCGCCAAATACCGCACCAAGCAGATAAAAATATGAGTTGATGTTTTTTGCAGTGGGTTGTTCTTCGATGTGTTTCTCCATATCCATGTCTGTTTAATCAATGGGTTTTGCCAACAAATTTACAAATAATCTGTATGCTCCCGGCACCCCGGCGGGCAATTGCCTGAAAAAAGCAAGCGATGTATAAACAAAGTTACCTTCGCCATACCGGGCGACGAGCAGTGAGCCGTCGCTTGGCGACTCCCCAGGATCGGCGATACGTAAAGGGCGATCATATTGTTTTGCCGATTCGTCTACGAAATAGAGGCCGCGCTCCTGTACCCATCCGTAAAAATCGGCCTGTGTTATCTTGTTCGGATAATTCAACACCCTACTTTCGGGAAGTTGCACCGTTATCGGGGCTGTTTCGTCGGTTACCCTGGTCCGGCTGAGCTCGAATGGATACGGGCCGATGCCGTCGACCTGTAGGCCGCGGCTTACATTGTATTGTACCACCAGTGTGCCACCCGCTTTTACATATTCCATCAGTCGCGGCTGCATGTATCGTATCCGCGGGTCCACATTATATAGGCGGATCCCGGCGACGATGGCATCATATGGCGATAGGTCGCCCGACAACACATCCTGCTCGTTCAAGAGGGTCACCTGTAGGCCGATCTCGCGTAATGCCTCTGGGATTAGGTCGCCGGCACCCGGCAAATAGCCGATGTGTTTTGCCGACAGGCCCGTTTCCACCTTGCTGAGGCGGGCCTTTGCGGGAGGGAACCATGTGATTTTCGGGATGTGTTCGTAGTTTATGGACTGGAGGGCGTGTGCCGTTTCCGTGCCGTTCGGATATTCCAGTACGATGCGAAGCGAGTCGGTGAGCGAGACGTTTTCTGCGGGATATAAGGTAATGTGAGAAACCGTTTCGGCCGCTTTGGTTGAGAAATGCAGGGGTATTTCACTTGGCTCCGCCCTCCAACCCGAAGGCAATTGCAATCGGGCTACAGCGGAGACTTCGCCTTGGGTGTGGCCGGTAAATCGCACCTCAATCGTCTTCGGTTGTGTGCCGTTGAATACCAATGCACGTTGGCCGATATTGGCCGTGATGCGGGGCGTAACGACAAGCGGCTCGTACACCTCTCCGCGTACGGGGTGGGTATACTTGTAAACGATCGGCCGCTCGAAAGTCAACGACTTCCCATTGATGGCCAGCGTGATTGGGGTTTTGGGACCATCGCTGTTGAGTGGCCGCCCGACATCCTCTTGGTTGGCCACAGTGAAGCGACCCAATCCATGGGCCTGCCGCAGCCAGTAGGGCTGTGTGATCCGGCTGGCGGTAAAGGCGGCCGTTTGCTCATATGGCTCGTTGAACGGCAATGGATGGTTACCAACGATTACGTTAACATTTGGTCTACGGACGATATAGGCCGTGTTGATCGTGGCCTGCTCACCAACGGCAAGCTGGGAAACGGGGGCGTAGCTTTCAAACCATATGCCGCCACAAGCCAGGATAAGATCTTTGATTTCGGCTACCTTCAGGTCTTTCCAGTGGTTGTTTCCCACTTCGGAAACCAGAGCCAGTAGGTCGAGCAAGTCATCGATGGATTTTTCGGGGTGCTCCATGTCAAACTGTTCATCGATTTGGGCGACCAATCGGCCAATGCGCTCGGCCCCGCTGATGCGTTTCCATGAGGTTTCGACACCCTCGAAAAGACCGTTCTTCGGCGCATCACCTGCTAAGACTTCAAAACGTTCCACGATATTTCCCCGCTGGCGCGCCGCCCCGAACCCTTGGCTTTTGTGGTTGGATCGGCTTTCAGCAGCAATTTCGCCGTACGATTCGCCGAGGAGCGGATTATAATCGCCGATATTGACAAGAAGGTGGCTTGATGACGGCGGAGACCCCTGGAAGAAGCTCGACGTATTCCAAAGGAGCCGTTTTGCCTGCCAAGGCGTTACGGCGGATAGTTGTTCGGGGAAGCGGTTCGGGTCGGCCGCAGCTTCAAACGCTTCGATAGCCAATAGCGCCGATGCCTGGTGATGGCCGTGCCCGGCCCGTTGATCGGGCGGGAATCGCGTGATGATGACATCCGGCTTGAATTTCCGGATTACCCATACTGCATCGGCGAGTATGCTTTCCCGGGTCCAAATGTCGAAAGTCTCTTCAGGAGTTTTCGAAAAGCCGAAGTCGATTGCCGAAGAAAAGAACTGTTCGCCCCCGTCTACGTTGCGCGCGGCAAGCAGTTCGTTTGTACGGACGAGGCCAAGCTCCTCAGCCTGTTCTGTGCCGATAAGATTCTGGCCGCCGTCGCCCCGTGTTAATGAAAGATAGCCTGTCCGGAAATGTTTCTCTTTGGCCAGCCACGCGATAAGGCGGGTGTTTTCGTCGTCGGGGTGGGCGGCGAAGTAGAGTACTGAGCCTAGTGTGTTCAGTTTTTTTATGGCCTGTTTGATTTTGCCGGGGTGCTGCGGTTGCACCGTTTGGGCGAAGGGGGACACGGCAATGAAAAGAAATAGCGACACAAAGGATACGACTCGTTTCATGTTCATGGCTTAAAGATAATGGTTATATGTTTACAAAAACAAAAGCCGCCGCAGGATAGTGCGACGGCTTTTGCATTAACAATTAAAATCATTCGATCTTAAAGCGAGCCAAACGGGAACGCTTTAAGAAGTTAACCTTTAACACGGGTAAAGATACAACAAAGAAAAGAACAGCCGTGACGGCGGGCGGCACAAGTTTTCCACGGCCCCTCGGTTTTCCACAATCAATTCGTGGCTAACACACGTTTTAGCCTTTGTCAATCGATCCCAGAACGCGCTTCATAAAGGTATTAAGCGCTTCTTTACGATCGGTTCCAGATTTAACGAGTTTATCCACTTCGATGGCGCCGTACATATTGGAGATCAATTCACCGATAACATCCAGTTCTTCGTCTTTCAATGAAGGGACTTCCGCTAGGGCCTCCAGTGTCTCGATGGCTTCCAGCACGTAGTCTTGGTCGTTCTGTTCGATAAACTCGGTGAGGTGTTTAATTATGGGTAACTTCATTGAACAGATCGATTAAAGGGTCGAATTTATTAGTTTGCACCTGATTGACCAGTTTGCCGCCTTTGAATGCGGCGAAAGTTGGCAGGTTGCTTACATCCGCCAGCTGCCTGGACTGGGGGAACCGCTCGGCATCTGCGATGACAAATGGGATCTGGCCGTTTTCTGAAGCTAACTTCTTGAACTTCGGTTTCATGATCTTGCAGTTGCCGCACCAGGTGGCCGAATACTGTACCAAAACGACGTCGTTATCTTTTACGATGTCGGCCAGGTTATCTTTTTCTAATTCTTGTAACATGTTTTCATTAACGTTTAAACCAATAAATGGTTTAGGTCATATATTAGAAAGGCCAGTGAGCAATCCATTCCGGTCGTCCACGGGCCTTTGTAAGTTGGGTAGCGACGACGAATATTAGTTCATCGCCGGCTGGGTAGACAGGTATGCCGCTACACCATCTCGGGTAGCATTCATGGCCTCTTTACCTTCTTCCCAGTTTGCGGGGCATACTTCGCCGAATTTCTGTACGTGCGCGTAGGCATCGATTAAACGGATGTATTCTTTTACGTTTCGGCCTAACGGCATGTCGTTTACACTTTCGTGGAACACTTTTCCCTCCTCGTCGATAAGGTAGGTGGCACGGAAGGTGACATTTGAGCCTTCAAAAACGAAACCGAATTCTTCGCTTTCCTTTTCTTCGCCTTCCAGGATACCCAGTATGCGGGAAAGGTTGCGGTTGGTGTCGGCAAGGATGGGATAGGTTACCCCCTCGATACCGCCATTGTCTTTCGCGGTGTTTAACCAAGCGAAGTGTACCTCGTTGGTGTCGCACGAGGCACCGACAACCATGGTGTTCCGTTTTTCAAATTCGGGTAGCGCCTCCTGAAATGCGTGTAATTCCGTGGGGCATACGAAAGTGAAGTCTTTTGGGTACCAAAATAACAACACCTTTTTTTCCTTCTTCGCGGCCTCTTCAAAAATATTGATAAACAAATTATCGCCGAGGTAATCGATGGCGTCAACGGTAATGTTTGGGAACTTTTTTCCAGTAAAACTCATAGTAATATCCTTTTATTTTTGTCGCTGCAAAGGTAAGGTTTATTGTTATGGATAAGTATCGTTTTTATCGATGTGCGATATATATCATCTATGGGGATAGGCTTTTGGTTTTGGGATTACATTTCCGTGTCTTTTTCGATTTATCTGCACAAAATCGTATGTTTGCCTGCGGAAAGTTGGCCTCGTAGTTCAACGGATAGAATAGAAGTTTCCTAAACTTTAGATACAGGTTCGATTCCTGTCGAGGCTACTAAAAAAGCATCAGTCACGTACGATTGGTGCTTTTTTTGTGTGATAGGGCTAGAAATAGGGTGAATCTATCGTTCGCGGGCAGGTAATTTCAGATCGATTTTATTTTCGAATGGATCTTCTTCGCGGATATCATAATCCGCCTGCTTAAAGGTATCTATGATCTGGTCGGCAATTCTTCCCCTGTTGATATTTCGGAAGGCTCCTGCCAGTCGCCCTGCCAGTGTAGTATGACCATTTTCAAGTAGTATGGGCAGGAGTTCGGATGCATCCCTTATTAATGACAACGCAGTACGGGCATCTATAGCATTTCTCGCGTAGATGGTTGCGGCGCTGTAAATGAGAGCGGACTGCAGATTGTACATTCGTATCCCATTATCGGTCACGACGAGCTAATTCGCTGGCGGTAGTTCTCCCCGTAGATTGAAAAGAGATGTGTTATGCGGCAATGCAGTTGGATGGTTATTTCCGTGGGGAGAACGAATAAGTAACTGCTGCGGTACAGATTGATTGCCCGCATTGAGCAATAAGGACTGGTCGGCTGAGAGGCACCAGTCGTCCCCATATCTATGATTTAGGAATACCGCAATAAAATCCCAATACGAACTATACCAGGCTGTGGTTTCACCATCCTTCGCTTCCGGATCGGTAGCGATATACCAACCTTTGGCGACTTCCCTGATAAATCCATTCTTGGTCAGGATTTCACGGTATTTACGATTAGGAATGTCATCCGTATGGATGCCTATTGTCCCTTTTTCTTGCAATTGCTGTAGAAACTTTAGGGCTTCTACAAATCTTTCTCGCGGTGTTGCCATATCGTTATTCGTTTATCAAACACTGATGTGCTTTTATTATCAAACGTTGATGTGGTAAATTTAGTAAATATTGTTGTTATGTTTTTATTAAATTGTGATGTGTTAGTTTTATTAAGCCGTGTTCAATATTATAATCGCAGGTATTATGTTGGAATAGACTTTGCGAAAAATTAGCTAAAACAAAAAAGAACTGCAGGGTACTGAAGGCGTTGTTGTTATAAAAAGTAATTTAAGTAAAAGGGAATTGAGGAAAAGGATAAAAGAAGATCGTAGAAAGCGTAAAATAAAATGATGATGCATTTCGGATATGTGCCATTATCGGCCCTTCTCCCGTTTGATGGAAACCTCATAAAACTTCATTTCGCGCCCGTAAACATCAGGAAACGCTTCCATCGTCACGGTAAGCTTATCTTCGATATATTGGCCAGCGGCATATGACGGGAGCCAATAAGACACGCCGTCCAGCGCTTCGCGCAACAAATCGGCATAAGACTTTGTATCAAACGATGATTTCATTTTAATGCCCCTAGGTTCGCCGGTCGACTTCACCGTTACCGTGAATTCGATCTTTATAGGTCCGGCCAGGCGGGGGACAACACGGTCGATGACCTCTCCTTTAAACCAGTCGGACAAATACTCAGCGAGAAATCCGGTAAATCCCGTGTGGTCGTCGATGGTACAAGTCTTTGCTATCATTGAGTCGGCACGGATGGAAAAATCTGCTGGGAGAAGACCGTATCGGGGAGTGTCGAAAAATTCTACATCGGTATAAGATTCATACCCACTTAAAAAGCGGCCTTTATTATAATATTCGTAACCGGCGCTTCGCTCTTTACCATCGGCAAAAATGTATTTGATGGTCCAGTTACCATGAGGGGTGCCGTTTATCACCTTCCCTTTCCGGGCATAGCGTATATAGCCGAATTCGTTATAGCCGTCGGCAGCAACCGAAAATTCGTATCGCCCATTACCATCAATCACACGCTGCTCGCCGCGACGGTCCCAAAAGTTGAGGATACGTATGCCTTCGCTGGTGTAGGTTACTTCGAGCAGGGGTTTGCCATCGGGATAGTAGAAATTGAGCGCCCCCAGCGGAACGCCGTGGATATAGGAAACCTGCCATTTCAACTGGCCGTTGGGGTGATACGCTTTGAAATCGCCTTGCTTCCTTCCATCAACATAACTTCCTTCCAAGATGAGCCGGCCTTGGTTGTCAAAATCGGAAAACGCACCCGTGAATACTTGCCGCTGGAAATCATATGGACCAACGCGTTCAATGGATTTGAACTCACAGTCCCTATCAACCAAGTAATAATGGTCATTATAAAAAAAGCGTACGATGTCGCCGGATTCGCGTTCGTAAAATGTCGGGTTGTTTTCAGTCGTATCGGCGGCGGCACCAAGCACCACCGATGGTGCAAAGATGACAAACGCTATGACCAGCCAACGATTCATTGCCTTTTTAATGCGCTTCGAGCCAGTTGCTGCCTTCGCCCAGTTCGACAACGATAGGCACAGATATGGCCAACGCATTTTTCATGTGCTTCTCGGCAAGGTCCTTAAATATAGGCAGCTCGTCCTTTGGCACATCAAATACCAACTCATCATGCACTTGCATGGTCATTTTGCCGCGCAACCCCTGTTGCCGTATGGCTTCATGGATAGTGATCATGGCTACTTTTATCATATCTGCGGCCGACCCTTGGATGGGAGCATTGATGGCGTTGCGTTCGGCAAACCCCCGCACGGTTTGGTTGGCCGAGTTGATGTCGCGCAGGTACCTACGCCGCTTCAACAGGGTTTCCACATAGCCGTGCTCCTTAGCAAAATTGATGGTATCGTTCATATACCGTTTGATGCCAGGATACTGGGCGAAATACTGCTCAATGATCTGTGCCGCCTCTGTGCGGGGAATCCCGAGGTTCTGAGCGAGCCCAAAAGCAGACTGGCCGTAAATGATACCGAAGTTCACCGCCTTGGCGTTTCTGCGCTGGGTCGACGTCACCTCGTCTAGCGGCACACCATACACTCTGGCCGCAGTTGCCCGGTGCACATCCAGTCCCTTTTCAAACGCTTCCAGCATTCCCTTATCTCCGCTCATGTGTGCCACCAACCGCAGCTCGATCTGGGAGTAATCGGCAGACAGAATCACGTGGTTTTCATCGGTCGGAATGAACGCTTTCCGCACTTCGCGGCCGCGTTCGGTGCGGATGGGGATATTTTGTAGGTTCGGGTTGGTGGAGCTCAACCGTCCCGTGGCCGCTACCGCTTGGTTGTAGGAGGTGTGCACCCGCCCCGTCAACGGATTGATCATAGCGGGTAGGGCATCCACATAGGTGGATTTCAGTTTCTGCAACTGCCTGAACTCGAGGATGTCCTTCACAATATCGCTCTTTGACGCTAGGGCTAGTAAAATGTCCTCACCGGTTTTGTATTGCCCTGTCTTCGTTTTCTTGGCCTTGGGGTCGAGCGCTAGTTTTTCGAAAAGCACCTCGCCTAATTGTTTCGGCGACGCAATGTTGAAACGAACCCCGGCTTTGTCGTAGACTATTTTTTCCAATAGTACGGTGTCGGTCGCCAGTGATTCGGACAATTGTTTGAGTACGGGTACATCCACCTTGACCCCGTAGCGCTCTATATCGGCCAATACATGGACCAGCGGAAACTCGACTTCCTGGGCGAGACCAACCACTTCTGCCTGTTCTAGCAAGGGTTCAAAGACGGTCTTGAGTTGGAGGGTGATGTCGGCGTCTTCTGCCGCATATTCGGTAATGGCGGCTAGGTCAACATCCTGCATATTCCCCTGCTTTTTGCCCTTTGGGCCAATCAGCTCGGTAATGGGGATAGGCGTATAGCCGAGGTAGTTTTCGGCGAGCATATCCATGCCGTGACGCGTATCGGGGTCGATGAGGTAATGGGCCAGCATGGTGTCGAATAGCGGTCCATTGACCACGATGCCATAGCGGGCCAGCAGAAGAATGTCATATTTGATATTCTGCCCGACTTTTTCAATGGATTCGTCTTCTAAGAGGGGCTTGAAGCAGTCCAGTACCTGGAGACAGCCCTCTTTGTCGCGCGGTGCCGGCACGTACCAGGCTTTACCCGGTTCGATAGCGAAGGAGAGGCCGACGAGATCAGCGGTATTCGCATCGGTACCTGTGGTTTCTGTATCGAAGCAAAAGCTACGCTGTTTGGACAATAACACGGCCAGCTCTTGCTGGCTGGCTGGCGTGTCGGCCAACACATAGGTATGGGTTGTGTTGTGGACATTCTTTCCTGCAACGGGCGGCACATAAACTTCGCCGGTATCGGTGTGGGGCGCTGCCGTATTGCCGAACAGATCCATTTGTGCACCCGAAACCGCCTGTGCGCCTGAAAGGCTAAAATCCTCGCCAAAAACACGCTTACCCAACGTGCGGAACTCTAACTCGGCAAAAAGCGGTTCCAATATGTCTTTATCCGGTTGGCCTAATAAGAGGCCTTCTTCATCCAGTACAACGGGCACATCCAATTGGATGGTGGCCAATTTTTTTGAAATCAACCCCTGCTCAGCAAATGTTTCGAGGTTTTCCCGCTGTTTACCCTTAAGTTGGTTCGTATTGGCCAGGATCGCTTCCATGGAGCCAAACTGTTTGATCAGGCTCTTTGCCGTTTTTTCGCCGATACCCGGAATGCCCGGAATGTTATCGACGGAGTCGCCCCACAGGCCGAGGATATCGATAACCTGTTTCACGTCGGAAACTTCCCACTTCTCCAGGATTTCCTTTACACCGAGCGTCTCTGCCCCATTGCCTAAACGGGCGGGCTTATAAATAAAAATATTTTCTGTCACTAATTGGCCAAAGTCCTTATCGGGTGTCATGCAATATACCGTGTATCCTTTGGCTTCCGCTTGTTTAGCCAGCGTGCCGATGATGTCATCGGCCTCATACCCATCCAGCGTGATGAGCGGGATATTGAACCCTTCGATTAGTCGATAAACATAAGGGATGGCGGCGGCTAGGTCTTCGGGGATCGCTTGCCGGTTGGCCTTGTACGATTCGAATTCGATATGGCGGTTGGTTGGCGCCATGGTATCGAATGCCACGGCGATATGCGAGGGCTGCTGTGTTCTGAGCAACTCCAACAACGTATTGGCAAACCCGAATATCGCAGAAGTATTGAATCCGGTTGAGGTAATCCTGGGGTTCTTACTGAGCGCAAAATAAGCCCTGTAAATCAAGGCCATCCCATCTAAAAGAAACAACTTCTTCACGTATCGAGTGTATTGGTGTGGAGACAAATATAGGGATATTGTGGCGTTTTTTTCCGACTTTTGCCAATATGGTAAGAAGCGCTTCGGCATATAATATCGTATTCGGATGAGGGCCTTGGTCACCAAATCGACTGGTAGTTGGTATGAAGTGCTTGCGGATGATGGCAAAACATACGATTGCCGGATTAAAGGGAAGTTCCGCACGAAAGACATCAAGACAACAAATCCCGTCGCGGTGGGTGATTGGGTCGATATCATGGTCGAAACGGATACCGTTCCGCATACCGCCATTATCGTGCAGCTGTACGAACGAAGGAACTATATTATCCGTAAATCGATAAACTTGTCCAAGCAGGCGCAAATCATTGCAGCGAACCTTGATCAGGCTTTCCTCGTGGTCACACTCGCGTCGCCATTTACCTCGTTGGGTTTCATTGATCGCTTCTTGGTTACGGCCGAGGCTTACGACATTCCTGCCGGTCTTATTTTCAACAAACTGGATTTGTTTTCGGATGCAGGATTGGGTGTTTTGAAAGACTATACGGCAATTTATGAACCGTTGGGCTACCCTTGCTACGAAGTTTCGGCGCTGCAGGGAACGAATGTCGAGACGGTCCGCGCCATGCTCCACCAGCGGACAACATTGGTGATAGGCCATTCGGGCGTAGGGAAATCCACGCTTATCAATGCCATCCATCCGGCGGCGAAAATGAAAACTGCGGCGATATCCGATTGGTCTGACAAGGGGCGGCACACCACCACGTTTGCCGAAATGATCCTGCTTTCCAAGGGTGGACGGTTGATTGACACGCCGGGCATCCGCGAACTTGGTATCATCGACATCGAACCGCAGGAACTGGGTCATTTTTTTCCAGAAATGCGGGAACGTATGAATGATTGCCGGTTTAATGATTGTCGCCACATCAACGAGCCCGGGTGCACCGTATTGGAGGCACTCGAAAGCGGAGCCATCGCGGCGAGCCGATACGATAGCTATCTTAGCATATACCATGGCAACGACACACGTATATAAAGCAATAAACATATCCAATGTACCACCTGATCGAAGAAACAACAGCGTTCATTAAACATCGGATTGCCGATTTTGGCCCCGAGTTCGGGATCATCCTAGGCACTGGGCTGGGCGGTTTGGCCGAAGAGGTTGAGACTACGCATCAACTGATGTATGCTAATATCCCCAATTTTCCGATATCCACGGTAGAATTCCATACAGGCAAGCTGATCTTCGGCGTGCTCAACGGGCGACGGATCGTGGCCATGCAGGGCCGCCTCCATTATTACGAGGGTTATAACATGCAGCAGATCACGTTCCCGGTACGGGTCTTGAAATCACTTGGCATCCAAAAACTTCTTGTGTCGAATGCATCCGGGTCGCTCAACCCCGCCATCCGTAAGGGTGACCTAGCGTTGATAGACGACCATATTAACTTGTTGCCGGACAATCCGTTGCGTGGTGCCAATGACACGCGTTTCGGCCCGCGTTTCCCCGACATGAGTCGACCCTACGATCCGGGCATGATTAGCGATGCGCTGGAAATTGCGCACAGGCAAGAGATAACGACCCACCGCGCGGTGTACGTGTCTACTCCCGGCCCAAACCTAGAAACCAGGGCCGAATACCGCTACATGCGGCTCATTGGCGGCGATATTGTAGGCATGAGTACCGTACCCGAAGTCATTGTAGCCAACCACTTGGGATTGCCCGTGTTCGCCCTTTCGGTTGTCACCGACGAAGGTTTCCATGAAAACCTGCAGCCCGTTTCGCTCACCGAAATCGTGGAAGTGGCCACTACAGCCGAGCCAAAAATGACATTAATATTGAAAGAATTAATAGCTTTGCAACGATGAATGTCCCGTTGCGCATTTTACTGATCTCCCTGTGTTGCTTTTCGTTCCTGCCGGGGCTGTTCGCACAAGTGGAGGAAGGTTTCAGTAGTGCGCTGGACTCTGCAAGGGCGGCGGAAGACAATAAGGAGGATACCGTAATTTATACGGCAAGGTATGTGCGCTATACCACCCTAGCCATGATGAAACAGGGTACGTTTACCTATCAAATCGATACCCTACACAAGAACTTCCAGTATTACAGTCCACAAAACCAGCCGAAAAGCCCCACCATCCATTTAGGTAGTTACGGACTGGCCACACGGGATATGCTGTTTGAACCCAATAAGACCATTGGGTTCCAGACCGGATTTCACGCGCTGGAACGTTACCTCTACCAACCCGACTCGATAAAGTATTACCGTGCGCAGGCGCCGTTTTCGGAGTTGTATAACGTAGGGTTTTTCTTTGATGATCAGATTATCCGGGCCAAGGTGACCCAAAACATCAACCCACGGCTGAATATCGGGGGTGAATTCCACGCTGCCCGGGCCGATGGCTATTACATCAACCAACGGTATAATGACTTGAAGTCGGCCGTATTTGCCTGGTATGAATCGGAGAATCACCGTTACAACCTGCTTACCAATGCGGTATTCAACCAGTTGACGTCGACCGAAAACGGGTCGATCGTCAATGACACCCTGTTTCGCGACCCCGACCGGGGTCCCAGCGACGCCGAATCCACACGTTTGCGGGGCACGCGGGACGAGCGGCCCAGGCATACTTGGCGCGATAACAGTGCCTTTCTTAGACAAAGCTTGTTCATCGGACGCTTAGATACCATTAATGCCAACGTGCCGGAACAACAGATCCTTCCTACTAACCGCTTGTCGCATAGCGTTCAGTTCCGCTCGCGGAATTTCCAATTCTATAAGAACGAGGAAGATGTCAACAATGCCTTTCCTTTCGGCGAGAGCATCCTGTCCGCCGACACGACCCAGCTTACAACCGTCACTAACGACTTTGGCTATAGCTTTTACCTCCGCGGCAAATCAGTAGCCTTTATCAAAAACGAAGTGAAGCTGGATCTGGGATATCGACACGACATGCATTGGTATAGCGATCGGGGATTGAATGCTTTTCTGCAAAACAGCACACTTCGGGCCGGGGTGGGTTATCGTTTCAGCGACCGGATTACGATAACGGGCGACTTGAACCAGATCGTTCAGGGGGCGAATTTCGGGGATTATCTTTATGATGCTAAGGCGGATGTTTTGTTGAGCAATACGGTCGGGCGCATCGTGCTAGGTGCTTATACGCAAAATAAATCGCCTGAACAAACGTTCCAGCGGGTCAACTACACCTACCATCAATGGGATAATGATTTCGCGAAGACCAAAACGACCAACTTCTCGTTTACTTATGAAAACGCCCGGTTTGGCTTTTCGGGAAAAGTGGAGTATTTTTTAATCAACAATTACCTTTATTACAGGGAACTGGACAACCCCGGCAATAACCCACGACAATTCCGAATCATTGAGCCCGCACAACTGAGCAACAGCATCAACCTGCTAAAAGTGTCGGTAGGACAGAACTTTAGGCTGGGCCGTTTTCATCTCGATAATTACGCCGTGTATCAGAAATCAGATTACGGTGCCGTCCTTGCTGTGCCCGAGCTATACACGTGGCACAGTTTTTACTATAACGGGTTGCTCTATAAAATTGTGGATTTCAATCTCGGCTTCGATGTTCGTTTCAATACACCTTTTCGAACACCGTCTTACGCTATCAACATTGGGCAGTTTTATAACGACAACGCTGGTATTGAGTTCTCAACCTACCCCATTGTAGATGTGTGGGCCACGGCGACACTCAAGCGCGCCAACTTGTTTATAAGCTATAACTTCGCTAACCAAATGGTATGGCCTTCGGGCTACTATACCGTACGCCGGTATCCGATGCAGAATGCGAACCTCCGGGTCGGTATTGCTTGGAAGTTCTATGACTAGCTGGCGTTTGCCTGGCTTCTGGGGCTCTGCCCTATTGTATGGCTAATTTCTCTTACCTTTGCCCTCCATGGATGCAATGAATTGGAAGCAATTGCTCTCAGCTAAGCGCTGGGGTTATGAGTCACGGCACATCGCTGATCAGCATGATGCGCGCTCGGAGTTTCAACGCGACTATGACCGGCTGATTTTCTCCTCTCCTTTCCGCAGGTTGCAGAACAAGACACAGGTTTTTCCATTGCCCGGCAGTGTCTTTGTGCACAACAGGCTTACGCATAGCCTGGAGGTTGCCAGTGTTGGCCGGTCGCTGGGTCGTATTTTCTACAATGAGACGAGAAAATCTTTTCCGACAATAGATGCCGATGTACCTTATCTTCAAGAAGTGGGCAATATTGTTTCCGCAGCTTGCTTATCACATGACCTTGGAAATCCAGCATTCGGGCATTCTGGTGAAGCGGCCATTTCCAGTTATTTTACTGACGGTAGCGGGCAAACTTTCAAAAACCGGGTTTCTCCTGAAGAATGGGCAGACCTCACTCACTTCGAAGGTAATGCAAACGCATTACGGATACTCACACACGCATTTTCCGGCAAGGATGAACATGGTTTTGCACTGACATATAGTACACTTGGCGCAATCGTCAAGTACCCTTGTGCCGCTATCGATGGTCATGATAAGTTTGTCCATCATCGCAAAAAGTATGGTTTTTTCCAATCGGAACAACCTGCTTTCAAGAAAATTGCCGAGGAGCTTGGGCTGTTTTCCGAGAACGGGCAGCAAATAGGCTACAAACGCCACCCATTGGTTTACCTGGTAGAAGCTGCCGATGACATATGTTACAACATCATCGATTTGGAAGACGCACATCGCCTAGGTATCTTATCTTATGAAGAAGTAGCAAACCTGCTGTTGCCTATTTGCGGCGACAATCAGCTAAGGGGGCGGCTGGAGGGGCTGGGCGATTCGGATAGCCGGATCAGCCTGTTGCGGGCCAAAGCGATAAACACGTTGATAGTGGCCTGTGCCAATGCCTTCGTACAACATCAGGAAGCCATACTGCGTGGCCAGTTTGACCGGCCGTTAATGGATGCACTGGCTGGTGATTTAGTGGCCGGCATGGGTGCAATAGCACGAGTTTCTGTTGAAAAGATCTACAATGCCCAATCCGTTGTGCAAATTGAGGTGGCTGGTTACAAGGTTATGAATGGCTTGCTGGAAGAATTTATTCCGGCCTATCTGAGTAAAAAAAAGACCAAGTACGACAGCAAGCTCCTGGCACTGATGCCAAAACAGTTTCATACCAACCAAGAGACTACTTACGCGAGGGTGCGTTCGGTGCTCGATTTTGTTTCGGGGATGACCGACCTGTATGCGGTGGAACTTTACAGGAAGATTAAAGGTATTTCTTTTCCTTCATTGGATTGAAATGCGGGCGTGATCATATAAATAGTTTTTAGAAATGGACACCGATGTGTTATATAACCCCTTCGAGGATTTCCGCTTTGACAACGAGACCTGTTTTTTGAGCGGACAGCCGCTACAGTCGGCCGAGGAGCAGATACCGGTTTTTCCGGATTGGCTGATGCGTAAGTTTGATATTGAAGACAAGCCGTTCAAGCTGCTCGACGGAAGCCACTGTACATATAAGCAATTGCAGCTACCCTGTACAGCGGCTGTGGCCGATCGTTTTTCGGATTTGGACGAACGTGTTGAAAACGCGTTTGAAAAGGGGTATGAGGAGGTAATGGAACTGGACCGTATTACCTTATTCCAATGGGTAGCCCGTATTGTTTATGGCGTCGTATTCAACGAAATCCAAGTCGGCGTACACCAACAGTTGCTTAGCGGCGAGGCGATGAACTTTTCTCAAGTGCTTGTACATAAGTTCAAAAACCTACACCTCATGCTGCAGTCGTTAATCAAACCTGTTCAATTTGACGGGACACCCTTTACTATGGTAGTTGTCCAAGTTGACAACCCTGCTGATACCTTCAACTATCGTGATGAAATCAATACGTTGGTGTATTCACTGCGGATGAATGATTTTGGTCTGATTGCCTGCCTTCAAGATAACGGAGCGAATGGGGCTTATCACGAAGCGTTTGTGGTACCGTTGACGGGGCGTCGGCTGCACCCCATCCAGTTTGAAGAACTATGTGCTCGCTTTTTCTATTCGGCGTACTTGTTCAATCGGCTGCCAACTTATACGGTGATGCCCACCGCTGAGCAGATTTATATTGAACCGATGCCGCTGATGGATATGAGCATGAAGCCCATATTCGATCCGTGGCAGGTAAAAACCTATGGGCAGGTTCTTGAGAACTTCTGGAAGCCCTGGGGATATACCCTATTTGAAATCATCAAGGACCCCGAGAACCCCATGTCTTTCCTGTCCGATGAGCACGGGAAACCCATAGATGCAGCGGAAATTGCCTTGGCCAACGGTTGAAATCACGGGGCATGGCATACTAAATCTGTGCAGGAGAAAAAACCTTATTGCCAAATACTGTTGTTGGCCAACGCTTTACACATATGATTCAATGTTTTTCGTGGCCACTCCTTGTATTAACAAAAAAGGTTGCTACCTTTGCATCCCGCTTCGGAGGAGGCGGTTGTTCGTTGAGGGT